>JACRJY010000054.1 GCA_016235585.1 Verrucomicrobiota bacterium | reverse complement strand
GTTCCACGACGAGGTTGGACTTGGTGTGAATGGCCTTGAGCGAATCGGCGGGGGATTTCGCGGGCGGGATTTCAGCGGCGGTGGCGGCGATGCCGTGAAGTGCTGCGTGAAGGGCCAGCACACGGTGGATGAAAGTCAGCAGTCGCATCGGTTTCACGGTCACTTTGGACGGAAGCAGGTTTGTTCTCAATCAAATCCCCCGGTGTAGCGCAGATTGGCAATCTGCGGTTTCGCCGGCTGGCAGTCGGCCAGCGCTTCGGACGGCGAACGGTCTTCATAATTTCATGGCCCTGCCGGTTGCCAACCGGCGAAACAGCAGGATGCCATCCTCCGCTGCCGGTCAGGCGATCAACGCCAGCGCCATTTTGAAAACAAGCGCTAGGCACGAAACCGCGGCTCCGCTAAACTCCACGCCAAACCATGACCACCGCCGCGCCACCCTCCCGCGTCCGCTTTTCCATCCTGGGCATGGCGACGGTGGTGGCGTTCCTGATGTATCTCGACCGCATCTGCCTCGCGCAGATCATCAGCTCCGACTCGTTCCAGAAAAACATCGCGTTGAGTTCGTCGCAGATTGACTGGGTGAAGGGCGCGTTCTTCTGGGCCTACGCGCTGGCGCAGGTGCCCGCCGGGTGGTTGAGCGACCGTTTCGGGGCGCGCGCGCTGATCACGATCTACATCGCGTCGTGGTCGCTGTTCACGGCGGCGACGAGCTTCTCGTGGGGCTTCGCCACGCTGCTGCTGGCGCGGCTGGGTTGCGGCCTTGCCGAGGCGGGCTACTATCCGGCGAGCAGCGGGCTGCTCACGCGCTGGGCGCATCTGGAATGTCGCGGACTGGCCAGCAGCTGCATCTCGTGGGGCGGCCGCGTCGGCGGCGCGCTCGCGCCGTGGCTGACGGCATTCGTGATTTTGAAATCCGGCGACTGGCGCTGGGCGGGCTGGATTTATGGATTTGCCGGCGTGTTCGTCGCCGTTTTCTACTGGAAAATTTTCCGTGAGCACCCGCGCCAGCATCCCCGCTGCAACGACGCGGAAATCGCGTTGCTGGCGGAAGGTCGCGGCGACTTCCAGCCGGTGAAAAACCCGCCGCGCAGTTTTCCGTGGAGGCCGGCGTGCCGCAGCGTCAATTTGTGGATGGCCAACGGCGTGCAGTTCTTCACCAACATCGGCTGGGCCTTTCTCATCCTCTCGCTGCCGGATTATTTGAAGAAAGTGATGCGCCTCGACGACGGCATGAGCGGCACCATCACCACGCTCGCGCTCACCATCGGCATCGCCGCGCTGCCGGTCGGCGGCATGGCGACGGATTATCTCTCGCGCCGGTTCGGCCGGCGGCTCGGACGGATGCTGCCGATGTCCGTGACGAAATTCGCCGCCGCCGGCTGCTACGTCGCCGCGATGTGGGTGGATTCGCCGTGGGCGATGGCCGTGGCCTTCGGCGGCGTGGCGTTCTTCGCCGACATCGGCCTGCCCGCGATGTGGACGACGATGCAGGACATCAGCGGCAAACATCAGGCGCAGCTCTTCGGCTGGGCGAACATGTGGGGGAACTTCGGCGCGGCCATCCAGCCCGTGCTCTTCACCGCCGTGCTGAAGGCGTGGGACGTGAACCACGACCATCACGAGGGAATGTGGCTGTGCGCGGCGGCCTTCATCGTCGCGGGCCTGCTGGCGTGGTTTGTGAACGCGGAGGAGCCGGTGGTCCGCGAAGAATTGCTTTCAAGCCCGGCATAGGCCGATTCGCCACATGAAAAGAAAAACCATTATCCAAATTGTCATTGCCCTCTTTCTGGTTGGTGTCGCAGCTCGATTCGGCTGGATTGCGATGACTTCGGTCAGCAGTGATGACATGGCGCAGTCACCCGACAAGCGATACGTAGCAAAGGTTTCAAGCAAGTGGCGCGATGATTTTTGGGGCAGAACACCGCATGAATACCATTGCGTTACGATTGAATCTGCAGAAGGCCGAAGCGTTCGCCGCATCGTCACAGCCGAGCCATGGACTAGTTGGCCTCGGGAGTGTTTAATACAGTGGGCTACGGACAACTCGTCCGTCACGTTCACGTTCAAGACCGAAGAGTTGATGAAGACACGTCTGATTATTAATATCAGCCCATGACTCGTCGGCTGCTGGCGGAGCCTCTCACTTCGCACTTTCGATGAACTCTAGCAGGTCAGCCATCTGCTGCGACGTGAGGCCAGCTTCGAGTCCCTCGGGCATGAGGGATTGGCCGGGGCTGCGCATCGTCTTGATCTTCGTGCGCGGGATCACGTCCTCCTTGCCGAAGGCCTGACGCAGCGTAACGCCGGCGGCGTTGTCGGCGACGATGAGGCCGCTGTAACTCTCGCCGTCCTTGGTCTCGATGTTGAAGGCGAGATACTGCGGTGCGACCTCGCGGTTCGGGTCGAGGAAACTCGTGAGCAGTTTTTCGCGGCCCGCAGTCTTCACGGTCACGAGGTCGGGGCCGAGCTGGAAGCCCTGCCCTTCGGCGCGATGGCAGGAGATGCAGCGCTCGGCGTAAATGGCGCGGCCCTTTGCCACATCGCCCTTGAGCGTGAGCGCGGCGGCGAACTGCTGGATAAGTTCGTCGCGGGAAACTTTCTTTTCCACCGGCAACACCTTCGCGGCCAGCGCAGCGACGGCCTTGGTCTTGTGGTGCTGGAGCGATTCGATTTGCGTGGCGTTGAGTTGCTCGCGCTTCACGGAGCCGGACTCGATGGCGTGGAGCAACGCCGTCGCGCGTTCGGGCCGGGCGAGCAAGACGGACATCGCCTCGCTGCGCGCGCGCTGGCTGTAGGCGGGCCAGTTTTGCAGCAGCGCGGCACTTGCGCCGGCGTCGGGGAATTTTCCGAGCGCGGTGATGGCGGCGAGTTGCACCGGCTCCGGCTGGCCGGAGCGCAGGCACGCGGCGAGCGGCTCGCCGGATTCCTTGAAGCTGGTGAGGGCAAGCAGCGAAACGGCCTGCACGCGGCTGGACTCGGAGGCTTTGCCATCGGCTGCGGTCTTCGTGGCGTTGGCGAAGACGCTCTTGAGTTTGCCTTCCTTGTCAGCCTTTGCGAGCGAACTGCCGGCGCGTTGCAAACCTTCACCGAAGGCGCGAATCACTGGCGAATGCCACTCGGCGTATGAAGCGTTGGTCATGGTAATCCATGAGAAGACTTCGGCCACACCGGAAGCCTCGTTGCGCGCACCGATGACGCGCGCCAGTTCCACAAGATACTTCAACCCTTCCGGCATGAACTGAACCGGGCACACGCCCATCGCCCGGCGGAACAACCCCGGCGCGTATTCAGGCCGCGATGAAAGGACAGCGTGCCGCATCCATTCTGCCTCCGAAGAAATCGTCCCGGGATTCTTGGAATTCGGAAACGCGTAACGGAAACCTAGGGAAGAAAGCGCACCTGTAATCTTCATTTCGCCATCGTCCTTGAGACCGCCGAGCGTCAGCGCGAGTTGGAAACGGACGCGCGAATCCGGGTCTTTGACCAACGTAAGCAGTGCTTCCAAGAGGAGGCTCCGTTCCCCCTCACCCCAGCCCTCTCCCTTTGGGAGAGGGGGCGACTGCGGCGGCACGTCTGCTATTCGTGCGGTCTTGGTTTGCGCGGCTTTAGCTTGTTTCGATGACGGGCTGCGTTTCTCCCTCTCCCCTGGGGAGAGGGCCGGGGTGAGGGAGAACGCGGCTTCCGACAGGCGAATGGCGTGTTCCCGCTTCGCTGCATCGGAATCCTTCAGCGCGGCAACCAGCGTCGCCGGACGCACCGGGCCAAAAGCCGTAAGCGCGTTCAAGGCGTGCAGACGGCCCAGCGGAGATTTGGAGTTGGAGAACATTTTCTCCAGCAACGGAATAGTTGCCTTGTCATTCCGCTCATGCAGCAACCGCGCCGCCGTGTCGCGGTGCCACCCATTCGGATGCTCCAGCGTCGCGACGAGTTCGGCGGTCGTGGCTTTTCCAAAATCAAACTTCGGGCGGCGTTTGAAATTCTCCGGCACGATGCGGTAGATGCGGCCGCGGTTGTTGCCGCTGTTGAGGTCGAGATGCTGCTTGATGCTCTCGGGGATGCTCCACGGGTGCTCGATGACTTCGCGATACATGTCGAGCGCGTAGAGGCAGCCGTCGGGGGCGTTGGCGAAGTTGACGAGGCGGCACCACGTGTCGCGCGAGGCGAGGAACTCGTAGCCCTGTTCGTCGTCGGGGCGTTTGCCGATGAGGCCGACGCCGTCGGGGTGGAGAATTTTGCGATGCATGAGGCCGCCGCCCGCGTCGCCGGTGAAGGTGTTGTTCACGAACTCCGGCCCGTAGGCGTCGCCGCGATAAACGGTCGTGCCGGTCGCGCCCGTGAAGTAGCCGCTCACGCGCCCGCCGCCCTCGACCGCGCCCTTCACCGCGCCGGAGACGCGCCAGCGCGTGCGGACGATGCGCCACGGTTCGTCGGGGCTGAGGCGAAAAACTTCCGCCGCGCCGCCGTCGGCTGCGATGCTGCGGCGCGGTGACGGCATGGAGTAGTAGGGATTGCGCGCGGCGTAGCGGTCGTCGTAGAGGAACATCTGGAGATGGTCGGAGTTGGAACAGACAAATTTCCGCCCGCGCGTGTCGTAGCTGAAGCCGTATTGCCCGCCGCCGGCTTCGAAGCCGAAATCAAACGTGCGCGGGTCGAACCAGAAGTCGCGCGCACCGAGTTCGACGGGCTTGAGGTCGGGACGGCGCTTGCACTCGATGAGTCCGCGATTGCCCGGGCCGCTCTGAAGGTGGATGCGGTTGTCGAGGCCCCAGTTGAAATTGTTCATCAGCCCCTGGACGTTGAGCTTCGCCATGCCGGTGCCAAATCCGGTGAAGACCACTTCGCGCACGTCGGCCTTGCCGGTGCCCTTGGTGTCCTTGAGCCAGATGATGTCGGGCGTGGCACCGACGAAGATGCCGCCGCCGTAGCAGATCAGCGCCGTGGGCCACGCGAGGTTGTCGGCGAAAATGGTGGCGGTCTCGAAGTAGCCGTCCCCGTCCTTGTCCTCCAGCATCCGGATGCGGCCGGGATGCGGCGTCTCGTCGCGCCGCTCGGAGTAATCAACCATCTCGCACACGAACATCCGTCCGCGCTCGTCGAACGACACCGCGATGGGATCCGCGACCTGCGGCTCGTGCGCGACGAACTCGAGCTTGAAGCCCTTTTTGATTTTGAAAGTGGCGAGGGCGTCCTTCGGCTCTACAGCGGGAAAGCGCGGCAGTTCCTTCGCGGCGTCCAGCGTGGGTTCCTTGCCAGTGTCGCCATAGACCTGCTTGTAGGTCGTCTTGCTGACGGATTTGGTTTTGGTCGTCGCCCCGGCCAGCGGGAAGGCCAGCGCGCATCCCACGAGCAGCAGAGCGGAAAAAAGTAGGCGGATGTTCATAAATGAATTACCGGCGGCTAAATCGCCGGGCGTGCAGCTTTTCTACGCGGGGCGGCGGAATCCCGCTCCGTTGATTGTCACGCGAAATGATATTTTTAGGTCAGACGCGCAACCGGCGGGCGCGATTGAGTTTTTCAACCCGAGGTTGGGGAGCACACCCGCCCCCGGGTGTGGCTGGATGCGCCCTCGCATCCAGCGCCGGTGGCGCGAACCAAGGTTTTGAAAAGTCCGCACGATTTCGTGCCACATGAGTTTTCCGCGAGGGCACGGAAAACCGCACACGGGGCGCGTGCGCTCCCCGTTCAACTTCGGCGCAATACATGTTCTTTTCACCGCCACCACCACGTCAGCAGCGGTGCGACGGCGAGGCAGGGAAGATAATCCGCCAGCGGCACCTTGCGTATGCCGAGAATCAGCACGACGGCGGACAGCACCACGAGGGCAGCGGCGGCGTGAATCGAATCCATCATCGCGGCGGAAAGTTGCGGCGCGATGAACCGCGCGCCGAGCGCGAGCGTGCCCTGGAACGCCGCCAGCGGCAGGGCCGCGAGCAGCACGCGCCAGCCCAAAACCGTGGCCAGCCCCAGCGCCGCGAGGCCGTCCAGCGCGGCCTTCAGCGCGAGCGTCTGGTATTTGCCTTCGCCGAGGCCGTCCTGAATCGCGCCGGTGATGCCGAGCGGGTTCAGGCAGAAAATCACGGCGCACGCGACGAAGCCATGCATGGCGGACATCCCGCCGCCGACGGGCCGCGAGAGTTCGTTTTCGGCGAAACCTCCGAGGCGGCTGAAGTTTTTTTGCAGGCGCAGCAGCCGGCCCACGAGCGGGCCGAGAATGAGCGCGAGCAGGAGAATTCCCAACTGGCCGAGCACCTGCCGGAAACTTCCGTTGACGGCCCGCCACAGCATGCTGAAGCCAACCCAGACCGCCGCCGCCGCGAGGAACATCTTCAGGCGCGACTGATACTCCGGCGGCATCGGGCGCGGCCAATAGAGGCCGGCGATGCCGCCGAGCAGGATGCCCGCGATGTTCAGGATGGTGCCCAGCACGCGCCGACTCAACCACGCGCGCAGCGGGGAGCAAAGCCGGAATTCGGTTTTGCTTTGACACCCGGCGGCGTTGCGACTGCAATCGCGTCCATTCAACCAACGAACGGGCCGCAGCCCGGACTGGAAAACAACATGAAAACCAAAACTCTTCTCGCTCAACTCGTGCTCACCGCCGCGCTGCTCGCCGGCCCCAGCCTCTTCGCCGCGAACCCAATTCCCGCCGACTGCAAAATCGGCGGCCTCGCTGTCGGCTGCCAGGCCTACAGCTTCAACCGCTTCACCCTCTTCGAGGCCATCGAGAAGACGGACTCGGCGGGCGGGAAGACCATCGAGTTTTTCCCGCGCCAGAAGCTCTCGAAGGAAAAGCCCGACGTGACGTTCAACCACGACGCGTCCGACGAGGTCATCGCCGAGGTGCAGGCCAAGCTGGAGAAGCACAAGATTCGCGCCGTGAACTACGGCGTGGTCGGCGGCAAGGACGAGGCCGAGTGGCGGAAGATTTTTGAGTTCGCCAAGAAGCTGAACCTCTACGGCATCACCACGGAGGACGTGAAGAACATTGATGTGATTGAGAAACTCGTGAAGGAGTTCGACCTCAAGGTGGGCTACCACGAGCACGCGAAGCGGTTCAAAAAGGGGCCGGACGGCAAGCAGGTCGAGGATGAGAATTACAAAATCTGGGATCCGAACTTCGTGCTCGCGCTGGTGAAAGACCGCGACCCGCGCATCGGCGCGTGCGCGGACACCGGCCACTGGCAAAGCTCCGGCCTCAAGCCGCTCGACTGCATCCGCATCCTCAAGGGCCGCATCGTGAGCCTGCACCTCAAGGAGCGCGCGGTCATCGGCGAGAAGACGCCGGACATCGTCTATGGCACGGGCGTGTCGGACACCATCGCCGTGCTGGACGAGTTGCGGAAGCAGAAGTTCGACGGCCACCTCTCCATCGAATACGAGAACAACTGGGACAACTCCGTGGGCGACATCGGCCAGTGCATCGGCTTCGTGCGCGGCTGGGCGACGGCGCGGGGAAGCAAGTAGTGGGACAGGCATCCTGCCTGTCCAAGAACGCGTCTGAAACTTTTGGAGTGACGCGAAATGAGAGATGCCACCACTGACAGGCGGGACGCCTGTCCCACTAAATTGCCGCCGAGGGGCAGAGCGCCGCGATTTCGCAGTGTGCGCAGTCCGGCTTGCGCGCGGCGCACCGGCGGCGGCCATGCCAGATGAGCCAGTGGCTGAACAGCGTCCACTGCGCTGGCGGCACCAGCTTCACCAAGTCCTGCTCAATCTTCACCGCGTCGCCCTGTTTCGTGAGGCCGAGCCGGTTCGCGAGCCGCGTGACGTGCGTGTCCACCACGACGCCGACGTTGATGCCGAAGGCATTTCCGAGGACGACGTTCGCCGTCTTGCGGCCCACGCCATCGAGCGCGGTGAGTTCATCCATCATGCGCGGCACCTCGCCGTCGTGGCGCTCGACGAGCTTGCGGCAGCAGGCCTGGATATTCTTTGCCTTGTTGCGGAAAAAGCCCGTGGTCTTGACGGCCTGCTCCAGTTCTGCGAGCGGAGCGTTCGCGAAATCGGCGGCGGAGCGATACCGTTTGAACAACTCGGCGGTGACGAGGTTCACGCGCTTGTCGGTGCATTGCGCGGAGAGAATCGTGGCGACGAGCAGTTCCAGCGGGTTGGAGAAATTCAGCTCGCAGTGCGCGGTGGGATAAGTTCGCTGAAGCCCGGCGATGATTTTCCGGGTGCGTTCGGCCCTGGCCTGGTTGGTCTCGCGCGGCATGGGGCGGAAAATATCGCCCGGCGTGGTGAAAGCAAGGGCGGCTTGAGCCGGAAGTGTTCCCAATAGTCTCTGCGACCTTTGCGTAATCCTCTGCGTCCTCCGCGTTTATTTTTTAGCGCAGAGGCACGGACAATTCATCCTCGTCTTTCCGCCTCAATGTCTCCGTGGTTCAACGGCTGAATTAAAAATCAGGCTGCCGTTGGAAAAAACAGCCGGGCCTTCCCATTCGCCACTCTTTTGAACTCCGTTTCCTCGGCTGGCTCCTGTTCATCCGGTTCGGAATTTGTGCCTCGCGTGCGGGAATCGCATTTGACCGGTGGCGCGGCGGGACTCTAATTTCCCGTGTGCATCTGGCCCATCTGCGACTCCGCGACTTCCGCAACTACGCGCGGCTGGACGGGGATTTCGGCCCTGGTTTCCATCTCCTGCTCGGTGGCAACGCGCAGGGCAAGACGAACATTCTGGAGGCCATCTACCTGCTCGCCACGCTGCGGTCGTTTCGCGGCGTGGGCGGCGCGCAGATGGTGCGGCTCGGCCAGAAGGGCTACTTCGTCGGCGCAAAAATCACCGGCCAGGGCGAGCACGAGGTCAAAATTTACTGGGCCGCCACGGAACGGAAGTTGAGCCTCGACGGCCAGCCGGTGCGACGGCTGGCGGATTATTTCGGCACGCTGCGCGCCGTGGTTTTTTGCACGGAGGATCTGCTGCTGGTCAAGGGCACGGCGCGCGTCCGGCGGCGCTTTCTCGATCTGTTGCTGGCGCAGACACACCCGGCCTACCTGCCGCTGCTCCAGCGTTACGCGCTCGCGCTGCGGCACCGCAACTCGCTGCTCAAGCGGCACACACTCGATGAGGAACAACTGGAAAGTTTTTCCACCGAACTCGTGACCGTCGGCAATCAACTCGTCCAGTTCCGCCGCGAACTTCTCCCGCGCCTCTCTCCGCTGGCGCGGCTGGCGTATCGCCGCATTTCCCACGAGGCCGAGGAGTTGCGCCTCGAATACCAGCCCGGCGTGAAAAACGATTTTGCCGTCGAGCTTGCCCAGTCACGCCGCCGCGAACGGGCGTATCGCTCCACGCTCGTCGGGCCGCACCGCGACGACCTGCAACTGATCCTCGACGACCACGCCGCCGCGCTGTTCGCCAGCGAGGGGCAGAAGCGCACGCTGGCCATCGCCCTCAAGATGGCACAGGCCGAGTATCTCACCGGCCTCCACGGCGCGCCGCCGGTGCTGTTGATTGACGACGTGATGGGGGAGCTTGACGCGCGGCGGCGCGGCGGTTTTCTGCCGCTGCTATCGCGCGTCCAGCATACGCGCGGCCAGGTCTTCATGACCTGCACCGAGGAAAACTGGCCGCAGGAGCTGGGCCGCGACCTGCACCGCTGGCGGGTCGAGGCGGGGACGCTGAAGAACGAAAAGCGAACCTGACCGCTGCCAAATCAATCCGTCCCGGCCAACAGTCGAACCCGCAGACAGTCGGTTTCATGCCCGGCTGCCGCGCCTCGGAACCCGCATTCAATCCTTGCGGGCTGGGATAAATGCGCGCAACAATTCCAAGGTTAAAACGAACCCGTTCGTCGGCAATTTTTGAGTTTGACAGCAACGAAAGTTAAACATAACAATTATCACTGATCTAATAATGATTGAAAGCGCTACACCGAAACTGACCCACAACGAGGTCATCAAAGACGCCATCCCGACCTTGGCCGGCAACATCGCGGCCACTCTGGCGTCCGGCACCGACCAGTTTTCCGCCGACGACCAGCAGTTCACCAAGTTCCACGGCATCTACCAGCAGGACGACCGCGACCTGCGCAAGACCGGCAAGAAATACATCATGATGATCCGCGGGCGCATCCCCGGCGGCATCATGACTCCGGCGCAGTGGATCACCTTCGACGATCTCGCGGCGACTTATGGCAACAACACGCTGCGCATCACCACGCGGCAAAGCATCCAGTTCCACGGCGTCGTCATGTCGGGACTTGGCCCGCTGGTGAAGAAGATTAACGAGTGCCTGCTCTCCACGCTCGCGGCGTGCGGCGACGTGAACCGCAACATCACCGCCTCGCCGACGCCCTCGCAGACCACGGCGCGCGCGCAGATGCTGGAGGATTGCCATCGTGTCGTGGCCGCGCTCGCGCCCAAGACGAAGGCCTATCACGCCATCTGGATTGACGGCGTGCAGCTCAACCTCGCCGATCCGGAGAACAAGGATTTTGTGGATCCACTCTACGGCAAAACTTATCTGCCGCGCAAATTCAAGACCTGCTTCGTCATGCCGCCGGTCAACGACATGGACATCTTCACCAACGACCTCGGCTTCATCGCCATCGTCGAGAACGGCCAACTTGTCGGCTACAACCTCGCCGTCGGCGGCGGCATGGGCCGGACGCACGGCCAGGTGACGACCTACCCGCGCCTCGCGGATGTGCTGGGCTTCTTCAAGCCGGAGCGAATCGTGGAAGTCGCCAAGGCCATGCTCACCATTCATCGCGATTTCGGTGATCGCACCGACCGCAAGCACGCGCGCTTGAAATACGTCGTCGCCGAGAAAGGCGTGGACTGGACGCGCGCCCAGGTCGAGCAGCGCGCCGGCATCAAGCTGGAGCCAGCCCGCGACTACAAGTTCACCACAACCAGCGACGCCTACGGCTGGCACAAGGCGCTGGATGGAACGCATTTCCTCACGCTCTTCGTCGAGTGCGGACGCATCAAGGACACGGACAAGCTGCGCCAGAAGACCGCCCTGCGCCGCGTCGCGGAGAAGTTCGGCAACATCGAGTTCCGCCTCTCCGCGAATCAGAACATCATCCTCGCCAACGTCGCCGAGGCCGACAAAGCCGCGATCAACGCGCTGCTTGCCGAGCACGGCGTGCGCACCGAGAACCAGGCCAGCCTGCTCCACGGCAATTCGATGGCCTGCCCCGCGCTGCCCACCTGCGGCCTCGCGCTGGCCGAGTCCGAGCGCATGCTGCCCGGCCTCGTGGACCGCATCGAGAAGCTCTGCGGCGACCTCGGCCTCGGCAGCGAGGAAATCATCATCCGCTCGACCGGCTGCCCGAACGGCTGCGCGCGGCCCTACATGGCGGAGATTGCCTTCGTCGGCAAAGCGCCGGGCCGCTACCAGCTTTGGCTCGGCGGCAACGCCTCCGGCACGCGCCTCAACAAGCTGTTCAAGGACGTGCTCAAGGAAGCTGAACTCGAAACCGAACTGCGCCCTCTCCTCGCACGCTTCGCGAACGAGCGCACGGCGAACGAGCGCTTCGGCGACTGGTGCGACCGGGTGGTGTTGAAGGAACAATTATGAAAAAAGAGTTGTCACTTTTGATGATGTCTTTGATTTCGCTCATGGCGGGTTGCACTGCTGATTCAGCACCCCCGATCGACGGGTTCATTTTTTTTGCACAGCAACGGACGAACGCGGTGCGAATTACGGAAAAACCCGTCAGGATGCACGACCGAGTGTCTAGTTCCTGCGCCCCTTTCCGGCCAGAATCACTGCAAGAACAAAGGGTCAAAACTCCAAATTCCCATTGGCAAAAATATGTTCACGTCTACGTGTCGCCCCAAGGAGCTTCTGCGATGAAGTCTCATTCGGCAGCGTTTCCTCGCGGAACTCTGATTTTGAAGGAAAAGTTTGGCGATGCCGAGGGAACCAAGACCGAATTGTTCACGGGCATGATCAAGCGCGAGTCGGGCTATAACCCAGATTGCGGCGACTGGGAATTTTTCACTCTTTCAGCAGACGCCAAGCAGGTCACTTCGCGCGGCAAGCTGAAAAACTGCATGGCTTGCCATGTGGAATACAAAGACAGCGATTATGTGACCAAAGAATACGTGCCCTACTCACAGCGGAAAAAACCGCAATAACCAGGAAGCACCCGCAAGGTATTGTTCCCCGCTCCTCCGCTTCTTCATTTCTTTTATGGCCGAAGAAAAACCCTACCGCAGCCTCGTCAAGGCCATCTCGTGGCGCATGACCGGCACTGCCGACACCATCCTGATTTCGTGGCTCATCACCGGGCAGTGGAAAGCCGCCTTGGGCATCGGCTTCGTCGAGCTGTTCACCAAGATTTTCCTCTACTACGCCCACGAGCGCGTCTGGAACCGCCTGTCCTTTGGCCGCGTGAAAGGGAAGGATGACTTCCACATTTAGCCTGCCACCACGCCCACAAATGACTCCCGAACAAATCACTCACGCCAACGCCACCCTTCGCGGCAAGTCCGCGCTCGACGTTGTGAAGTGGGCCATCGCACAGGCCAATGGCCGCGCCATCGTCTCGACGAACTTCCGTCCCTACGAAGCCGTCATCCTGCACCTCGTCACGCAGGTGCAGCCGGACATCCCGGTGCTCTGGGTGGACCACGGCTACAACCGTGCGGCGACTTACCAGCACGCCGAGCAGCTCAAGGCCCGGCTCAAGCTCAACATCAAGGCCTACCTCCCTCGCCTCAGCGCCGCGCACTACGACGCCGTCCACGGCGGAATGCCCGAGCCGACGCCGGAGAACGAGGAGCGCATCAAGGTCTTCAGCACCGTGATGAAACTGGAGCCGTTCCAGCGCGGCATGAAGGAGCTCGCGCCGACCGTCTGGCTCACCGCGCTGCGTAAAGTCCAGAACCCCAACCGCGCCGGCCTCGACATCGTTTCCCCCGACGGCAATTTCAACTCCCTCAAAGTCAGCCCCATCTTCCACTGGTCCGACGCCGAGATGGAAGCCTATCTCAAACAGCACAACCTCCCGAACGAATGGGACTACTTCGACCCCGCGAAGGCCGACGAGAAGCGCGAGTGCGGGCTACACGCAAGCTGGGGCGGAAAGGCGATGGGGAAGGCCGAGGGGATGGGGTCTGGCGTCTAGCGGATGGGGAGGCACCATCGGACACACAACCCCAGACTCCAGACCCAAGACCCCAGACGCGAAAACATGGGCGAGCCATTTGAAAATTCGGAAGCGTGGAAGTCAGCGCGGGCGCTGACGAACCACGTCTATTCGCTGTGCCGTCGCGAACCATTGGCGAGGGATTTTGGATTGCGCGACCAACTCCAGCGCGCCGCCGTTTCGGTTATGAACAACGTCGCGGAAGGTTGGGAGAGCCTCCACATCGCAGAGAAACGACAGGCCTACAATATCGCCCGCCGCTCCTGTGGCGAAGTCCGCTCCATGAGCTACGTCTTGCTCGACAACAAATTTGTGACCAAGCCTGAACAAGAGCACCTGCTCGCCCAGTGCATTCAAACCGGCAAACTCATCACCGGCCTCATTCATTCCGTTGACCGCCGTTGACCGCCCCCCTATTCCCCATTCCCCATCACCTATTCCCTCATGTCTTCTTACCATCTCGACCATTTACAATTTCTCGAAACCGAGGCGATTCACATCATGCGCGAAGTGGCGGCGGAGTTTGAACGCCCGGCCATTCTCTTCTCCGGCGGCAAGGACTCCATCTGCATCTTGCGTCTCGCCGAGAAGGCCTTCCGCCCGTCGGACATCCCGATGCCGTTTCTGAATGTCGAGACCGGCCACGAGTTTCCCGAACTGATTGAGTTTCGCGACCGCCGCGCGAAACAACTCGGCGCGAAGCTTATCGTCCGCACCGTGGACGAAGCCTTCGCCAAGGGCCTCGCCACGCCCACGCCCGGACAAATCAGCCGCAACCAGCTTCAGATTCCCGTGCTGCTCGGCGCGATTGAGGAGTTCCGCTTCGACTGCTGCATCGGCGGCGCGCGGCGCGACGAGGAGAAAGCCCGCGCGTAGGAACGCTTCTTCAGCTTCCGCGACGCCTTCGGCCAGTGGGATCCGAAAAACCAGCGCCCCGAAATCTGGAACCTCTACAACGCCCGCCTCAACCCCGGCGAGAATATGCGCGTCTTCCCGCTTTCCAACTGGACCGAGATGGACGTGTGGGAATACATACAGCGCGAAAAGCTGGAAGTGCCGAGCATCTACTTCAGCCACACGCGCGAGTGCTTCCGGCGCGGCGGCCAGTGGCTCCCCGTCCCGCCCGCGCACGCGGACACCACGCGACCCGACCCCTACGCCGGCGCGCGTCCGACCGCGAAGGAGCCGGTGAAGAAAATGGTCTGCCGCGTTCGCACCATCGCGGACATGATTAGCACCGGGATGATAGACAGTCCCGCCAGCACCGTGGACGACATCATCCGCGAAGTCGCCGCCGCCCGCGTCACCGAGCGCGGCACCCGCGCCGACGACAAGGCCAGCGAAGCCGCGATGGAAGACCGGAAAAAAGCCGGATACTTTTGAGCCTATGAACCGCCGCCACTTCCTCCACACAACGCTCGCCGCTTCACTCGCCGCCTCCGTGCGTGCCACCGACAAGCGCCCCGCGCGCCTGTTGCTCCGCTCGTCGTGGCAGACCGTGAACATCGGCGACATCGCGCACACGCCGGGTGTGCTCGCGCTCATTGAGAAGCACCTGCCCGGCGTGGAGGTGCGGCTGTGGCCGAGCAAGGTGGACAATGGCGTTGAGGAAATCCTGCTCGCGCGCTTCCCGAAGGTGCGAATCGTCAAAGGCGCGGATGCACTCAAGGCCGCGTTCGCCGAGTGCGACGTCCTGCTGCACGGCTCCGGGCCGTCGGTCGTCGCGCAGAACGTCGTGGCGCGTTGGGCGAAGGAGACCGGCAAGC
>JACRJY010000052.1 GCA_016235585.1 Verrucomicrobiota bacterium | reverse complement strand
CGGCGCGCGGATTTTCAGCACGTCGAAGACAAACTGCGCGGGCGACTTGTTCGTGCGCCCGTCGGCGTCCACAAGTTGAAGTTCGTAAGTCTGGCTGGCCTTGAGCGGAAATTCCTTCAACTCGGCGGTGGCCTTGCCGGCTTCGACCTTGAGTGGGATTGAATTCTTCACCGACTTGTCCTTCGTCACGAGCCGCGCGGACGCGACGGGCTTGTTGAGTTGGAGCGAGAGTTCGAGCTTCGTGCCTTCGACGGCGGTGACGCGGCGCGTGTCCTCGATGCGTTTCTCCGGCTGGCCGGTGTAGGCGGGGAATTCGAGGCGCACATCGGAGCGCTCCAGTTTCGGATGCTCGAAGACGCTGACCTTGAACTCGCGCGTCTTCAGCCGGCCATATTCGAGGTGATAGACAAAATCTTCGGCCACCTCCGGCACGCTGCCGCCGAACACCGGGTCGTCGAGGCTTTTCACGAGCGGAACGCGCCGCGCGCTGTCGGCGTTTTGACCGATGACGAGGCTCACGCCCGCCGGCAGCGGCCCGGTGAAGCGCGCGAGCACCACGAGCGAATCGCCGCGCTCCACGCTGGCGTCGCCGGGCGTGACGCTGATGCCCGCCTGAATCGCGCGTTCCGCCACCGCGCGCCGGTGCGCCACCGGCAGGCTGCCGAGCATTGCGACGAACAACGCGAGCGCGCCGAATTGAATGACGTGTGCGGTGAAGACGCGCGAGCGCGGCAGCAGGCCGGCCCAATTTTGCGTGTCCGCCTTGTCCATGGCTTCGTGAATGACACGCCGTTGCAGATAGCCGAGCAACTGGCCGTCCGGCGCGGTCTGCTCGATGGCGGTGAGGAGGAGGGCGTGAAGTTCGGGATTGCGCTCCTCGATTTGCCGGGCGAGCCAGCGGTAATCCATCGGCGCGGAATAAATTTTCCGTATCAGCCACAGCGCGGCGAGCGCGGCGAGTGCGGCGGGAATCGTCCACGCCCACTTCCATCCCGTGCCGGAGAATTTCTGCAGCGAGAGCAGCGCGAGGGCCGCGAGCGAGCCGAGGCCCCAGCAGACGGCGAGGGCGCGCGCGAGTTGCAGCGCTCGGTGCCGCCGTGCGAGCGGTTCGAGCCTGGCCTGTAGTTGCGGATCAATCATGGGAGCGCGAGCCATGTATGCCACCGCCGCTTCTCAAAAGCAACAGCGCATCGGCGAAGAGTGGACTCGGTGGCGGGCGGGTTTAATCAAACTGGTTTCCGCGAAGTTTCGGCACCGCCGGAACTCAAAAAGGCGTGTCACCCAAAGTGAGGCCGGAAAATGCTCCGGTTGACTCAAAAGCGGTGTCACCCAAAATCCCTTGAAAATTGGAACCGAAGGAAGCCGGGGCAGGGTGACAGGCGGGTGCCCGTCCCGCACTTACTGCGCCTTCTTCTTCCCCGCGCCTTTTTTCTTGCCGGTGGCGGGTGCGCCGGGAGTTTGCGGCTCGTTGTCGAAGGGGCGGTTGCCGTAGGCGGTGCGCGGCGGTTCACCGGGTTCCTTGACCTCGACGCGCAGGCGGGTGAGTTCGGTTTTCAAAGTGGCGACGGTCTGGGCATAGGCGGGGTCGGCGTAGAAGTTTTTCACCTCGGTCGGGTCTTTCTCGCGGTCGTAGAGTTCCCAGTAATCCACGTCGGGCTTGTAGAAGTGGACGAGTTTGTATTGGTCGGTCACGACTCCGTAGTGCGGGCGGACGCGGTGCGGCACGGGATACTCGTAGTAATGATAGTAAAAACTCGTGCGCCAGTCGGCGGGCGTCTGGCCTTTCAGAATCGGCACGAGGCTGCGGCCCTGCATATCGGCGGGAATGGGCAGCCCGGCGGCGTCGAGGAAGGTCTCGGCGAAGTCGAGGTTCGAGACGATGCGGTCGTTGACGGAGCCGGGCGGGGTGACGCCGGGCCAGCGAATGAGCAGGGGAGTGCGGAGGGATTCCTCGAAAATCCAGCGCTTGTCGAACCACCCGTGTTCGCCGAGGTAAAACCCCTGGTCGGCGGAATAGACGACGAGCGTGTCCTTGTCCAGCCCCTCGGCCTTCAGGAAGTCGAGCACCCGGCCCACGCTTTCATCCACGGACTTGATGCAGCCGAGGTAGTCGTGCATGTAACGGTTGTAGCGCCAGCGGACGAGGTCTTTGCCGGTGGGTTTGGATTCGCGGAACTTGTCGTTGCGCGGCTCGTAGTAGGCGTCCCAGACTTTTTTCTGCTCGGGCGTGAGGTTGCCGGGGGTGATGAGCTTGGCATCACGCTCGGTGAAGGTTTTCTCAAGCGACATATCTTGATCGCGCACGGCGAGGCCGCGTTTGCCGCCATAATCGTCGAAGAGGGTGGGCGGTTCGGGATACTGGCGGTCGCGGTCGTGGCCGAGGTATTTGAGGTTGGGTTCCCATTCGCGGTGCGGGGCCTTGTGCTGGCACATCATGAGGAAGGGCTTGGACTTGTCGCGCTTCTTGAGCCAGTCAATCGTGAGGTCGGTGATGATGTCGGTGGTGTAGCCCTGGTGCTTGACCGGCTTGCCGTTGTCAATCATCGGCGGGTTGTAATAGACGCCCTGGCCGGGCAGGACGTGCCAGTAGTCGAAGCCCACCGGGTCGCTGACGAGATGCCACTTGCCGACGACGGCGGTTTGGTAGCCGGCGGCGTGGAGGTTTTTCACGAAGGTCGGCTGGGCGGGGTCGAACTTGCTGTTCGAGTTGTTGTAAAAGCCGTTCAGGTGATTGTATTTCCCCGTGAGCACCGTGGCGCGGCTGGGGCCGCAGATGGAGTTCGGCACCATCGCGCGAGTGAAGCGCATCCCTTCCTTGGCGATGCGGTCGAGGTTGGGCGTCTGGAGGAGCTTGCGCGGATCGCCGTAAGAGCTGATGGCCTGATAGGCGTGGTCGTCGGAAAAGATGAAGAGGATGTTCGGCGGCCTGGGCGCGGCGAGGGCGGACGCGGCCAGCGCGAGCAGGGCAAAGCCGGCGAAGACGCGGGAGCAAACAAGGCGGAGCGGTGTTTTTTTCATTGGTTCAAGTGTGTTGGGGAAATTCTGCGGCCCGCGCCCGGCGCGTCAAATCATTTTGCAGCGGTTCATTCGAACAGCGCCTTCGCCAGCGCGGCGCCCAGCATCCCGACGCTGATGATTTGATAGAGGCGCTCGCGCAGCACCACGCCCACCAGCACGCCGCAAAGGCCCACGCCCGTCCAGTGGACCGCCAGGCCGTAGAGGCCGAGGGTCAGCATCACCCAGTTGGTTACAAACAGCCACATCGCCGTGCCGACGAGGAGCATCGCGGCGTTGTGCACGCCCTCGGGCAGATAAAACCGGACGGTGTTCATCCGCGACAACTGTTGCAAAGCGGCGAAGAACAAAATGGCCAGGAAGTTCATCGGATACACCACGTCCCTTCGTTCCGGCAGCAGCCAGAAAATCCCCCAGCCCAGCAGCAGATAGCCCGCACTGGCCATCCACAAAGGCTTGCGTTGCCGTCCGTCGCCCCAAAAGAAGAGCGCCCCGCCGACCAGCACGCAGAACCAGAACCGATCCCGCAGCGGCAGAAACACCATCATCCACGCGACGGACATGGAAATGGCGATGCTGCCGCAGCACAGGCTCACGAACGTGATCAGCTTCTCCCAGAACGGCGTGTCCAGTTTGGCCCCGGCCAGCCAGACGCGCAGCAGCACCACGTTGGCCGCCAGCGTGAGCACCGGGACGAGCGCGAACAATCCGCCGCCCGCCCGCAGGTGGAAGATGTTCATCGCAAACTCCCACACGCCCAGGCCCAGAAAAATCTGCCCGCACTCGGCGATGAGGAACAGGTGCGCCGCCATCCCGTAGCCGGTGAAGACGATGGCCAGCAGGCTCGCCGCCACCATCCACACGGCGGGCGTCATCTGCGGCTCCAGCCAGAAGTAAAAAATCCCCGCCAGTGCCAGCGCGCTCGCCGACTGGAACAGATGAAAGCCGCCCGCCCGCGTCGGCAGCGCCTTCTGCCGCTGCCACCAGTGCAGCGACGCCAGCGTGGCGGCGGTCATCAGCAGCGGATTCCACCCTGGCGGCGGCTCCGGCGCGCCCATCCACGCCCACAGCCAGACGGCCTGCGCCGCCACAAGGGATTCCTGGCCGAAATACGCGACCTCCCGCACGCGCGTGACATAGAACGAAAAGCCCAACCCCAGCGCGAAGCCCGCCAGCGCCACGCCCAGCCACGGCAACGGCACGCGCACGCAGATCACCACGAGCCACGTCAGCAACGCCCCGCCGGTGAAGAAAAACCGTGCCGCCCGCGCCCGGCTGCGGTTCAAGACCAGCGCATCGAACAGCAGCAAACCGCCCGTCGCCGCGCCCGGCCAGAAATTGCCGGATGGCGGCCGCAGTTCGGCCAGGCTCCAGACCATCGCCGCCGCGCCGGGCAGTGCCGCCACGTGGCAAAGTGCCGGGGACATTTTGACCGCAGCAAACAAGGCGAGCGCCACGCTCAACAGGCCCAGCGCCAGCGGGCGTCCCTCCGGCCAGAGCAGCGCCGCCGCGCCCGCCAGCCCCAGTCCGGCGGCGGTGCTGCGGGAGACCACCCAGTCTGGCAGGCGCAGGGAGAAGTCAGGAGCGTGTTCCTCGTGATGATCCGTCTCGCCCGCCGCTTGGGGACGGCGCGGCCTGAACGAGCGCAAGGCTTCGACGAGGGGAACCTCGCCGGGCGCGGTGCGGGTTCCCGCGCCCCGGGCACGCCGTTTCCGCACAGCCTTGAACTGCGAAAAATCAGTAGATGGAAGCTTGTTCTCCATGCGGAGGGTTGTGGATTTATGCGCGATTGGCCCCGCCGCCGCCAATAAAAAACTCCGCCAGGGAAACCCGGCCTGCCGCGCCCGAATCAAATCTTGAGTTCACTGCAAAAAATAGTAGAACGGGCATCTTGCCTGTCCAGTGGGGGTTGTTTGCGAGCCAACCGGACAGGCTGGAAGCCTGTCCCACCCCTGCGGCGTTGTTGTTGAGGTTTTATCTTCCCGCTGGCGTTCGGCGCGCGGTGAGTCCATTTTTGGATGCGCGCATGAGTGCAACTCCATCCGTCAAACCGGCACCGCCCGACGGCAGTTCCCACTGTCTCGTCGCCACCGTGGCCGAGGCGATGCGAGGCGAGCCGGCGCTCGAGGCGGTGAAGATTGACCACGCCCGCCGCGCCGTCTCCGTTGCCACGCTGGGCCGGGCGGACAACGCGGGGCTGGAGAAATATTTCACCGAACACATCCGGCAAATCTCTGCCAGCGCGGGCGGCGAGCGCTGCGAGCTGCTCGAAGGCGCGCCGACCTGCGACTCCTGCCGGCTCCAAAACGACCCGCGCCTGCGCGGAAATCTCTCCGTGCAGCACGCCGGCGGCGTGACCACCATTGCGCGGCCCACCTGTCTGACCGCGCCGCGTTTCTGGCGCTGGCGCGAGCTGCCGCTGCCCCGGCTCGTCCCGCGCGAAGTTCACCTGCCGGAAGATGAGGATCACGAGCACGAGTGGAAGGAGCAACTGGTGGCCGCCGTCCTCTGCGGCGTGTTCGGTCTGGCCGGACATTTCCTCGGCGGCAACTGGGGAATGGCTTTCTTCTGCGCCGCCTACGTCGCGGGCGCGTGGTTCACCATTCACGAAATCTGGGAGCTGCTGCAGGAAGGCGTGCTGGACGTTCATTTCCTCATGCTCGCCGTCGCGGCGGGCAGCGCGAGCATCGGGGCGTGGGCCGAGGGCGCGACGCTTCTGTTTCTTTTTTCGCTGTCGGGCGCGCTCGAACACTATGCGATGGGCCGCACGCACCGCGAAATTCGCTCGCTGTTCAAGGATGCGCCCAAGACCGCCAACGTCCTCGACGAGCGCGGCAATGAAAGCACGTTACCCGTCGAGCAGCTTGCCACCGGGATGCATCTCCACATCAAGCCCGGCGAGCAGTTTCCCGTGGACGTGGAAATCCTCAAAGGTCAGACCGCGAGCGATGAATCCAACCTCACCGGCGAGGCCGCGCCCGTGGAAAAGCGCGTCGGCGACAGCGCGTTCGCCGGCACGCTGAACCTCTGGGGCGCGGTGGAAGCCGTCGTGCTGCGGCCCGCGAGCCAGAGCGCGCTGCAAAAAATCATCGCACTCATCAAGGAGGCGCAGCATCTCAAGGCGCCCTCGCAGCGGTTCACCGACAAGTTCGGCACGACCTACACCTACGCCGTGCTGGGCCTGTGCGCGGTGATGTTTTTCGTGTGGTGGCTGGGCTTCGGGCTGGCGGCGTTCCATTCGACCGAGACGGCGCGGAGCGCGTTTTACCGCGCGATGACGCTGCTCGTGGTGGCGTCGCCGTGCGCGCTGGTGCTCTCGATTCCCTCGGCGGTGCTGGCGGCCATCGCGTGGTCGGCGCGGCGCGGGATTTTGTTCCGGGGCGGTGCGGCGGTGGAGAACCTCGCGCGCGTCTCCGTCGTCGCGCTCGACAAGACCGGCACGCTGACGACGGGCGAACTCCAGGTGGAGCGCGTGGAAAGTTTTCCCGCCGGGCGCGAAAACGAAATCGCGCAACTCGCCTTTTCGCTGGAACGGCTTTCCACGCATCCGCTGGCGCGGGCCATCACGCGGCACGGCAAGCAGCAACAGTTGCCGCCGCTCAAGCTGGAGCGGTTCGAGTCCGTCACGGGCCTCGGCCTGCGCGCACGGCACGAGGGCGAGCCGGTTTCGCTGGGGCGGCGCGAGTGGGTGACGCAGGACGGCGTGCTGGCGCAAGTTTCGCCCACCGATGCGGGACAATCCGAGGTGTGGATTGCCAAGGGCGATTTGCTGGGACGGATTTTGCTGCGTGATGACGTTCGGCCACAGGCCAGGCCGTTGTTGGATAAATTACGCTCCTTCGGCCTGCACATCGTGGTGCTGACTGGTGACCACCGGGCGTCGGCAGAAAAACTAAAGGCACAACTGGCGCTCGATGACGTGCGCGCCGAGCTGAAGCCGGAGCAGAAAGTCGAGGTCATCCACTCGTTCGTGAAACAGGGCAGGGGAGTGGCGATGGTCGGCGACGGCGTGAACGACGCGCCGAGCCTTGCCGCCGCCGACGTGGGCGTGGCGATGGGCGCGCGCGGTTCCGATGCCGCGCTCGAACAGGCCGAGGTGGTGCTCATGCACGACCGGCTGGAGAATTTCCTCACCGCGTTCCAGTTGAGCCAGCGGGCGCGGCGGGTCATCCGGCAGAATCTGGTCATCTCGCTCGGCACCGTGGCGGTGCTGGTGGGGTGCGCGCTGTTCGGGGCGATTCCGCTCACGCTCGGCGTCGTCGGCCACGAGGGCAGCACGGTGGTCGTGGTCTTGAACAGCCTGCGGCTGCTGTTCGGGCGCGCGGAGAAAACCGAAGTGTAGCGGTGGCCTGTGACCGGCGGAGGGATGTTCCGGGGAACTTTCTTGTTTGCGTGGAGCGCCGAGCATTGCTCGGCATGACGCACGATTCGTGTTGCTCCGAGCCGGGCGATGCTCGGCACTCCAAAAAAAAGCGAGGCTTGCGCCTCGCTCTCGTGAAAATCAACCGGCAGAAATTTACTTCGCGGCGGGTGCGGCCTCGGCCTTCGCTTCCTTTTCCTTCACCGCCGTGGCGCCCTTGCCGAGGCGTTTGCGGAGGTAGGTGAGCTTGGCGCGGCGCACTCGGCCCTGGCGCTCGACTTCGACCTTGTCCACGCGCGGCGAGTGGATGGGGAAGATGCGCTCGACGCCCTCGCCGTAGCTGATGCGGCGGACGGTGAACGTCTCGTTCAGGCCGTGCCCGCGCCTGCCGATGACGACACCGGCGAAGATCTGAATGCGCTCCTTGTCGCCCTCGACGACCTTGGTGTGCACCTTCACGGAGTCGCCGACGGCGAACACCGCCGGGGTTTTCCGATACTGTTCCGATTCAATTTTGTCCAACAATGCCTGGTTCATAAATTCAGTTTTCAGTTTTCAGTTCAAATCTCATTCCATCAAATCCGGTCGGCGCGTTTTCGTCTTCTGCTTCGCCTGCTCGCGCCGCCATTTTTCAATCTCCGCGTGGTTGCCGGAGAGCAGCACGTCCGGCACCTTCATCCCGCGAAACTCGGCGGGCCGCGTGTAGTGCGGATACTCCAGCAGCCCGTGGCTGAAGGACTCGTCCCGCGCGCTCTCGTCGTCGCCCAGCGCGCCCGGCAGCAGCCGCGTCAACGTGTCCACGACGATCATCGCGGGCAGCGCGCCGTTGGTCAGCACGTAATCGCCGATGGATAGTTCGTCGTCCGCCAGCGTTTCACGCACGCGCTCGTCGAAACCCTCGTAGCTCCCGCAGACGAGCAGCAAATGTTTTTTTGCCGCCAGGTCGCGGGCAATCGCCTGGTCGAACTTCCGGCCCGACGGCGAAAGCAGGATGACTTGCGTCTCGTCTCCGACCAGCGCTTCGACGGCTTCAAAGATCGGTTCGGGCTTCAGGAGCATTCCCGGTCCGCCGCCAAACGGCTTGTCATCCACCGTGCGATGGCGGTCATGCGTCCAGTCGCGCAGGTTGTGGATTTTCAAGTCCAGCAATCCCGCGTCCCGCGCCCGCTTGACGATGCTCTCGTCCAGCGGCCCCGCGAACATCGCGGGAAAAAGTGTCAAAATATCAATCTTCACGCCCGGCCTCGCGTTGCCGTGGCGGGCCTAGGCCGGGCCTTCTTCCACGATTTCCACCGTGGCGCGCACGCCCTTCTTGGCGGCGCTCACTTGGAGGAGCGAACGAATCGCCTGAATTGTCGCCCCCTGCCGTCCGATGATTTTGCCGACATCGGTGGGGTGAAGCCGCAGTTCGTAGACCGTGAGGCCGTGCCGCTCCACCGGCGAGATGAGCACCGCGTCCGGGCGATCCACCAGCGCCTTCACCACGTAATCGAGAAAGGCCTGCATGGTCGGCGGCCCGCGCGGGCTTAAGCGGCGGCGGCGACGGTGCGGCGCACCCGGCGGATCAGCGAGGCGACGGTGTCGCTGGGCTGCGCGCCCTGGCTCACCCAGTAGTCTGCGCGCTCCAGGTTGATGTTGAAATTGTTGTCCTTCTTGAGCGGCAGGTAGGTGCCGATTTCCTCGAGGAACTTGCCGTCGCGCGGGCTGCGGCCATCGGCCACCACAATGCGGAAAGCCGGCAGGTTTTTCGTGCCGACCCGTTTCATGCGAATTTTGACTGCCATAATTATTTGTGCGCCCCGCCGCGCGATTTCGCCGCCGGAGCACGATGCCTTTTTACCAAAAAGGAGCGCGAGCCTAGACACGCCTCCCCACCTTGGCAAGTCCTGTTTTTGAAGAAAGTGGTTCTAATTCGATTTCAAACCTCGTCCCGGCCAATCCACTTGTGAACCTTGGGCGGCTGGAACTTTCGCATCCGTTCCAAAAGAGCATCGGGGTTTTGCCCGACCAGCAGGAGGGCGCGGTGTTCCGGGCGGATGAAGCGATCCGCCACCGCGCGATCCACCTGCGCGAGGAACGAGTCGAAGAAGCCGTTCACGTTCAGCACGCCGCAGGGCTTCGTATGCAGGCCGAGCTGCGCCCAGGTGAGGATTTCGCAGAATTCATCCAGCGTGCCGAAGCCGCCGGGCAGCGCGATGAAGCCGTCGGCGCGGTCGGCCATCAGCGCCTTGCGCTCGTGCATGGAGACCACCACGTGCAGCTCCGTGAGGCGACGGTGCGCCAGTTCGCGCTCCACGAGCGAGCGGGGGATGACGCCGATGACCTTGCCGCCGTGGGCCAGCGCCGCGTCGGCAATCACGCCCATCAGGCCGACGTTGCCGCCGCCATAGACGAGCGTCAATCCCTGCCGGGCTAGGGTCTCGCCCAGGGCGCGCGCGGCGGTTGTGAACGCCGAATCCGCGCCGGAACTCGAGCCGCAGAACACGCAAAGGCTTTTCACGGCGGGCAGGGTAGCAGGCGGCGGCCCGGAGTCGAGGCCCGCCGGGAAAATGTTTTGACAAAGCCCCGGGGCATCCATAATTTCGCCGCGCTCTGGATGGGGTCGTAGCTCAGTTGGTAGAGCACCACAATGGCATTGTGGGGGTCGCAAGTTCGAATCTTGTCGGCTCCACCAGGAAAAGCAGGTTGGGGATGGACATTTGCGAAGGCTGCCCCGATGGCTTTTCATGCAATGGCTAACGCCCTCATGGCCTTTCCCGCGCTTTTGCCTCCCCATCCGATGGCGGGAGGGAGTCGGCTCCTGGCCTTTCCACGGCGTTTGATTTCGCTAAACCAGCGAAGAACTTTTTTCTTCGACTCCCGCGTCCAATCCCGCAAACCTGACGCCATGAAGTTCGCCCTTGCCCGCCTGCTCTTGTGCGCGTGCCTTGTCTCCCCGCCCCGCCTCCACGCGGCGGCGGATGGCGAGGACTGGCCGCAGTTCCTCGGCCCGCGCGGGGACAACACTTCGCGCGAGACGGGCCTGCTCGACAAATTTCCCGCCGCCGGCCCGCGTGTCGTGTGGTCGAAGCAAATCGGCACGGGCTACAGCGCGCCATCCGTGCGCGGCCCGCAACTCGTGCTGCACCACCGGCTCGGCAACGAGGAAATCATCGGGAGTTTCGACGCCGCGACGGGCAGGGCGGGCTGGCGGCACAGTTATCCGTGTCAATACCGCGACCCTTACGGCTACAACAACGGCCCGCGCTGCACACCGCTGCTCACGGAGGATCGCTGCTATGCCTTCGGCGTCGAGGGCCGGCTCGTGTGCCTCGATCTCAAGACCGGCAAGTTGATTTGGGAGCGCGACACGGCGAAGGACTTCGCGGTGCCGGAAGCGTTCTTCGGCGTCGGCAGCACGCCGATTTTGGAGGACGGCAGGCTCATCGTGATGGTGGGCGGGCAGCCGAACTCCGGTATCGTCGCCTTCGACGCGGCGACGGGAAAAGCGATTTGGGAAAGTGTGGGAAAGAAAAACTGGGACGGCGTGCCAATGCTCGGCTGGCCGGGTGACCGCAAGTATCAATGGTCAGGCGCGGAGAAATCGGCGAGCTACTCGTCGCCCGTCGCGGCGACCATTCACGGCCAGCGCCACGTCTTCGCCGTGATGCGGCAGGGATTGGTGTCGCTCAACCCGACGAACGGCGCGGTGAACTTCAGCCGGTGGTTCCAGTCCGTCGGCAGCGACTCGGTGAACGGCATCCGGCCCGTGGTCGTGGGCGATTTGGTGTTCGTGTCGGCGGCGTATTATCGCGCCGGCTCCTTCCTGCTGTGCGTGAAGCCGGGCGGGAAAAGTTTTGAGGAAGTCTGGTGCCAGCCGAAATTCTACCAGGAGCGCGATGCGAACGGCGCATTGGTGAATCCGGTGCTGGGCATTCACTGGAACACCCCCGTGCTGCACGACGGCCATCTCTACGCCTTCGACGGACGCAACGAGCCGGACGCGCTTTTCAAATGTGTGGAACTGAAGACGGCGAGGCTCAAGTGGGCGCGTGACGAGCGCTGGCCGGCGCACAGTTCGCCGCAGCCGAAGGTCTATGGGCGCGGCTCAGCGGTGATGGCGGACGGCAAGCTCATAGTGCTCGGCGAGGGCGGGCTGCTTGGCCTGTTCAAGGTGAACCCGGAGAAAGCCGAGGAACTCGCGCGCTGGCAGGTGCCGGATTTGCGCTACCCGTGCTGGGCCGCGCCCGTGCTATCGCGGAAGAAGGTTTATCTGCGGAGCGAAGACCGGCTGGTGTGCGTGGATTTCGCGAAGTGATTTTGGAGTGCGGTGGCCAGTGCAGCGCGGCACCGCTGTTTGGTGTCCATGCTTCACGTGCCGCCATCCCGACCCCTGAAGGGTGGACACCCGGCAGCGCCTGCGGTGGCTAATCCTCCGGCATCGGCCTGTCCTTCGTCTCCGGCAGGAAGACCAGCGCCACGAGGCCGACGAGGAACACGATGCTGACCCACGCGCAGGCGTCGCGGAAGGCCTCGAGCTTCGCGTCCGCCGTGATCGCGCCGGCGGCCAGCTTCGCCTGCAGCAGCCCCAGCGTGAACGGCCCGCTGGCGGCGATGAAGCGCCCGACGTTGTAGCAGAAGCTCACTCCCGTGCTGCGCAGGCGCGTCGGGAAAAGTTCCGGGAGATAAATCGCAAACCCCGCGAAGAGCGCGAGCTGGCAGAAGCCCATGAGCGGCACCAGCGTGAAGATGTGCCAAGGCTGGCTCAAGAACTTGAACGTGGCCGCCGTGCTCAAAAACGCCGCCACGTAGGCAATCGCGAAGATCGGCTTGCGGCCAAAGTGATGAGCGAGCTTGGTGAACGTCATCATGCCGAGGAACGCCCCGATGTTCTGCATGATCATGTTGATGCCCGTCCACATGAGCCGTTTGCCCGGCACCTCGGCGGCGGGGACGTTCTCGGCCTTGAGCTGTTTGCTGATCACGTCGCCGACGAGTTCCGGGCTGAAGAAGCCGACGCCCCACAGGCCGACCACCCCGGCGATGCACAGCAACATTCCCAGCAGCGCGGGCCGGCGCCAGCGCGCCTCGCCGAAGAGCGACGCGTAGGAGCCGAACTTCGCGCCGGTCAGCCGCCCGGCCTCGCGCGCCTTCACCCATTTCTCCGGCTCCTTCAGCCGCATCTGGATGAACACGCAGAGGAACGCCGGGGCCGCCCCGACCCAGAAAAGATATTTCCAAAAATCCGTCGCCGGCTTCGCCCCGCCCTGGATGGCGGCGACCTGATACCAGCCCACCGCCACGGCGATCAATCCGGCGGTGACGTTGCCCACGGCGGAGAGCGATTGCAGCAAACCCAGCGCGTGGGGCCGCGCCTTGTCCGGCAGCGAATCCGCCACAAGCGCCACCGACAGGCCAAACACGCCGCCGACGCCCAGCCCGGTGACGAACCGGTAGAAGCAAAAATCATAAACCGTCTGGGAAAACGCCGAGAGCCCCGTGAACACGGAATACAGCAGCACGGTGAGGGTGAGCGTCTTCGCCCGCCCGATGCGGTCGCCGACCGCGCCAAAGATCAGCCCGCCCGTGGCCCAGCCCGCGACGAAGATGGCCGTGGCGTAGCCGCCCCACACCTTCTGGACATCCGAGGCGCTGCCCTTGGGGAGCAGGTCGGCGATGGCCGGATTGCGCGCGATGATGAAGAGCTGCTGGTCGAGGCAGTCGAAGAGCCACGCGAGGCAGGCCATCGAAAAGACGAACCAGTGGTAGCGGTTGAGCGTGCGCCACCAGGGGAGCACCGCCGAGGCGGAAGGATTTTCAGAACTCATGGGCAATCGTTTGCTTCGGGAAACGCGGTGATACCTACACGTAATTGTTGGATGCGCCAAGCGTTATTTCTCCCGCGCTGGCGGACCGGCAGCGTGAAGCCACGGGTGAAGCAGGAGAAAATCCATGCTTCATCCGTGTTCAATCCGTGGCCAAAGCAACTGCCTTCCGGCTTTTCAAACCGCCGCGCCTCGTGTTTAGTCACCGCAATCTATGAGCAAAACCGCGTTGTTGTTCGCCGGGCAGGGTGCCCAGGTTGTCGGCATGGGCCGGGATTTGGCGGAGCAGTTTCCCACTGCCAGGGCGCTGTTTGACCGCGCCAATGCCGCGCTGGGCTACGATCTCGCCGGCATTTGTTTCAACGGCCCGGAGGCCGATCTGACCAAGACGGAGAACGCGCAGCCGGGAATTTTCCTCGTGAGCTGGGTCGTGTTTCAACTGCTCAAGGAGCGCGCGCCGGGGCTGAAGTTCGACGCCACCGCCGGGCTGTCGCTCGGCGAGTTCACCGCGCTCACGGCGGCGGGCGTGATGTCGTTCGAGGACGGCCTGAAGGTGGTGCGGCAGCGCGGGCGCTTTATGCAGGAGGCGTGCGAGGCCACGCGCGGCGGCATGGCGGCCATCATCGGCCTCGACGAAGCGCCGACGCGCGAGGTCTGCGCCGAGGCGGGCGTGGAACTGGCGAACCTGAACTGCCCCGGCCAGCTCGTCATCTCCGGCGCGGCGGAGAAAATCGCGAAGGCGTGCGAACTGGCGAAAACCAAGGGAGCGAAGCGCGCGTTGCCGCTGCCGGTGGCGGGCGCGTATCACTCACGGCTCATGGCCGGCGCACAGCCGAAATTACGCGACGCACTCGCGGCGATTCCGCTGAACCTGCCTGGCGTGCCGGTCATCGCGAACGTCACGGCGCAGCCGCACGCGACGTGCGGCGAGATTCACCAGCGGCTCGTCGAGCAGGTCACGGCGTCGGTGCGCTGGGAGGAATCCATGCGTTATCTGCTGGCACAGGGCTTCACGCGCTTCATCGAGCTGGGGCCGGGCACGGCCTTGAGCGGCTTCATGAAGCGCATTGATAAAACCGCGCAGATGCTCAACGTGGCGGACGCGGCGAGCTTGGCGGCGGCGGTGAAGGCGCTTTCGGTTTAGCCACAGATTTCCACAGATGAAAAATTGCTGCTTTGAATCTGTGTTTCATCTGTGGCCGAAAATGAATAGCTATTTTACAGTCAACATCGCTTTGGCTAAATACAAAATCGGATCGCATCTCATCCCATGAGCGTCGAGCAACGTGACGTCATTGACTTTTGCAGCATTCGTCCGGATGGCCGCGCGGCTTTGACTATCTCCGACCACCTGCCGTGGCTTGCCGACAGCAACCATCTCGTAATTCTTCAGGACAAGCTGAACGCTTATCTGACGGTGGTTGAGTCCGGACAGATTTTCGATGCATATCCGCAAGCCCGTGGCAGGGAAATCGAGATTCAGATCCTGTGCAAGTATCCACCTTTGCCAGAGGCATTGCAGTTCCTCGACCGGGCAGGCCAGACGATTCGTTCCGCTGGTCTTCACTTTTCATGGAGAGTGCTTGGGTCTGAATCAGGCGCGGTGGTCTAATTATGGAAGCGGGTGGCAGATTTTAGCAGCCTGCCTTATGAAATTACCGCGCTTCACATCCGCAAAAATTTGTTTCTTTGAATCTATGTTTCATCTGTGTTTCATCTGTGGCTGAAATTTATGAGTTCACTCGCCAATCAAATCGCCGTCGTCACCGGCGCGGGCCGGGGCATCGGCCGCGCCATCGCATTGAAGTTTGCCGCCGAGGGCGCGGATGTCGTCTGCGTCTCGCGCACCGCCGAGAATTCCGAGAAGGTCGCCGCTGAAATCCGCGCGCTGGGCCGCAGGGCGTGGGCGCACGCGGTGGACGTGGCGGACGCCGCCGCCGTCACCGCCGCCGGGGAGAAGATTCTCGCCGAGTGCGGCAGGGTGGACATCCTCGTGAACAACGCCGGCATCACGCGCGACGGCCTGCTCATGCGCATGAGCGACGCGGACTGGGACACGGTGCTGAACACGAACCTCAAGGGCGCGTTTCATTTCACGCGAGCGTTCGCCCGCAGCTTCATCAAGCAGCGCTCCGGGCGCATCATCAACGTCGCGTCGGTCATCGGCCTCATCGGCAACGCGGGCCAGTGCCATTACGCGGCGAGCAAGGCGGGGCTGATCGGCGTCACGAAGTCCCCCGCAAAAGAGCTGGCTTCGCGCGGCATCACAGTGAACGCGCTCGCGCCCGGCTTCATCGAGACGGACATGACGGCGGTGCTGAAGCCGGAGATGAAAGCGGAGCTGCTCAAGGTGATTCCGCTCAACTGCCTCGGCAGCCCGGAGGACATCGCGCACGCGGCGTTGTTCCTCGCCAGCCCCGGCGCGCGTTACGTCACGGGCCAGGTGCTCGCGGTGGACGGCGGGATGGTGATGTGAAAATTGATTTGAAATTACCGCTCGACACCGCCGCGCCGCGCCACTAGACAGATGGGCGCAATGGCGGATTTAACCCGTCCGCCCGGCGTCCAAACCAAACAAACATCGGCGCAAAAATAAATTCACGAATCAGGGCTTGACGCCTTCGGACACGTGGCATAGACACACAGAAAAATCATTACAACCATGGCTGCTGACAAAACAATCGAACAGAAAATCAAGGACATCATCGTCGAGCAACTCGGCGTGAATGCCGACCAGGTGACGCCGGAAGCCAAGTTTATTGAGGACTTGGGCGCGGACTCGCTCGACACCGTGGAACTCGTGATGGCGCTCGAAGAAGAGTTCGGCCAGGAAATCCCCGACGAGGAGGCCGAGAAACTCCAGAGCGTCGGCGATGTCATCAAATACATCGAGGACTCGAAGAAGTAACTCGACCCTTTTTCCCGGGGCGGCCAGGCTGAAGCAAGCTGTAGCCGCCCTTTTTTTCTTATGGCAAGCAACTGGTCAGAGCGGAGAGTGGTCATCACCGGGCTGGGCGTCGTTTCCTCGCTCGGTCACGACATTGAGACCTTTTGGCAAAACGTTCTCGCCGGACAGTGCGGCATTGACCGCATCACGCTCTTCGATGTCGCGGCCTACGACTGCCAGATTGCCGCCGAGGTGAAGAACTTTGAACCCGCGCCCGCCTTTCCCTCGCCGAAGGAGCTGCGCCGCACGGATCGCTTCGCGCAATTCGGCGTCTACGCCGGCTGGCGGGCATTGCAGGATTCGGGCCTCGACCTCGACAAAGTGAACCGTGACGAAGTCGGCGCGTTCATCGGCTCCGGCATCGGCGGACTCTACACGACCGAGGAACAGCACAAGGTTCTGCTCGCGAAGGGGCCGGGGCGCGTCTCGCCGTTCATGATTCCGATGCTCATCCTGAACATGGCCTCCGGGATGTTCTCGATGTATTACAAGCTGCGCGGGCCGAACGTCGCCACCTGTTCCGCCTGCGCCACCAGCACGCACGCCATGGGCGAGGCCTGGCGCACCATCAAGATGGGCGACGCGAAGGTGATTTTCGCCGGCGGCGCGGAGGCGACGATTGTTCCGCTCGGCATCGGCGGCTTCTGCGCGAT
>JACRJY010000053.1 GCA_016235585.1 Verrucomicrobiota bacterium | reverse complement strand
TTTGGTTTTATTTTTGGTGGCTAATTGCACGCCAGGGGCCGGCGGCTTCTTCATTTGGTGTCGCGCGAAGGCCGCGAATAAAAGCCGAAGACACGCGCCTCTTCCCCTTCGCCACCTTCGCGGCCTTCGCGCGAAACCATGCCCCACGAAATTCCCGCTTCATTTCAGGCGTGATTCCCGCTAAAACGCTCCGCACATGAAAACCATTCTCCCCGTCCTCTTCGCGCTCCTCGCGTTTCTCGCCCGGCCTGCCGACGCCGCGAAGCCCAACGTCCTCTTCCTCTTCGCCGACGACATGAGGGCGGACTCCGTCGCGGCGCTCGGCAATCCCGTCGTCAAGACGCCGAACCTCGACTCCATCGCGCGGCGCGGGTTTGTCTTCAACAACGCCTACTGCCTCGGCGGCAATTCGCCCGCCGTCTGCACGCCCAGCCGCAACATGATGTTGAGCGGCAACGCCTTTTTCCGCTGGAAAGATTTTCAGCCGCCCACGGGCGCGAAAGGCTCCATCTCGCCCGGCGACGGCCCGAATTTCCCGCTGACGATGCAGGCCGCCGGTTACGAGACCTACCACCACGGCAAGCGCGGCAACACGGCGACGCTCATCCAGGCGAAGTTCGAGCACAGCAAGTATCTCCAGAACGACACCGCCGAGCGCGAGAGCGGCGAACCGGGCAAGGAAATCGCCGACGCCGCGAGCGCCTTCATCAAGGGCGAGAGCCGTGACAAGGCGCGGCCCTTCTTCATGTATCTCGCCTTCGGCAATCCGCACGACCCGCGCGTGGCCGCGAAGAAGTATCTGGACCAATACGACCGCGCGAAAATCCCGCTGATGAAGAATTACAAGCCCGTCCATCCGTTCGACAACGGTGAGATGACCGTGCGTGACGAGCAGCTCTCGCCATGGCCGCGCACCGAGGACGAAATCCGCAAGACGCTTCATGAGTATTACGCGACCATCACCGCGATGGATTTCCACATCGGGCGGATTCTCCAGGCGCTCAAGGATGGCGGCCAGTTCGACAACACTCTCATCCTGTTCTCCGCCGACCAGGGCATCGCGGTCGGCAGCCACGGCCTGCTCGGCAAGCAGAACCTCTACGATGCCGGCATGAAGTCGCCGCTGTTCTTCGCCGGCCCCGGCATTCCGAAGGGCCGCAGCGACGCGCTGGTCTACCTGCTCGATATTTATCCGACGGTGGCGGACTTCGTGGACGCGCCAACCCCGGCGGGGATTGATGGCCGCAGCTTCAAGCCCGTCATCGCCGGAGCCGCGAAGGCGGCGCGTGAAGAACTGTTCTTCGCCTACCGGCACGTCCAGCGCGCGTGGCGCGATGACCGCTGGAAAATCATCCGCTACCCGGAGGTGAACGTGACGCAGCTCTTCGATTTGCGAAATGATCCGGATGAAGTGAACAACCTCGCCGGGAAACCGGAGCACGCCGCGCGCACCGCCGAACTGCTCGCGAAGCTCAACGCCGCGCAGCCGAAGTTCGGCGACGACCTCCCGCTCACCGTGGCGAACCCCAAGCCCGCCGCGTGGACGCCGCCGAGCAATGACGATTTGAAAAAAGCCGCTGGGGCCGCGAAGCAGGACAAACAGAACAAGAAAAAGAAGAAATGAAAACCTTGAGTCGAACCATCGAGAAACTGCGGGACGCGATTCATTCGTTCGCGCCGTTCCCCCTCACCCCGGCCCTCTCCCGCCGGGAGAGGGAGAATCCGCCGTTAGCGCGGAGCAATTCAAACGCGCGTCTGAACTTCGCCGCGCCACCTACCCTGCTCCCTCTCCCCAAGGGAGAGGGCCGGGGTGAGGGGAAAGCGGCTTTCGTTCCGTCGAGCAGCATCCGATTGTTGAAGCACTTCGCGCGTCCCAATTTCGCCGCGTTGTCTTTGCTGTTCCCTCGCCCCCTCCGAGGGGGAGAGGGCCAGGGTGAGGGGGCCGCTCGAATACTTCACACGCGTGCGATTGTCTTTACCGTCGGCTGCCTGCTCGTCCTGCTGCTGTCTCCGAGCACCGCCTTCGCCGCCGAAAAGAAGGCCGACGCCAAGAAAACCCCGCCGCGCGGCCCGGCGTGGAAAAAAGTCCTGCCGCAGACGCCCGCCGGCTTCACCTGCACCACGAATCTCGTCGCCGCGTATCCAGAGCACAACGTCGAACTGGTCATCTACGCGCCGGACAAGCCGGGGAGCTACCCGTGCATCCTCGACATCCACGGCGGCGGCTGGACGGCGCGGCAGATCGAGAGCGACAAGCCGATGATGGAGCGCCTCGCCGCGCGCGGCTTCGTGACCGCGCTCGTGAGCTACCGGCTCGCGCAGGAGGCGAAGTATCCCGCCGCGCTCACCGACTGCAAATCCGCGCTGCGCTGGCTGCGCGCGAACGCGGCGAAGTTCAAGATTGATCCCGCGCGCCTCGGCTGCATGGGCGGCTCGGCGGGCGGGCACCTCTCCGGGCTGACCGGCATGACGAGCGGATTGAAGGAGTTCGAGGGCGACGGCCCGCATCCGGAGCAGTCGAGCGCCGTGCAGGCGTGCATCGTGATGGCCGCGACGCAGGACATGGTGGCGGCGAACACCGGCAAGGCGAGCACCAACGCCATCACGTTCTTCGGCGCGAAGTGCGACGACCACCCGGCCCTCTACCGCGCCGCCTCGCCCATCACGCACGTCCGCGCGGGCGTGCCGCCGGTCATTTTCATCGAGGGCGAGCGGGACACGCTCAAGATTGGCCGCGCCGAGATGATGGCGAAGCTCCGCGCGCTCGGCATCGAGACGGCGGTGCACACGCTCAAGGACGCGCCGCACCCGTTCTGGATGAGCCAGCCGTGGTGCGACGAGACGGTGGAAATCGCGGCGGTGTTTTTCAAGAAGCACCTGGGCGGGCCGAAATAACTTTGACCTTCAATCAAACTGCTGCTCCATGAAGAAACTGCATTTCTACCTGATGCTATTCTTCGCCTGTTGTTTCGCTGGCGTGGTGGTCGGCTGGAAGAGCAGTGACAATCCCAAGACTTTTGTAAGTAACTACGGCGAATTCATTCGAGGTCTGAATAAAAGCCTTCGCTTCGCGCTTGCAGCAGACGCTTGGGCTTTGAGACCCAGCGATATTAAACCTGAATCTAGTGGGAAACAGTCTACCGATTACTGGTATTGCCCACCACTCGAGTATTGCCCACCACCCGGCGGGCCATTAGTGCCAAAACCAGACCCAATAGTTTGGCTCTCCCTTTTCAACGGCATGAATCTCGACGGCTGGAAGGCCAGTGAGAACACCGGCACATTCACGGTCAAGGACTTTGAATTGATTGCCCACGGAGCGCGCTCGCATCTCTTTTACACCGGGCCGGTGAACGGCGCGAACTTCACCAATTTTGAATTCGAGGCCGACATCATGACCAAGCCCGGCGCGAACTCCGGCATCTACCTCCACACGGAGCTTCAGGAGACCGGCTGGCCGGAAAAGGGCTACGAAATCCAGGTCAACAACACGCACAAGGACCCGAAGAAGACCGCCGGCGTCTATGGCATCCGGGACAACTTCACCGCGCCGGTGAAGGACGGTGAGTGGTTCACGCTGCGCATCAAGGTCACGGGCAAGCGCATCGAGACCTTCGTGAACGACAAGCCCATCGCCGACTACACCGAGGAGCCGAACCCCACGCGCACAAAACGGCTCGCGGGCCGCCTGCTCTCGCACGGGACGTTTGCCCTCCAAGGCCACGACCCGGCGAGCGAGGTGCATTACAAACACATCTTCGTGAAGCCGCTGCCGTGAGGTCTTGGAGAGCGCGCGCTGGGCGGGCTGTTTTCCGCTTCCGCCCCGGCGCGCAATCCGCTAAACAACGGCGGTTCCAGCACGCTTATGAAAACACTTTTGCACCTCGTCCTGCTTGCCGCCCTGCCGCTGCTGCCCGCCGTCCCCGCGCGGGCGTGGGATTACGAGAACCACCGGCTGGTGAATCAACTGGCGCTGGCCGGGCTGCCCAAGGATTTCCCGGCGTTCGTGCGCGAGCCGGCGGCGCGCGAGCGGGTCGCGTTTTTGAGCGGCGAGCCGGACCGCTGGCGCAACACGACCGAGCTGGCGCTCAAGCACCTGAACGAGCCGGACCACTTCTTCGACGTGGAGGATCTGGCGCTCTACCAGATCGCGCCGCGCGATCTTGCGCCGTTCCGTTACGACTTCGTCGCGCAGATGGGCGCGATGCGCGCGGCGAATCCGACGAACTTCCCGCACGTGGATGTGTCCGTTGATCCCGGCCACAACCGCAACCTGCCGGGCTTCCTGCCGTGGGCCATCGCGGAGAATTTCGGCAAGCTCAAGTCGGCGTTCTCGTATCTCAAGGTGTTCGAGGAACTCGGCACGCCGGAGGAAATCGCCAATGCCCGCGAGGACATCCTCTACCTCATGGGCGTGATGGGCCACTACGTGGGCGACGCCACGCAGCCGCTGCACACGACGCGGCATTACAACGGCTGGGTGGGCGAGAACCCGAAGGGCTACACGACGAGCAAGCGGTTTCACGCGTGGATTGACGGCGGCTATCTGGCGAAGGCGGGGATTGACCGCGCGGCGCTGTTGAAAAAAGCGCCGGCGGCCAAGCCGCTCTGGCCCGCCGGCTCGAGCGCGAAGGAGCAGGAAGTCTTTCCGAAACTCGTCGAGTTCATCCTGGAGCAGCACAAACTCATGGAGCCGCTCTACCAGATGGACAAGGATGGAAAACTCACCCCGGACGGCGAGAAAGGGCTGGAAGGCCGGGCCTTTCTGGAAAAGCAAATCGTCAAAAGCGGCAAGCTGCTGGGCGACCTGTGGGTGACGGCGTGGCTGCACGCGCCGCCGGATAATTTCCTCAAGGGGCAGTTGAACAAACGCAAGCTCGGCAAGTAACGGGGGCGGCGGAGCGGCTGGTGGGCCCAACTGGATTTGAACCAGTGACCAAGCGATTATGAGTCGCCTGCTCTGACCGCTGAGCTATGGGCCCATGTCGGCGGGACGATAGCCGAAGGCCGCCGGCTTGGGTAGCGCTAATGTCCGGGGCCGAAATATCCGCTTTCTTTCACCCTTCACGGTGAATACCTTTTCCGGCATGAAGCATTTCGCGGTGAACACGGTGTCCGTGGATTTCTCTGGCGCGGGCACGAACGGCTTTTGATTTATGGCCGTGCCGTCCACTCCGCCCGACGCTTCCTCCGCCGACGAAAACCGGCTGCGGATTTATTTCCTGCCGAACCTGATGACGGCGGGGAACCTCTTCTGCGGTTTCCTTGCCATCACGCGCATCGTCGAATCACAGCTCAAGCCGCCGTATCCGCACATCAAAGAGGCGCTGTTTTACATCCTGCTGGCGTGCATCTTTGACCTGCTCGACGGCCGGCTGGCGCGCATGGGCGGCAAGGAAAGCCCGTTTGGCCGCGAGTTCGACTCGCTGGCGGACGTGGTGTCCTTCGGCGTTGCCCCGGCGTTCCTCGTGCATCGCATCGTGCTCAAGGACGTGTTTGAACACCAGCCGCAGGTCGGCTGGTTCATCGCGTCGGTGTATCTGATCTGCGGCGCGCTGCGGCTGGCGCGGTTCAACTGCCTGTCCGCCATGCCCAACCGGCAGGACACTTCGGGGGATTTCCTCGGCCTGCCAATTCCCGCCGCCGCCGGCACGGTGGCCTCCATCACGCTGTTCATCATGTGGCTGAACGAGCGGCCCTTCGGCCTTGGCACCGAGCAGGGCAATTGGCGCTACGTGCTTCCGGTGATCCTGCTCTTCCTCTCGTTCATGATGGTGAGCGAGGTGCGCTACCCGTCGTTCAAGAAGATTGACTGGCGGACGAAACGGCCCTTCACCAAGATGGTCGTCACCATCCTGGTCGTCGGCTTCTTCATCATTCTGTGGGACAAAATCCTGCCCATCGCGCTGCCGCTGTTCTTCACGATCTATCTGATTTACTGCTTCATCCGCCCGCGGCTCTCGCGCCAGATGCGGCACGACATCGAGGACGAGGACGAGGACACGGACGAGGACACGAATGTGAAGACTCCGCCGTGAGACGCGACACCCATGTTTGAACAGGAAGTCTGGCCCCTGGTCTCGGCGCTGCTCACCGGCCTGTTGAGCGGCTTCTTCGTCTCCGTGCCGGTGGGGCCGATCAACATCACCATCCTCCACGAGGGCGTGCAGCGCGGCTTCCGCTGGGCGATGCTCATCGGCGCGGGCGCGGTGGCGATGGAGACGATCTACTGCTTCATCGGGTTCGCAGGCTTCTCCGGGCTGTTCGATTCCCGGCTGACGCGGGCGGCCATCGAACTCGCGAGCTTCATCCTGATCCTGTATCTCGGGATCAAGTTCCTCCTCGCCCGCTCGCTGCCGGAACAGGATCCGCGCGCGGAAAAAATCGAGCAGCGCCTCCATCCGCACACGGCGTTCATGACGGGCTTTGTGCGCGTGCTCGGCAACCCGGCGGTGCTGCTCACGTGGATCACCCTCTCCGCCACGTTTGTCTCGCACGAATGGGTCGAGGCGCGCTGGCTGCACAAGGGCCTGTGCATCGCCGGCGTGGCGGCGGGCGCGACGGCGTGGTTCGCGCTCCTGAGCTATTTCGTCGCGCGCGGGCAGGGGAAGTTTTCCGACCGCGCGCTGCTGCGGCTCTCACACTTCTCCGGCATTTTCCTGCTCGGCGTCGCCCTCTTCATCGGCGGGCGGCTGGTCCGGCTGATTGCCCAGCACTGACGCGGCGGCGTAGCGGCGGAGATACTTCAACGCCACGTTGAAATCCCTTGGCCACGGCGCGGAAATCTCCACCGTCGCGCCGGTGATCGGGTGAGTGATGGTCAATTTCTCCGCGTGCAGCGCGCTGCGCCCAAGCAGCGGGTTCTCCGTGCGGTGCGGCTTGAGGCGGTAGCCGCGTTTCAATTTCGAGAGCAGCAGGGGCCGCCCGCCGTAGGCCGCGTCGCCCACCACTGGCAGCCGCGCGTGGCACAGGTGGACGCGAATCTGGTGCGGGCGCTCCGTCACGGGCCGGCATTCCAGCAGCGTCCAGCCGGAGAATTCTTCACGAACGTAGAAGTCCGTCGCCGATTTTTTGCCGCGCATGGAATCCACGTGCATCAAGCCGGGCTGCCCTGGGTGCGGCGCGAGCGGGGCGTCCACGCGGAATGGCTGCTCCTCGGGCCGGCCTTGGACGAGCGCGGCGTAGGTCTTCACCGGCCGGCCGTCGTTGAACTGGTTGGCGAGCGAGAGGAGCGCGGGCTTGTCCTTGGCGAGCAGCATCACCCCGCTGGTCTCGAAGTCCAGCCGGTGCGCGGCGGCGAGGTAGGTGAGGCCGCGCGTGCTGGCCCAGGCCGCCCTGCGCGCGATGCCCTCGTGCAGCAGACCCATCAGGCTCGGACGGTCGGGCAGGTCACGATCCGGCGAGGAAAGCAGGCGCGCGGGCTTGTCGAGGGCGAGCAGGGATTGATCCTCGAAGAGCACGGGGATTTCCCAGAACTCCTGCGTGGCGGGCGAGGAAAGCTTGATGGCGGCGCTCATGAAAGGGCTTCGGAAATCAGGAGCGCTGGCACCTGCTTGGTGCGGGCGGGGCCGCCCGCGCTCCGGCGAAGGTCAGCGCTCGCCGCCGCCCATGTTCAGGCCCGAGCGCTCGGCCTCCTTGCGGAACCATTCATTGAACGCCTTGTTTTGCAGGTAGGTTCGCAGTTCCTCCGTATAGCCCGGCAGGGCCGCGGCCATCTTTTCCGCCGGGACGGGGATGCGCGCCTTCACGTGGAGAATCACGCCGCCCTCGCGCGTCGGGACGAAGTCGCTGACGGTGCCGGGCTTGGTGCCGACGCCCAGCCGCTTCAAGCTGTTCAGGTCAATCCGGTCCTCGGGAAACGCCAGTTCCGTGGTGGTGATCGCGAAGGGCGGCAGCTCCGTGGGCGTGAGCTTGGCCTCTTTGCAAAGCGCGTCGAACGTCTTGCCCGCCGCCAAGCCGTTGGTGGCGGCCTTCAAAAAGCTCTCGGCCTGGTCGCGCATGGCATCCTCGGCCTGTGCGCGGCGGAGATCCTCCGTCACCTTCGCCTGCACGTTTTCGAACTTCGCGTTCTCTCCCGGCAGGTGCGCCTTGAAGGCCAGCACATAAATCGCGTCCGTGCCGGGCACCGGCGACGAGAGGGGATTGTTCGTCGCATTGAGGCTGAAGGCCGCGCGGGAAAATGCGCTACCTACCTTCAAACTGTCCGGGCCTTCAAACTCGGTGAACGGCTCGGTATCCTTGACCGTCAGTTTGCGCTCGGTGGCCAGTGCGATCAGGCTCGCGGCGTTGGCGTTCTGGTCTTTGTAGAGCACGCCGGCGAACTCGTTCGCATTCGTGCGGGCCACGCGCAGCGCGATGTCCTGCGTGATCTCCTCGCGCAGCTTCTTCTTGCCCTCCTCGGGCGGGAGCGGCTTGTCATTCGCGTCGCGGAAGGAGTTCGTGCCGCGCTGCGTGTAAAGTTCGCCGAGCTGCTTCTCGAAGGTCAGGTTCTGCGCGATGACGTTCGAGGCCTCCTTCAAATAATTCGTCGCCGGCCAGGCCACGTAGCTCACTTGCACGCGATCGGGAATGTGGTAGGCGGAAAGGTTGTTCGTGAAATAATTCGTCACGGCCTCCGGCGTGACCTTGATGGTGGCAAGGTAATTGGAGCGGTTGAAAAACACCGCCGACGCGACGGTCAGCTCGTTTTCACGCTGATAATAAGTCTCGGCGGCGCGGGGCGTGATGAGCCGTCCGCTCATGCCGCCCACCGCGCCCAAGTGCGCGAGCGCCAGTTCATTGCGGAGGAAACGGATCAAGTCCTCCTCCTTCAAGCCGGCCTCGGGCAGCACGTTCTTCACGAAGCCGTCGTAAATGGTCTGGCTGTAACCCGCGCCGTCCTGACCCTGGAAAAGCCGGCGGATGTGCTCGGCCACGGCCGCGTCGCCGATCTTGACGTTCAACTCCCGGATTTTCTCGGCGATGAACAGCCGGTTGCGGGTCTGCTGCTCGATGTCCCGGTCGTCGCGCGTGGGCCAGGTGCGGTTGGCGAAACGGTAGGCCAGATAGGCCTCGCGCCGCGCGGCCACCAGCTCCTCGCGCTTGATGGGGCGGCCGTTGATGGTGCCGAAGCTGCCCTCCCGGCCATCGTCGCGGAACTTGACGCTCGGGCTGAAGAAAACCACGAACGAGATGATGATGACGATGATGATGATCACCCACAACCACTGCTGATGACGACGGATCGTTCCAAACATAATTTTGCCGATAAATTAAGGGGGGCAAACCTAACCGCGCCGCGCAATGCGGGTCAAAGGAAAAAACCGGCGGAAATGGCGGGAATCGCGGCGGGCGCACCGCTTCTGCCGGACGGGATGCCCCGCTCACCCGCCCGGCTCGATGTGCACCAGCACGTCGCGCACGGCGGGCAGTTCCGCGCGGATGCGGTCCTTCACCGCGTGGGCGATGGCGTGCGCCGCCTGCACGGTCAGCTGCGGGTTCACCTCCACGTGCATGTCCACGAAGTATTGGTAGCCCATTTTCCGCACGAGGCATTTTTCCACGCCGGCCACGCCGGGCACCGCGCGCGCCAGCTCGCGGATCTGGCCGGTGAGCTTCGGATTGGGCGTGGCGTCCATCAGCTCGTCCAGCGCGGGGCGCAGCAGCCGCCAGCCGTTCCACGCGATGATGCCGGCGGCGACGATGGCCGCCACGTCGTCCGCCGCCTCGTAGCCTTTGCCACCGACCAGCGCGACAATGATGCCGATGGCCGCCGCGAGCGAAGTCACGGCGTCGCTGCGGTGATGCCAGGCATCACTGCGCACGGCGGAACTGTCCACCGCGTCGCCCTCGCGGAAGACGAAGCGGAAGAGGGTTTCCTTGATCACCACGACACTGATGAGCACGAGCAGCGTGAACGGCGCCGGGCCGTGGTGCGGGGTGATGATCTCCTGGATGGATTTGAGGGCGATGCCGGTGGCGGCCAGCAGGAGCATCGTGGCGACAAACGCGGCGGCGAGCGGCTCGGCCTTGCCGTGGCCGTAGGGATGATCGTCATCCGGCGGCGCGGCGGCCACCACCAGCCCGCGCCAGACGATGAGCGAGCTGAAGACATCGGCGAACGACTCCACGGCGTCGGCCACCAGCGCGTGCGAATGGCCGAAGACGCCCGCGGCGAATTTGCCGGCGGCGAGCAGGACGTTCACGCCCAGGCCGAGGAACGTGACGCGCAGGCTGCGCTGGAGGCGTGGCGGTGGCACGGGATGATTAACCATGAAATCCGCGAAACAGCACGATAGAATTTACGATTTACGATTGGCGATTTACGCGCCGCAGGGAATTTCCAGCGGTCTCGTAAATCGTAAATCCGAAATCCCCAGTCAAATCAGGTGGCAGAACATCGCGTCGCGCAGCTTCGGCTCGAACCACGTGCTCTTCGGCGGCATGATGCCGCCCGCGTCGGCGATGCTCATCAAGTCCTCGATGCTCGTCGGGAACATCGAGAAGGCGCAGGCGTATTCGCCGCTGTTCACAAGCTTCTCCAACTCCGCCGTGCCGCGGATGCCGCCGACAAAGTTGATGCGCTTGCTCGTGCGCGGATCCTCAATGCCGAAGACCGGCGCAAGCACGTGCTTCTGCAGCAGCGTCACGTCGAGCTTTTCCACCGGGTCGTCCCCGGCGGCGAGCTTGGGTTTGAAGGTGAGCGTGAGCCAGCGCTGGTTGATGAACAGCCCCAGCTCGTGCTTGCGCGCCGGCTTGGGCGTGCCCATGCGGACGATGTTGAAGACTTCCTCCAGCTTCTTGAGCAGCTCCGCCGCCGTCAGCCCGTTCAAATCCTTCAACACCCGGTTGTAGGGGAGGATTTGCATCTGGTTGTGGGGGAAAATCACCGTGAGGAACCGCCCGCTGTGGCCCGCGCCGTTGCGTGATTGGAACACCCGCGCCGCCGCCGCGCTGCGGTGATGCCCGTCGGCAATGTAGAGAAAGGGAATCGGCGCAAACTGCGCCTCGACAAACTGGATTCCCGCCGCGTCGCCGATGCTCCACGCCGAGTGGCGCACGCCGTCCGGCGCGATGAAGTCCACGGCGGGCGGCTCGGCGGTTTTCTTTGCGGCAAATTCATCCAGCGCCGCGCTCGCGCGGTAGGTCAGGAACACCGGGCCGGTCTGCGAGTTGAGCGTCTCGATGTGCCGCACGCGGTCATCCTCCTTGTCGGGCCGCGTGAACTCATGCTTCTTGATGAGGTTCGCCAGATACTCCTCGCAGCTCGCGGCGGCCACGAGGCCCGTCTGCGCGTGCGCGCCCATGATTTGGCGATAAAGGTGGAAACACGGCTGCGCGTCCTGCACCAGCGCGCCTTGGGACATGAGGTTTTGAAAGTTCTCCTTCCCCTTCGCGTAAACCGGCGGTGAGTAAATGTCCGTGCCGGGCGGCAGGTCAATCTCCGGCTTGCTCACGTGAAGGAAGCTCAACGGGTTGCCCGTCGCGAGCGCGCGCGCCTCTTCCGAGGACATCACGTCATAGGGCAGCTCGCAGATCTGCCGGGCCAGTTCGGGTTTGGGCCGCAGGGCGGCAAAAGGTTTGATGATCGCCATCGCGGGGCGGACGGTAGGAAGGCCGCCAGAAAAAGGCACGTTCAAAATGCGGCGGTAAAATCGAGTGGTGCGCCGGGCAGGACTCGAACCTGCAGCCTTCTGATCCGAAGTAAAGCCAGAAGGGTTTCCCGGCGCTTCCGCACGTTCCCTTGAAACTCAAAAATCCCCTTTGTTCTCAATGGTTTCCAGCATCGGCGAGCCGGGCGTGAACGCGCTGAAACCAGTGGCAACTTCCGGCACGGTGTTACTACTTTTGATACTACTCGGCACCGTCGGCTGTTGTCCCGGTTGCGTTGCGGTCAGCCGAATCCGTTGTGCCTGCTTTAGCAGATGGTCCGGGCGCACGTCGCCGTAGGTGTGCGCGATGATCGCCGGGCCGGTCTTGTCGCCAATCAGCATGGCGATTTCTGCGTCACTCAAGCCGCTTTCCCGCGCCCGCGTGACGAAGTTTACACAAACAACTCCGGGCTGACTTTGAAATGCGCCGCGAGCTTGCGGACGTGCGGCAGCGTCAGGTTGCGGTCGCCCCGCAGGATCATCGGCCCAAGGTTGCGGCTGCCGCCCAAAATGCGCGAGAGTTCCGCCCCGTTCAACCCCCGCTCGTCCAGCAGGTGCTTGAGCACGTCCACGCCGGTCACTTTCGGCCAGCGCACGGGCTTGGCCTTGTCGTAGGTGTCCACCAGCTCGGTGAGCACGTCCAGATAGTCGCGCTGCTCCGCGTTCAGCCTGGGGAACACCGCCAGCGCGTTCATCATGGCCGTCGCCGCCTCGTCCTCGTCCTCGTCGTGAATGGGGCGCGGCAGGTGAAGCTGGCACAGTTCGCGGTAGGTCTTCGGCACGTCCGCGAGGCCGGCGAAGGGCCGGGGCTTGGTGCGGGTCAGGGTCTTCATAATTCAGCTTTCCATCGGTCTTTGTCGTATTCCGCGTGCGTTAGGAAGCGGAGCAGGAACACCCTGCCGGTGTTGTAGTGAATGGCGCAGACGAGCCGGAAGGCGTTGCCGTGAATGTTGAACACCACCACCGGGCTGCCGCTGGCCACGCGCACCTGATCCGCCGAGCGAAAGCACCGGCGCAGATCGGCGAAGTGCCGGAACTGCTCCTGCCGCACGACGCGCCGCCAGACGGCCAGCCCGGTTTCCGCCGCCGGATGTCTGGCCGCGAAGCCGCGCAAGGTGCTTTCCTTGATGATTCGCACGCACACAGAATGTATTCACAGGCGGCCACGGCAGTCAACCTTGTTTATGCGTGTCCAAGGCGCGGGTTGTCACCGGCAAGGGCGGGGAAAATTTTGCGAGCGCCCCCATTGAACACTCCGGCGTCAAAAGGGGGCTGGGGGAGCGTCCACGGCGGCTGGTGGCCGGGGAAAAGGATGCTTAAAGCGCCGTTCGTTCACCGCTGCGCTCGCAGTCGGAAGAATCGCTTCGTTGTGCTCGTGCCGTAAGTGCCGGGGTTGGCCGCTGTCCACGTCACGAGGTCGGTGCTGCTTTCGAGAATGATTTGCACCGGGCCACCGGCATCGTCTGGAACGACAACCGTGCTCGATGCTTGGCTGGTAGGAGTGGCGCGAGTCACTTCAAACGATCCAATTGACCATTTAGCGCTATTAAATTGGCGCACTCGAATCGTTGCTGGCCCAACGATTAGCGAGGTAAATGCCGTGTTTGTGCTTATGTAAGGGGCAAACAGTTGGCCTCTGACATTTATCTCAACGGACACAAAATCGCTACCGAAAGAACTGTATAGCAGGCCTTTGAAAAATCGGCGGATTTTGGCGAACACTGGCTGGCCGGAGTTTTTTTGAGATGCCGACGTTCTGGCGTGGCCCGCCGTCGGAGTTTTTTCGCGCGGTCCGGTTCATCTGGACCGTTGTTGCCACTTTTA
>JACRJY010000050.1 GCA_016235585.1 Verrucomicrobiota bacterium | reverse complement strand
TCAAAGAAACCTCCGCAACTGGGCGAGCTTCCCGGCCAATTCGGACAATTGTGCTTTGACGGTGTCGAACATAGGGGCGGGAATCTAGGCCCGCCGGGCGGATTTGCCTAGGTTAAACTGGGCGTGCGGAACATTCGGGGCGCATCCGGGCACTGCCCCCGCGCCGTCAGGCCGGGCGGAACGCCGATCTCCGCATCGGCGCGGGGCGGGAGTTTTCCAACGCCTGCCGGATCGGAGTCCGGCGCTCCGGGGGCAGTGCCCGGATGCGCCCGCAGGCTGGTGGCTTTCTCGTTTTGTGTCTTCTGTGCTTTTTTGCGGCCATTCCACTTCCCGCATTTGACATCGCGCTTTTCTGTGGCAAAAGAAACAGCGCGCCTCATGCCGACCGATTCTTCAAACCGCATCCTGCACGTGGATGGCGACAGCTTCTTCGCCAGTTGCGAAATCGCGCTCGACCCGCAGCTCGCGGGCCGGCCCGTGTGGGTTGGCGGCGGGCGCAACGGCGACGGCATTGTCATCGCGGCGAACCGCGCGGCGAAGAAGTTCGGCATCGAGACGGGCATGGCGTGCTTCGAGGCGAAACGCCGCTGCCCGCACGGCGTCCTGTGCCGCCCGCACTACGACGACTACCGGGAGATTTCGGGGAAGATGTTCCGCATCCTCGAAGAATACTCGCCCACGCTCGTGCCGATTTCCATTGATGAGGGCTTCCTCGACTTGACCACGATGGACCGCCACGTCTGGCGCAACACGACGCCGGCGGACTACGTGAACGCCTTGCGCGAACGCGTCTGGCGCGAGGTGGGCATCCCCGTCTCCGCCGGCCTCGCCAGTTCCGCGCGGCTGGCCAAGCTCGCGACCGACGCCGCCAAGCCGGGCTTTCTGGAAATCCCCGCTGGCGCGGAAAAGGAATTTCTCGCGCAGCGCTCCGTGCGTGAACTCTCCGGCATCGCCTCGCGGCGTGAACGCAGCCTCGGCGCGCTCGGTGCGAAAACTTTTGGCGACGTGGCGAAACTGCCGTCTACGCTGCTGCGGCAGCGGTTCGGCATCTGGGGCCAGCAGCTCTGGCTCTTCGCCAATGGCCGCTGGAACGAGCCGCTGCTGCTGGAGGTGAAGGATCGCGCCAGCATTTCCAGCAACACCACGCTGCCGCGCGACGAGCCGGATTACGAAGCCGCGCTCACGTTCACGTTGAGCGAGGCCACGCGGCTCACGGGGCAGTTGCGCCGCGAGCAGTTGCAGCTTCGCGAGCTCGCGCTGACGATTCGCTTCAACGATTTCAGCGAAGTCAGCGGCGGGCATCGCTTTCACGAGCCGCAGTTTCAAAACTCCGTCATCAACGGCGCGCTGGAGAAAATCTTCCGCGCCATCATGGATAGCCAGTTCAAGCCCGTGCGGCAAATCCGCCTCGGCTTCTGGAACCTCGCGCGGCTCGACACGCACCCGACGCTCTGGGGCAAGACCGACGCCGAACGCTGGGCCGCGCTCGACGATGCGGCGTTGAAGCTGAACAAGGATTTTCAAAAGGACGCCGTGATGACCGGCGCGCAGCTCGCCCTGCGCCAGCTCGACGACGGGCATCGGAATCCGAAGGCCAAGTGCCCCTTCGTGCCGCAGCGCGAGATGATCCGCAAACTCTGGGGCACCGACGCCGACCCGCTCGCGCACAAGGGCGAGGTGGAAAAGCGCCTCGCCAAGGTCAGCAAGCAGCACCAGTTCCGGCATTGAGCCGCCAACGCAGCCTCGACGGCGGACGGGCGGGGGAGTATTTCTATCGGCATCCCGTCTAATCCGACGATGTTTATGAAACTGCGCCTTTTCCTTCCACTGCTGTCCGTCGTCCTTTTCACCACTTCGCTCCGCGCCCAGCCTGCCGGCTACGAAGCGCTCAAGGGCGAGGCCGAGCGGTTGTTCACCGAAAAGTCCTTCGCCAAAGCGCGGGAGGCTTACGCAAAGATCAACACGACCAATCTTCCGCCCGCCGAGCAGCGCTGGGTGCAATTCCGCCTCGCCGATACTCAATGGCGCTCGGAGGCCGCAACGCAGCGGGCGGATACGACGAAGCTTGATGCCGCTCGCGATGCGCTCGACAAAATGGTGCGCGCCATTCAGCGCGAGGAGGAGAAGGACCGCGTGTGGGTCGAGGTGCAGGAGTCGCTCGGGGATTTCTGGTGGACGCGGCGCAATCAGATGAACTGGGGTGCGGCGTGGCCGTTCTACGAGGCCGCGCTCGATTGGTGGGCGGGGCAGTCGGTGAGCGATGAGGCGCGCGCGCGCTACCTCGACATCGTGTGGCGCACGGCGAAACCGCCGCGGGCCGAGCCTTACTATCGCTACGGCAATTACGGGAGCGTGCTTCCGCGAAACATTCTGGAGAACGTCTTCAAGATCGCCGTCACGGAGAACGACCAGGCGCACGCCAATTATCTCCTCACCGTTTCCTTTCAGCATCACGGCGGCGACTGGGACGTGCGCGCCCGAATCCCGGAGCATTTCGAAGCCGCGCTCAAGCCCGGCAAGGGCACCGACTGGTATGACGACGCGCTCTATCAATATGCCGAGTGGATGATGAACCAGGGCCGCGTCGTGCCGCTCAAGGACGGCGGCTGGCGCAACGAGCCGGACTTCGTGAAGGCGCTCGAACTCTTTCGCCGCTTCGTCGCCGAGTTCAAGAAGGGCGAGTCGCGCTACTTCGAGCAGGCGCAGCAGCAGATCAAAAACATCACCGACGAACAGGTCGGCGTGAGCGTCTCGCATTTCTTCCTACCCGACTCGGAGGTTCAATATCACCTCAACTGGCGCAACGTCGGCCGCCTCGAACTCGCGCTCTACCCGGTGGACCTCACCAAGGCCGTGAATCTCGCGGCGATTGACGAGAAGCGGCGCAACGACTGGCTGACCTCCATCGACCTCGCCGGCCGCGAGAAGCTCAAGGAGTGGACGCACGACACGCAGAACAAGAAGGATTACCGCCCCGGCAACGCGACGCTCCGCTACGACGGCAAACTCAAGCCCGGCGCTTACGTGCTCGAAGCGCGCGGCGGCGGCAAGTCGGTGCGCGAGATTGTGCTCGTGACCGACTCCGCACTCGTGCTGAAAACTTCCGGCAAGCAGGCGCTCGTCTATTTTTGCAATGCGCTCAATTCGTCGCCACAACGCGAGGGCAAGGTGAAGCTCTGGGAGCGCTGGCACGACGGCAACCGCTGGCAGGCCCGCGAGTCGGAGAAGGAAGTGAACGCCGACGGCATCGCGGTCTTCGACATCTCGGGCAACGCCAACCGGAATCCCGAACTCTTCGCCGCCGCCGTCAGCGCGGACCGGCAGGCGTTCAGCACGGGCAACAGTTACTGGAACCGCGCCGAGTTCGAGCGCTGGAAGATTTACGCGTTCACCGACCGGCCCGCGTATCGGCCCAAGGAGACGGTGCAGTGGAAGTTCATCGCGCGCCGCTACAATGGCTCGGTCTATTCCACGCCGAGCGACGCGACCGTCGAGTTTGAAATCACCGACCCGCGCGGCGCAAAGGTGAAGGCCGACAAGGCGAAGCTCAACACGTTCGGCAGCGCGTGGGGCTCGCTCGAACTCACCGAGGCGATGCCGCTCGGCGAATATCAAATTCAGTTCTGGAACGAGGGCCGCAAGCAGCACATCGGCAACGCGCAGTTGTTCCGGCTGGAGGAATACAAGCTGCCCGAGTTCAAAGTCACCGTGCAGACGCCGGAAGACCCTGGGACCGCCGGCATCCTGCCGGCGAGTGAACTGAAACGAAAAAAAGCCTTCCGCCTCGGCGAAACCGTCGAGGTGAGCGTGCAAGCGGATTACTACTTCGGTGGTGCCGTCGCCAACGCGAGCGTCGAGGTGCTCGTTTATCAAAACCCGTTCTGGATGCACTTCCCGCAGCCGCGCGATTTCCCGTGGTTCTACGAGGACATGGACCAGACCGCGAACCGCTTCGGCCGCTGGGGACGCGGCGGTGGCGGCGGGCAAATCATCAAGCGCGAGACGCTCAAGACCGACGCGACCGGCAAGGCCACACTCACGTTCGACACACCCAAGGGCGGCGGGCAGGACTTCGAGTATCGCGTCGAGGCGCGCGTGACCGATTCGAGCCGTCGCGAGATCACCGGCAACGGCACCGTGCGCGTCACGCAGCAGCGTTACTACGTCCACGCCCGTGCCGCGCACAATCTCCACCGCCCGCAGGACAAGGTGACGGTGAACTTCACCGCGCAGGACGCCAACAGCCAGCCGGTCAGCGTCGAGGGCACTGTGAAACTGACGCGCGAGTATTGGTGGGAAATCTGGCTCACGCCCGATGGCCGCGAGGTGAAAGGCGACGAGTTGAAAAAACTTCAGGCGCAGCAGAAAATCTGGCCGCCGAAACCCGAGCGGCCTGACCAGAAGGATTGGCGGCTGAAATTCCGCGGTTACGAGCGCGATGAAATCAAGACCGTCACCGTGAAGACCGACGCCGGGGGCAAGGGCGAGTTCACCTTCACGCCGGAGCGCGAGGGTTACTATCGCGTGACGTGGCTGAGCGAGGACGTTGCGCCCAAGCGCCCCCCGCAGCCCATCCGCGCCGAGACGACCGTGTGGGTCGCCAACAACGCCACGACCGAAATCGGCTACCGCCACGGCGGCGTGGAGATCATCGCGGACCAGGACACGTTCCGCGCCGGCCAGCGCGCGCCGGTGATGCTCGTCACGCCGACCGCCGACCGTTACGTGCTCTTCACCACCGAGGCCGAGGATTTGATGAGCTACCAGCTCGTCCACGTGACCGGCACGGTGAAGCTCGTCGAGCTGGACATCACGGAGCGGCACGTGCCGAACTTTTTCCTAGGTGCCGCGCTCGTGACGGACCGGCAGATTTTCACCGACACGAAACAAGTCGTCGTGCCGCCGACGAAGAATTTCCTCACCGTGGACGTGAGGCCGGATCGCGGGCAATACCAGCCGCGCGAGGAGGGAACATTCATCGTCACGACGCGCGACCATGAGGACAAGCCTGTGTCGGCGGAGGTGGCCTTCGCGCTGTTCGACGAATCCATCACCTACATCCAGTCCGAATACGCGGGCGACATCCGGCAGTTTTTCTACGGCACCAAGCGCCCGCAGCAGACTCAGCTCACGGCGACGATGAACCAGAAGAGCTTCGCGAAACTGTTGAAGGGCGAGAAGGACGAGTTGTTCGACGAGCGCGAGGCGGATGAGAGCGGCAAGCGGCGTCGAGTGGCCGGGAATCGCAATGAAGTGGACCGGTTCTACTACAGCCTCGCCGATGACGAGCGCCGGAAGGATCAGTTTGGGTTCGCGGGAGGAGTTGGTGTCGCGATGGACGCCGCCGCGCCGACGGAAGCGTTGGCTGCAAAATCGTCACTGGCTGTCGGTGGGATGGTGCTGGCTCGCGGCGCGATGCCCGCCAGCGCGCCGATGGCGGCGGGCCGGATGTTGGAGATGCAAGCCGCCGACAAGAAAGGCGGCGCAGGCGAAGAACCCGCCGTCGTGGTCCGCACTGATTTCCGCTCCACGATTCTCTGGCAGCCCGACGTGAAGACCGATGCCGACGGCACCGCGATGGTGAAGGTGAAGTATCCCGATTCGCTCACCGGCTGGAAGGCCACTGCGCGCGCGGTTTCGTCGGGAAATCAGTTCGGCCTCGCGAGCACGAACACGCGCACCAAGCAGCCGCTCATCGTGCGTCTCCAAGCACCGCGCTTCTTCGTCGTGGGCGACGAAGTGGTGTTGAGCGCCGTCGTGAACAACAACACCGACGAGGCGATGGAGGTGAAGGTGAACCTCGATGCGGCCGGCGGTTTGGAGGTAGGGCGCGCTGTCCTCAGCGCGCCGTCGTCCGACAACCTGAAGCGGCGCGGTGAGGACACCGCGCCCTACCAGACTTTGAAACTTGCCCCGAACAGCGAGGCGCGCGCGGATTGGAAGGCCGTCGTGAAATCTCCCGGACCCGTGAAACTCAAATTCACCGGGCGCGACGGCAAGTTTTCCGATGCGATGGAGAAGACCTACGTCGCGCACGAGCACGGCATCGAGAAGTTCATCACCAAGGCCGGCAAGGTGCGCGGCAACGACATTACGGTGAAGCTGGACATCCCCAAGGAACGCAAAGCTGACTCCACGTCGCTCACCGTGCAGGTCACGCCGAGCCTCGCCGTCACGATGCTCGACGCACTGCCTTACCTGATTGATTACCCCTACGGCTGCACCGAGCAGACGATGAGCCGTTTCCTCCCCGCCGCCATCACCGCCAAGACGCTGCGCGACCTCGGCCTTGCGCCCGAGGACGTGATGAGCCGCGTCTTCGGCGGCATCGAGCCGGCTACCGCTGGCCAGACGCAGCCCAAGGGCAAAAAAGATTTGGCGAAGCTCGACGAGATGGTGAAGGCCGGCCTCGAACGCCTCTACGATTTCCAGCACGGCGACGGCGGCTGGGGTTGGTGGAAGCCGGGCGACAGCGACCGTTGGATGACGGCTTATGTCGTGTGGGGTCTCACGCTCGCCAAGCAGGCCGGCGTGGAAATCAAAGGCAACGTCCTCGAACGCGGCGCGAGTTTCCTCGACAAGACGCTCGTCGAAGAGGAGTTGAATCCAGATATGCAGGCGTGGATGCTGCACGCGCTCGCTGTCCACAAGGCGTCGCAAAAGGAATCGGGCCTCTCGAAATTTCAGCAGAAGGCGTTCGACAATCTCTGGACGAATCGCGAGAAGCTCAATGCCTACACGCGCGCGCTGTTCGCGTTGTCCGCGCATCATTTCGGCAAGGCCGCCGAGGCGAAGACCCTCATCGAGAATTTGGAGAACGGCGTGAAGCGCGACGAGCGGCCCGACGCGAGCGTGCTCATCGGCGGCGCCGCGCCTGCGAACAAGGGCGTGATGGGCACGGCGCACTGGGGCGAGGACGGCGTCTATTGGCGCTGGTCCGACGGCGGCGTGGAGGCGACGGCGTTTGCGTTGCGCGCCCTGCTGACGATTGACCCGAAGAACCCGCTCATCGAGCCGGTCACCAACTGGCTCATCAAGAACCGCCGCGGCGCGCAATGGAGCAACACACGCGACACCGCCATCGTCGTGCTCGCGATGAACGATTACCTCAAGGTGAGCGGCGAGCTGAAGCCGGAGCTAGAGTTCAGCGTGTTCGTCAACGGCTCCAAGGTGGCCGACCGCAAGGTCAGCGGCGCGGACGTGTTCAACGCCCCGAGCCGTTTCACCGTGGACCCGAAGCTCATCAAGGACGGCGCGAACGAAATCCGCATCAAGCGCAAGGGCGACGGCGCGGTCTATTTCGCGGCAGAGGCGAAGTTCTTCAGCCTCGAAGAACCCATCACGCCCGCCGGCAACGAGATTTTCGTGAAGCGCGAGTATTACAAGCTCGTCGGCCGTCCAACGCTCTTGAAGGGCTTCGTGTATGACCGCGTGCCGCTGAAGGACGGCGAGAGCGTGAAGAGCGGCGAACGCATCGAGACCGTGCTGACCGTCGAGACGAAGAACAACTACGAGTATCTCCTCTTCGAGGACCTCAAGCCCGCCGGCTTCGAGGCCGTGGAAATCCGCAGCGGCGAATCCCTCTACGCGAGAGAGATGAAGATCGGGGCAGTGGAACGGAAGTTCGGCGCCGCCAAACCCGCCGCCGTCGTCGCCCCGCAGATCGCGCCCGCAAAGAAGAAAGCCGGCGGTGCCGCGCGCCGCATCGGTGGCATTTCACCCACGAGCATCGTGCGTCTGGTGCCGATGTCGGACACGGATTTCACCGGCCGCTCTCGCTGGGTTTACCAGGAGTTGCGCGACCGCAAGGTGGCGATGTTTGTGGACAAGCTCCCCGAAGGCGTCTGGGAAATCCGCTACGACTTCCGCGCCGAGGTGCCCGGCAAGTTCCACGCGCTGCCGGTCCTCGGCCACGCGATGTATGTGCCCGAAATCCGCTGCAACGGCACCGAGGTGCGTGTGACAGTCGAGGATGCGAAACAGTGAAAGGGCAGTGACCGATTTGAGGAAATTCATTTCAGCCGTCCCGGCGGTGTGACCCAAAAACAGGCTTTGAAAAAATTCCGCCCCCGTTTATCGTCATCTGCAAATCAATCGCACCGCGCATGAAAATCATTTGCTCCCTCGTCCTTGCCCTGCTCGCCGCTGGAATTTCCCCCGCGCAAACCACCAAGCCGTCCGCAGCCAAAACTTCCGCGCCGCCGCGCGAGGCTTTTCCGCTCTGGCCCGAGGGCGCGCCGGGCGCGCTGGGCAAGGAGGACAAGGACATCCCCACGCTCACGCCGTATTTCGCCAATGCCACCAAAGCCACGGGCGCGGCGATGGTCATCTGCCCCGGCGGCGGTTACGGCGGTCTCGCACCGCACGAGGGGCGCGATTACGCGATGTGGCTGAATGAGCAGGGCATCGCGGGGTTTGTTTTGAAATACCGCCTTGGCTCCGGCGGCTACAAGCATCCGGCGATGATGCAGGACGTGAACCGCGCCATCCGCACCGTCCGGGGGCGGGCGGCGGCCTGGAAGCTCGACCCCAGGCGCGTCGGCCTCATGGGCAGTTCCGCCGGCGGGCATCTGGCGTCCACCGGACTCACCCATTTCGATGGGGGCAAGGCGGAGGACGCCGACGTGATTGAGCGGGCCAGTTCACGGCCTGATCTGGGAGTTCTCTGTTACCCCGTCATCACGATGGGGCCGAACACGCACGCCGGCTCGAAGCGAAATTTGCTGGGCGACAATCCCAACCCCGAACTGGTGAAGCTGCTGTCCAATGAACTGCAAGTGTCCAAGGACACGCCGCCGACATTTCTCTTTCACACTGCGGAAGACGCGGCGGTGAAAGTGGAGAACAGCCTGGACTTCGCCGCCGCGCTCCAGCGCCACGGCGTGCCGTTCTCGATGCACATTTATCCGAAAGGCCGCCACGGCATCGGCCTGGGCACGGGCCAGTGGGATCCCGACGCCCGCCATCCGTGGACGACTCAACTGGCGTTCTGGCTGAAGGAGCAGGGCTTCGCGAAGCAAGACCATTGAGGGCACCCTTTCTTTTTCCGCCCGAGCGCTTTTGCGCGCGCTTTTTTCAGTTGTTTTTTCAGTTGCAAATCCCTTTCCGTCATGGCAAAGATGCTTTTGCAAGTTCATGAACCGAACATTTGTCATCATCACCGCTTTGGCTGGCCTTGGCTGCCTTGCTCAAACCGAGGCTCAAGCGCAGTCCGACCCTTTCGTCGTATTGCAGTCCCGTTCGAACAAAAAAAGCACCGTGCGGGTGGATGACTCGCTTGTTCTCCGGCCCAAATATTTGAACGAAAAAATGGGAGGCTTTGCCCGTCCCCCCAGAGTCACATACACCGCCTGCATCGTTGCGCCGAGGATGGAAGCTCCGGCCCAGTCGGCCACCCGGTTCGATAGCATGTGTTTTGTTGACAAAGACGAACTCAAGTTTCTGCGCGGCCCCCTAATTGGCTCCAAAGATGGAAGTGTCTCCGGGCTGGGATTGACCTCGGTGCGCCTTTCGCCGGAGACGAAGTTCCTGCTGGCCTTGGAGGGCTCCAAAAAATCGCCTGGTTCTCCAACTGCCGCCAAGCCGGTGGTTCACATTGACAAGTCTGGATTCATCGCCTCCACGCAGCCGCAGCCCGCCGTTGCGCCGGATTGTTGCGGCGGTTCCCCGCGTCTGGTTCAGACCACGCCCAAGGCGACCATCCGCGGAGTTTTGAAATAACCTTCCCAAGCCTCAAACGCCGCAGGCAACGCCCCTCGCGGCGTTTTGTTTTTCCTGCAGGAGTGGATTGCCGCCGCCGTGCCGCAGCAGCATGGAGGAATTAAGTTTGAAAAAAGTGATTCGGGCAGCAGACGCCAAGGAGGTGGGGGTGGGGAACCCCTCTGAAGAAACGTGCCGCTACCCGAATCGGTTGAACGGATAGCACAATAACCGGGCTTCTGTCAACCAGCGAGCTGGAAT
>JACRJY010000051.1 GCA_016235585.1 Verrucomicrobiota bacterium | reverse complement strand
GGGCGGGCCGCTCGCGCTCCTGCCATTGCCCATCGCCCGCTGGAGCTTCGAGCGCGACGCACGGGATTCGGTCGGCAATCTGCATGGAGAATTGTTTGGTGACGCAAACATCCGCAACGGCCGGCTCATTCTCAATGGCACCGATGCCCACGTTCGGACTGCGCCGCTCGCCCGAGACTTGAAGGAGAAGACTCTCGAAGCCGGGGTCGCGCTCGCCGATCTCGATCCGCGTGGCGGCGGCGTCATCACGGTCGAGTCGGCCAAAGGCTCGATCTTCGATTCGATTGTGTTCGCCGAGAAGACGCCGAAGAAATGGGTGAATGGCAGCAACAATTTCCGCCGTTCCAAAGTCCTCAATGGCCCGGACGAGACCGCCGCGCCGGGTGAGCTGGTTCACGTCGCCGTCGTGTATCACGCCGACAACAGCATCGCCGTCTATCGCAACGGCGCGGCCTACGTGGACGCTTACACGCCAAGTGGCCCGGAGAGCACCATCCACACGTTCACGGCGGGCGATGCCCATCTGCTCTTCGGCCGCCGCCATACCGGCGGCGGGCGGGCGTATCTCGCGGGCGAGTTGGACGAGGCGCGGCTGTATGACCGCGCGTTGAGCGCGAAGGAGATTGCCGAATCGTTCCGCGCCGGGCCGGCCGGTGTGAACGAAGCGGAATTGAGCCGCGTGCTGACGCCCGAAGAACGCGCGCGCCGCGAGTTTCTCAAGCGCGACCTCGCCATCAGCCGGCAGGAACTGGATGACCGGAAGAAAACCGGCTCGCCGTCCGATCTTCTGGCGGAGGCCGCGCGAGACGAGGCGAATCCGCTCCATGCGTGGGCGAAGCTGGGCCGCGTGAGCGATGCGGAATTCAGCAAGGCATGGGCGGACTTTGTGGCGACGCGAGCGACGCGCACGGAAGTGGCGGATCATCGCACCATTTGGAACCTGGCGACGGGCGACGATGCGCAGTGGTTCCGCTCCGGCGTGAATCTCCCCGCGCGCGCCAGCGGGGCAGGGGAGTTCACGCTCGAACCGGATGGCGAGCGGATCGTGAGCGGCATCTATGCGGCGGGAGTTTACTCACACGCGCTTTCGCAAAAGCACGGCGGGCTGTTCACCTCGCCACGGTTCAAGGTGGATTCGGACTGGATCAGCGTGCGCGCGCTCGGCGGCGGCGGCGCGATGGTGCGGCTCATCGTGGACAATTATCCGCTGGGCAGTAACCCGATTTTCCCCAAAGCCACGCTCGACAAGGACGAGCCGGGCTGGGTCCGCCTCGACACGAATTACCGCAAAGGCTCGTGGGCCTATCTGGAGTTCGGCACGGTGGATGACCTGACGCGGCCCATCGCGGGAAAGAAAAAGGCGGAAGCGAATGCCGGTGGGCGGTCATTCTTCGGCGTGGAGCGCGTGGTGTTCCACGACAACAAGGAGCCGCTGCGCGAGCCGAATGCGGTGACGGCGTTGCTGCACGCGGGCTTGGCGCCGAAGTCGGCGGCGGAACTTGCCGCGCGTTACGGGGTGCTGGCGAAGGACGCAGTGCAGGCGTGGCGCGAGGGTAATTTGGACGAGCCGCAGCGGGCGCTTCTCGACTTCGCCGTGCGGCGCGGCTTGCTGCCGAACACGCCGGCGGCACTCTCTTCCATCGCGCCACTCGTGGCCGAGTGTCGCCGTTTGGAGAACGAAATCCCTCCCGCACGTCACGCTCCGGGAGTCATCGAGACGCTCGCCTTCGATGCGCCGCTGATGCCGCGCGGCGACCACACGAAGCCGGGCGACACAGTGCCGCGCGGGTATTTGCAGGTGCTGGGGGCTAGTTCGGTGTCCAGCCTTCAGGCTGCCGGGAGCGCGGACACGCTAAAGCGTGGACTCCAAACGAGTGGCCGGCTCGAACTCACGGAGGCCATCGCGTCGCCGACCAACCCGCTCACCGCGCGCGTGATGGTGAACCGCCTCTGGCATCAGCTTTTCGGGCGCGGCCTCGTGCCGACGGTGGACAACTTCGGCCGACTCGGCGAGAAGCCCACGCACCCGGAGTTGCTGGACTATCTCGCGACAAAGTTCGTGGAGGACGGCTGGTCCACGAAAAAAATGATCCGCTTCCTCGTTATCTCGCGCGCGTGGCAGATGAGCAGCGAACCCTCTGCGCGGTCGCGCGATGTGGACCCCGGCAACGAACTGCTCTCGCACTTCCGCGTGCGCCGGCTCGAAGCCGAGGCCATTCGTGACTCGCTGCTCGCGGTGTCGGGTGAACTGGATGCCACGATGTTCGGCAAACCTGTGAGCATCGGCGACCAGAAGCGCCGCAGCGTCTACATGGCGATCCGTCGGACGAGCTTGAGTCCGTTCTTGGAAATCTTTGATGCCGCCAAGCCATTCACGACGCAGGGCAAGCGCGACGTGACCAACGTCCCGGCGCAATCGCTCGCGCTGCTCAACGACCCGTTCGTCATTTTTTGCGCGGAGCGTTGGGCGAAGTCGCTCATGCAACGGGCCGGCGGGGCGACCGCGGAAACGCGCGTGCGGCGGATGTTTGAGCAGGCTTTCGCTCGGCAGCCTTCCGCAGCGGAGTTGGAGAACTCGCGCCGGTATCTGGTCGAGTTGGCGCGTGACCACGAAGCGGCTGAAGGACAGGCGGCGGCGAATGAAGAAGTGTGGCGCGACTTCGCGCAGTCGCTGTTCAATTTGAAAGAGTTCATCTACATTCGTTAAGTCCGTCATGAACACACTGCCTTCATCCATCCATCGCTCGCAGTCGAGGCGCGAGATGCTCCGCCGTTGCTCGCTCGGCTTCGGCTCGCTCGCGCTGGCGGGGTTGATGAATGACCGGGCGTTCGGTGCCGCGCCAGTGCTGGGCCGGCCGCATTTCACTCCGCGCGTGAAGCACGTCATCTTCTGCTACATGAGCGGCGGGGTCTCGCACGTGGACTCGTTTGACCCGAAACCGGAGTTGGTGAAACGCCACGGCCAGCCGATGCCGGTGCCGGTGAAGCCCACGATGTTCAACCAGAACGGCAACATCATGGGCAGCCCGTGGACGGCGAAGCCGCGCGGGCAGAGCGGCGTGGTGATGACCGACCTGTTCCCGCGCATCGCGGAACTGGCGGACGACCTCGCGGTGATTCGCTCGATGACCAGCAAGGTGAACGAGCACGCGCAGGGGAATTATTTCTTCCACACGGGCTTTCCGTTCAGCGGGCATCCGAGCGCCGGCGCGTGGATGAGCTACGGCCTCGGCACGGAGAACCGCGACCTGCCCGGCTTCGTGGTGTTGCAAAGCGGCGGGGCCGTCGCGCCGCACGGGGGCGTGGGGCTGTTCAGCAGCGGGTATCTGCCGGCGCAACATCAGGCGAGCATCTTCCGCGTGGACGAGCAGCCGGCGCTTGCAAACGTGAAGCCCAGCGAGAGCGATGCGTTGCAGCAGAAACGGCTCGGCTTCATCCGTGCGATGGACGAGGGCTTCGCGGCGAGCGCGGGCGAGGGCGCGATCGAGGCGGCCATCAAGAATTACGAGACCGCCTACCGGATGCAGACGGCGGTGCCGGAGTTGTGCGACCTCAGCGGCGAGAGCGAGGCGACGAAGAAGCTTTACGGCCTCGACTCAAAGTTCGAGACGACGGTGGCCTATGGGAAGCAGGCGCTCATCGCGCGGCGGCTCATCGAACGCGGCGTGCGCTTTGTGGAGTTGAGTTGTCTCTCGCAAAACATCGGCGCGGGGCAGGGGCCGAATCCGTGGGACCAGCACGGGCAGTTGGAGAAGGGCCACGGCATCATGGCGCGCCAGGTGGATCAGCCCATTGCCGGCCTCATCACCGATCTCAAGGCGCGCGGACTCTTCGACGAGACGCTCATTCTTTTCAGCGGCGAGTTTGGGCGCACACCGTTCTCGCAGGGCAGCGACGGGCGCGATCACAATCCGTTTGGCTTCAGCCTCTGGCTCGCGGGCGGCGGCATCCGGGGCGGCACTGTCTTCGGCGCGACGGACGATCTCGGCTACTACGCCGTGGAGAACCGCTGCGAGATTTACGACCTCTACGCGACGATCCAGAACCTGCTCGGCATTGACCACACCAAGCTCACCTACCGCTTCGGCGGGCGCGACTTCCGGCTCACGGACGTGCATGGAAATGTCATCCGGGAAATTCTCTCCTGAATCCGCTCTGTCCGCCGGCTCCGACCGCTCAAGGACGGGGCGCGATTGTCCGCCAGCCTACTTCAGCGCCGAGTAGTAGCCGGTGGCGAAGCGTCCGAACAGGTTGTGCTGGTTGAAGGGGAAGTGCTGCGCGAACAGGATCGCCACCGTGCGTTCCGCCGGGTCAATGCGGCAATAGGTCGTCGCCGCGCCATACCAGCCGAACGCGCCGGGTGAACCGGGCAGCGCGCCGCGCCCGAGTTCCCGCTGCACTTCGACGCCGAGGCCGAAGCCCTGCGCGCGGCTGAACGCGTGGCTCGGCTCGGCGAGGTTCAGCAGGTGGTTGGCGGTCATCAGTTCGACCGTCTTGCGTCCGAGCACGCGCCGGCCGTCGAGCGTGCCGCCGTTGAGGAGCATCTGCGCGAAGCGAGCGTAGTCGTCCACGGTCGAGAACAGCCCAGCGCCGCCGCTTTCCAGGCCCGGCCCGGGCCGCACGCCGAGCATCGGCTCGGCCTCGACCAACCGCCCGCCTTCGCCGAGTTTGTAGGTCTTCGCCAGCCGGCCCAGTTTTTCCGGCGGCACGTCGAACCCGGTGTCCTTCATTCGCAACGGCGTGAAGACGCGCGCCTGAAGAAATTCGCCAAACGACTGCCCCGTCACGCGCTCGATCAGCGCTCCGAGCAGGTCGGTGTTGATGCCATAAGTGAACGCGTCGCCGGGCTGGTGCCGGAGCGGGAGCCGCGCGACGCGGGACGTGAATTCCGCGAGCGACGGCGAATCCCACAGCCGCGCCTGCTGGTAAAGCTGGTGCAGCGCGTCGCCGCCGTCGAAGTCGTAGATCAGCCCGCTGGTGTGGGTGAGCAGGTGCTTGAGGGTCACGGGGGTTTTGAGCGGCTCCAGTTGAGGCGACGCGGCCGTGCCGCCGGTCATCACCTTGAGTTCCCCCAACTCTGGCAGGAACTTCGCCACCGGTTCGTCGAGTTGAAACCGGCCCTCCTCGAACAGAACCAGCACGGCCACGCTGGTGACGATCTTCGACATCGAGTAGAGGCGGCAGATCGTGTCGCGCTGCATCGGCAGCTTCTGTTCCAGGTCGCGGTGGCCGTGCGCGCGGACGTCGGCGATTTTCCCGTCGCGCGCCAGCAGCGTGATCACGCCGGCGTGCTGGCCGTCGCGGACGGTCTGGTCCATGGAGGAATGCAGCGCGTCGAGGCGGGCGGGGTCGAAGCCAGCACTCCGCGGCGACGCGGTGGGGAGTTGCGCGGCCAGCGGCAGGCTGCCGAAGACGACGAGACTGAAGGCAAGGGAGGCGAGGCGTTGGTTCATGGGGATTTGAGTTGTCGGATCCATTCTGCCAGCACGGGCAAGGCCGGGGAAGGTTCGTCGTTCACCGACACTTGCGGCATTCGGAAGGCGTCATTGCGCTGGAGCCGGAGCAGGAGAACGGACTTGTCGGGGTGGCCCGGGGTCACGACGCGCGCGCCCGCGATGCCGAGGTCGCCGGCCATCAGCTCGCCGCCGAGCAGCTTCTGCTCCGCGAGCGGGGTGGTGATGCGCGCGTCGAAGAAGCCGCGCGAGGGGCCTCCGGGCCGGTGGCACGCGGAGCAGTTCACGTCGAGGTAGGAGCGCGCGCGCAGCTCGGCGGATGCTGATGTTTCGTCGAGCGGCGCGAGGCGCGGGAGTTTGGCCAAGTCTTCGGCGCGCAGTCTCGGCGTGAACCAGCCGCGCGCGTTCCAGCTCTGCAATTGCCCGTCCCGGTTGAGTTGCCGCGTATTCACGGGCAGCAGGAAACCGGTGACCACGAAGTCGAGGTTCAACTGCTCCTCGACGCCCGGCGAAAACCACTGACGCCTCGACGCGCCGGGCACGGGCGCAATCTCCGCGTCCTCGACCAGCACGGCCTCGCGGCCATCCGCTGCCCAGCGATACGCGGCCGCGCGGCAGAGGCGCGGGCCGGTGAACCACATCAGGTGCGTCTCGAACGGCGCGCCCGTCGCCTCAAGCTCGTAATGCTGCGCGATGACTGCGCCGACCGGGAACTCCCACTCGCCGTCGGAAGAAAACTTGATGGTCTGGCCCGGCGGCAGGGAAATCCAACGCTTCCCGCGCACGCCGGGCTGCCACGGCGGCGCGTTGATTTCAAAAGCCACGAAGCCATCACGCGGGCGCAGTTCCCGGAGCGAGGCGAAGGCGCCCGTTTCGGAAAGACGTTTCGGAATCGGCGGCGACTGCGTCGGTTGGGCCGCGCCGCCCGCGCCGACGTAACGGATGCGCACGAGCGAGCCGCTGTTGGTCGCAAACTTTTTCCCGTCGCGCCAGATGGTGCCGCGATTGAGCACGAGCAGCGAGCCGTCCGGCGCGGCCTCGACGGCCACGGGCGCGTTGAAGCCCTTGGCAAACGTGACCACGTTCGTCGGCGCGTCGGGGTCGAGCGCCTTGACCCAGCGGGCGGCCCAGTCGGCGAAGAAGAATTTGCCGCGCCACATTGCCGGATAGGGAATGGCGTCTGGCGTCTGGGGAAGTGCGCGCGGATAGAACGTCGCGCCCACGATGCTGCGGCCGATGACCGGCGGATACGCGTGGAGCGGATTTCTGAACGCCGCGTTTGAGGACATGCCTTCCGCCAGCGGCCAGCCGTAGTTCCCGCCGCGCACGATTTCGTTGACCTCTTCATACGAGGTCTGCCCCACGTCGGTCTCGAACAGGCGGCCCGTCTCCGGCTGGAACGCGAGGCCGAACGGGTTGCGCAGGCCAATCGCCCAGATGGTCCGATACTTGCCCGTGGTCTGCGCGTGGAACGGGTTGTCCGCCGGGATGGTGCCGTCGGGATTGAGGCGCAGGATTTTTCCCGACAGCGTGTCCAGCTTCTGCGAGGTGCATTCGCCATCGCTCGGGATGATTGGCTCGCCGAGGGCGACGTAGAGTTTGCCGTCCGGCCCGAAACGCAGCGGCCCGCCCTGGTGGCCGGCGGGATGTTTGCCGCCCCGCTTCGACTGGTCGTCGCCTTCGAGGAGAATCTGCTCGCTGTCCACTTGCGCCGTGTCGCCCAGCATCGCGAACCGGCTCAACACATGATGCGGATACGGCTGCGCGGCGACGTAGAGCACGAACAAGTGCGGCGTGCGCGGGAAGTCGGGATGCACGGCCACGCCGAGGAGACCGCGCTCCCAATAGCTGTCCACGCGCGCGGTCAAATCGAGCAGCGGCGCGGCCAGCGCCTTGCCATTCTTAATCACGCGCAGCTTCCCCGTCTGCTCGGCAACGAGGATGCGCCCGTCCGGCACGAAGGCGATGGCAGTGCCGGCATTGATGCCGTCGAGGAGTTTTTCCTCCACGAAGCCGGCGGGCAATTCCGCCGCAGACGCGAAGACGGTCGTGGCGGCCCACAGCAGGGCGAGCAGCGGGCGGCGGCCCCAGATGGCGCGGCGTGGCTTCTTACTTTTCTGTGTCATTGGGTTTCACGGAGAGGTTGCCGATGGTCACGTCCGTGTTGTGCGAGACGACGAGCGCGCCGCCGGCGGGGATGGCGTCGCGTTCCTCGGTGGTTTCAAAATCCCAGGCGGCAGGTTCGGGCTGGCCGTCTTTCCAGGACTTCACGCGGTAGCGAGCGGCGCTGCCGGGCAGGGTGTCCACGCGGAGCTTGAGCCGGTAGCGGATGCCCAGCTCGACGAGGCGCGGCTGCGGCTCGACCGCTTGGGAAGCCCGCTTGCTTGCGCTGCCACCGTGGAAAATGCGCCAGGAACTTTGCTCGAGCTTTTCCCCGAGTCGGAACTCGGCCACGGCACCAAGCGGATACCATTGCACATGGGGCTGCTTCTGGTCGGCGAAGTGGCCGGGGAAACGCGCGGCGATGGCGGCGTGCGAAACTCCGTGAGTGGGCGGGCCTTTGAGCGGCGGGGCGTAGCTGTGAAACGTGACGGCGACGGTCACGGTGTAGTCCGTCCACGTGCGGTCACCGAAGGCAAGGATGCGGTCGTAGTAGGGGTCGAGGATGCGGACGCCATCGGCGGCGAGTTGCCAATGGCCGTCCACGATTTGCACGGCGTCGGTGATAGCGCGCACCTTGCTCCAGTCCACCGCGTAGGGCAGCGGCCATACGTTGCCGCGATGGCAATGCACGATTACGCGTCGCTCGACGCGCTGGACGGTGGCGACGGTGGCAATGAGGTCCACGGTGTTTGCTCCGTCGCGCAACGCATCGAAGTCGAGGTCCACGTTGAAGTCGCCTTGGCGGGCGAGGCGATAGCCGTCGGCCCCGACGGAGAGCCGCACGGGCGCGGCTCCGTTGAGAGAATACTGGAGGGTCGCGAGCGTGCCGGGTGAGCTCACGCGGCCAAGGATGTTGACCCACTTCTGCGGAACGCCGAGGCGGCCAAAGTGCTGCTCGTCGCCATACCACACGGCGATGGCCGGCCGCGGGGATATTGTGGCGGCACCGGTCTTGGTGGCCGGCGTGCGGATGCGTTTCACCTCGGCCTCGATGGCCGCCGCCTCAGTGGCGGAGGTGAAGCGGATGCTGAACTTCGCCGGCAATCGCGACAGCGGCGGCGTGTGCTGCTTCGGGTCATCCCAGCCGGGCCGTCCGAAGCCGAAAACGGTCATCAGCGGCATCGGTTCGCGTGCGCTGGGCGTGTAGGGCCACGGGGCGTAGCTGGCGTCCGCGCCGTCAGCCTGATGGTCCACCAGCAGGAACGCGTGCGGCGATTCCTTCGCGCCGAAGGCAACCCACGGCACAGCTTCCACCCAGGGCCGGCTCAACGGCGTGCGATGGCCGTGCGGGCGGATGACAAAATCCTCCGCCGTGTCGAGCGCGCCGCCCGGCGTGCCTTCGTAGATGAACCAGTAGTTCCCGGGAATCTTCAGCAGTGTCAGCGTCGCGTGCGTCGGGAAAAAATCCCAGTCGCACGCCGCCTCGCCGTTCTTCGTCTCCGAGTGGATGCGCACATGGCCCGGCCCGCGCAGCGTGACGTTGGAAGTGAACCAGTTGCCGTTCGTGTATTGGCCGAAGCCGTAGCCGCAGTGGAAATACTTCACCGGCTGGCCGCACTTGGGCAGCCCGCGATACTCGCCCGCCGAGCGCCCGCCGTGGCGGTAGGAAATCCAGTCGTGCCCGTCGCGGTCGAGGATGCTGGCGAAGCCCGCGCCGCGCTTGCCGTAGAGATAAGTCGCGTTCGGCGTCTCGACCTTGAAGCAGTCCATGTCGCCGAAGAGCGTCACGTCCGAGACGCGAATCGCCGGCTCGGCGGCGGCGCAGCGCAGCGCCACCACGGCGAGCGCGAGCAAAGCGGCGACACAGAAGTTCAAGCGGATGGCTCTCATGCTCATTGCTCGCCCGGTGCGGAGGGCAGGACGGTTCGATTCCTCACCTTGACCCGCACAAACGGCGGGGCCTGCCTGCGTCCCGCCGGTCATTGCGCCCTCCGCACTTTTTCCAACAGCGCACGTCCGAGTGCTTTTGCATCGGGCGTTTGTTGGTGCCCGATGCCGGGCCAGGTCTTGAATTCCAGCGCAAAGCCGAGCGAGCGCAACTGCCCGGCAAAACGTCGTGCGCCCTCGATGCGTGGCGGGGTGCCGGGCGGCCCGCCGGAGCCCCGGTCGTCCTCCCCGCAACTGACGGTGAAGGGAATGTGTTTTGCCGCAGGGTTGATGTGGTCGTCACCGTCGAGTTTTGCCCAAGACCCTCCCGAGTGCGCGGAGACGGCCGCGACGAGTTCAGGATGACGAAAGGCATACCGATGGGAGAATTGGGCGCCGGCGGAGAAGCCGTGCAGGACAATTTTCGGGTGCAGGTTCCACTTCTTGCGGACCTGGGCGACCAGTTCCGAGAGCTTCGCCTCGTGGGTTGGGCCGCTCATTTGGAAAATATCGCGCGGCATCGTGGCCGGGCGTGGTGCATTGGGATCGCGTTTGGGGTGCTCGAAACTGGGGCCGAGCACAATCACGTCATCGAACTCGGTCGCCCACGCCGCGACGCCGCCGGCTCCTTTGCCGGTCCCGCCCGCGCCATGGACGCCGACCACCAGCCAGTAGGTTTTTCCGACAACCGGTTTCTCGGTCGGCGTGTAGAGCCAGTGCGTCAGACCGTTCGCATCCGGCATCGCAGTTTCGCTCGCGTGCAGGGAACCGTGGAGAAGGGAGAGCAGGCAGAGAAACACCGCGAGTCTCAACCGACGGGGCTGCTTCTCGATGCGGCTTGGAGTGGTGGGTCGAATCATGGTTTAGCTGGGGAGTTCGCCGACGCGGGAGGGGAGGGCGGTTTGGACGCCTGTTGCAACCATCGGTCAGCGGCTTGTGCCAGTTGCGCGTGGACGGAGGCGTCTTTGACCGCACCTTCCACAAGGCCAAGAACGAAGCGCTGCCCCGCGCCGCGAAACTGCGGCTTGCCGCCCGGCCCACGCCCGAAGCCGAAGACCACCATGCCGTCGGGCGCTTCGAGTCCGGCGCGGGTGCTGCCCATGAACCACAGCGTGTCGGGCAGTTCATCCTTCTCCATCTGCGCCACGAGGAGCACGCGCGGCGACTGGTCATCGCCGAAGTAAGCCCAGCGCCATTGCTCGAAGAGCTGGCGCTTGCTGTCTGTCGTCTCGCGGCGCGGCCCGCCGGAGTCGGTGCCCCAGTAGTGCGTGCGCGGCGACCAGCGCCCGGCGATGGTGCCCTCATAGAGAAACCACCAGGCGACTTCAGCGGGAGCCTTCTCCATCGTGAACACCGCGTTCGTCTCGGTGAAGCGCCACGTCCACGCCCAGCGCCCGCTCTTGCTCACGGTGCGGATGATGTCGCCGCCGGCGAGCGCGCTCTTGCACTGGTCAAAGCCCGGATGCCCCGCGCCCGCGTCGGGGTTGTCCTTGCCGAAGACCGAGTTGGGAATGCCGCGAAAACCCGCAGCAGCAGACGCGGGGACTTCCTTCAGCGGCTCCTTGCGAAACGAAATCCAGTCCTTGCCGTCGCGGTCAAGGAGCCGTGAAAAACCACCGCCCGCGCGGTCAAAAAAATAAGTGGCGCTCACCGTAACGACCTTGAACTGCGCTCGCCCTTCATGTTCCGCCTCCGTGATAGTCACGCCGCGAGCGCAAGTCAGCGCACTCAGCAACGCCAGTGTGCCGAGGAAGAGGCGCCTGCTAAACCGGCACGATGCAGATGAAGTCGGGACGCTCATTTTCAACGCAGAGACGCAGAGGACGCAGAGTCGCGCGGAGCAGCAACCGGCCAAGGCCACCCAAAGTGAACGCGGTTGGGGTGGCTTCACTCTGCGTTCCTCCGCGTCCTCTGCGTCTCTGCGTTAACGCGAAGGAAAACTTCAACGGCATCGCTCCGAGTGGCGCGACGTGATGACGGCTGCCCGCTCATTTTTTGTATTCGATGAGCAGGACCGGGCCGGGCCAGTTGATCTCGAACATGTGGCCCATGAACGTCGAGAACAGGGTGATCTCGTTGCGACCGGGCTTGAGGCGGGCAAGCGGGACTTCCAAGGCGTCCACGTCGTAGTTGTGAAACTCGCCAAAGCGGCTGGCCAGGCGCTCGCCGTTGAGCCGCAGCTCGTGGATGCTGGTGTCCTCCACGTCGCCGCTCCACGTCGAGAGCACGAGCCGCGCGAAGGTCGCGCCGGCCAGATCGCTCTCCTTCAGCACGAAGCTGCCCTTGGGCGATTCCTTGCCCGCGCGCGACATCCATTTCTCGGGCACCACGTCGCACTTGATCATGCGCACGCCGCGATGGGCGCGCTTCTGCTCGAGGTTGCCGATGGGCGGCGTGAGATAAGTGATGCCGGTGATGTCCGTGATGCGGGCGCGCACGCGGATGGCCTGCGATTGATCGGGCAGCCAGCGCGCATCGTATTTCACGCGCCACGGTGCGCTCGTGACCGTGCCGAGGTGATGCTGCAACACGCCGTGATGGGTCGAATACTGCCATTCGCGCCACACGCCGTCGCCGTCCCAGTCGAAGTCGTCGTATTCGCCGATGAACTCGACGCGCGCGATGGCGCCGTTCGGGCTGGTCGCGTTCACTTCGAGCCGGAGCGTGTCGCCGAAGGTCGAGCCTTCCTTGGGCGATGTCATCTCACCGGCCGGGTGCGGCTTCTTCCCGGCATCGTAAAACAGGCGCGCCGTGAAGTCGTAGATCCAGTAGAAGCCCCAGTCGTTGTTGAAGGCGACCTGCTTTCCGGCGGTGAAGCGGAACACGTTCTCGCCCTTGACCAGTTGCGCGAGCGGGATGGGCGCGGCGTTGTTGCCGAGCAGCACGCGGTGAAAACGCTGCGGCTCCGTCGGCGTGCCGGACAGCGTCGGCAGATCAATCCAGTCGTGATCGTTGACACGGAACCGCTGCCCGGCGGTGCCGATGTGCCCGCCCCAATACTCGGCGCTCAACTCCGCGCGCGTCGCGCCGACGAGATCCAGCGTGAGCGGCTTGGGCACATGGCGCTTCATCTTGGCCATGCCGGCGTGCTCGCCGGTGAAGACGCGCTTGGTGTCGGGATCAAGCTCCGCGAAATGCGTGGTGGGCGGCGCGCCGTAGCTGTAGGTGACCTCGCGGAACACCTCCTGGCTGCGGGCAAGGGATACGCTCATCGCGAGAGCGAGGAGGATGACCAGCGGTGCTTTGTTGTTCATGAGGGTGCGTTCAGTTCAGCGCCGGCATCCGTTTGCGGAATTCGGTCGGGTTCACTTTCTTCGTGCGGCGGAAGCTCCGGTTGAAGCTGGCGACGTTGGTGAAGCCGCAGGCCAGCGCGACCTCGGTGACGTTCATCTCCTGTTCCGCGAGCAGCCGGCAGGCGCGGCCAATGCGCAGCTCGGTCACGAAGTCGTGGAAGGTTTTCCCGGTGCGCGCCTTGAAGAAACGGCTGAACGCACTGGGACTGAAATGGGCCAGCCGGGCGATTTCGTCGCGATGAATCGGCTCGGCGATGCGTTCCTGAATCAGCTCGCAGACTTTGCGGAGACGTTCGCCGCGCTGGTCGGGCAGCCTGGGCAGGAAGCCCGCGCTGCAAATCGGCACCAGCTCCTCCGAGCCGGCCAGCAGGTGCAGAAGTTGGAGCAGATCCAGCACGCGCTGGAAGCCTTCGTGTGACGGCATCGCCTGGAGCAGCGCGGCGGCGGCGCGGCGGGTTTTGCCGCGCACTTGCAGGCCAACGGCGGCGCGCTTGAGCAGGCGGCGGATGCGCTCGACCTCCGGGCGCTTGAGAAAATCCGCGCCAAGAAAGTCCTCGTTGAAGTAGACAATGACGCAATGGAGTTCGCGGTCGCGCCGCGTGGCGGGTTCATCGAACTGCCAGGCGTGCGGCAGGTTCGGGCCGAGCAGCGAGACCTCGCCGGCCTCCAGCGGCCCGATGTTGTCGCCGACGATGCGATGGCCCGCGCCCTTGATGACGAGACCGAGCTGATACTCCGGGTGGAAATGCCAGGTGCAGTGGTAGCTCGGCCCGCGCAGTTCGAGCAGCCGGAGGGATTCCTGCGGCGTGGACGTCACCTGATGATAGGTCACTTTCATGGCAAAGGGCGCGGTTGCTTCCAAGCGTTAAACCAATCGTCGTCGCGCAACGCAAGCCCAACCCGCCGCATTGTCACGCAACGCAAAGAAGTCGCCTCCAATCGTGTAGCTGCGGGCGGCGTGGTTCCGTAGCATGGCACGACTCAACTGGAATGAAACCATGAAATATGCCGCCACTTTGCTTGCGACCGCCGCCCTCCTGACCTTCACGCTGGCCCGCGCCGCCGAGCCGGAACCCGGCTTCAAAAGCCTCTTCAACGGCAAAGACCTCGCCGGCTGGGAGGGCCGGTCGGAGATTTTCTCCGTGAAGGACGGTCTGATTCACGCCGAGACCACGGCGGCCAATCCGCTCCAGAAAAACACCTTCCTCATTTACACGGCGGCGGAGTTCGGCGATTTCGAACTGCGCTTCGACTACAAATGCGTCGGCGGCAACTCCGGGATGCAATATCGCAGCGAGCGCCTGCCGGACTTCGTGCTCAAGGGCTACCAGTCGGACTTCGAGAACACGAACCGTTTCACCGGGATGTTCTTCGAGGAGAACGGCCGTATGTTCATGGCCTACCCCGGCGAATACGTGACGGTGAAGCCGTTGACCGACGCGACGAAGACGAAGGACAAGCGCGCCAAGGCGACGCTCGACAAGGTGAAGTTCGCCACCACCGAGGAAGCCTTCAGCCACATCAAGGACGCGACCGCGTGGCACTCAATGACCATCATCGCGCGCGGCAACACGTTCGTTCACATCCTCGATGGCCGCGTGATGAGCGTGGCGGTGGATGAAGACGCGGCAAACTTTCGCAAGACCGGTCTGCTCGGGTTGCAGATCCACCAAGGCCCGCCGATGACGGTCAAACTGAAGAACATCCGCGTTCGTGAGTTGAAGTAACCCGGCGACCCGCCGGGTCGGGCGCGGCGTCCGGCTCCCGGCATTCGCGGAAGCACCCTCCCGAAAATCCCCGCTTGAACGGGCGGCGGGAAACACCGAGCATCCGGCCTCAAACATGGAATCCCAAATGAAGCCAGTCACCCGCACGCTCTGCGCCTTGCTCGCGTTGGCATTCACCGGCCTCGCGGCGGACAAGAAGGAGAAAACCTCCGATCCCGTGGCGCAACTGGCCGCGAAACTGGAGCCGACGCGCCTCGTGACTTACAAGAAAGTCGGTGAGCGCGAGCTGAAGCTGCACGTCTTCGAACCGGCAGGATTCAAGCCATCGGACAAGCGCGGCTGTTTCATCACCATTCACGGCGGCGGCTGGACGGGTGGCGAGCCGAAGCGGATGTATCCCTTCGCGGCGCACTTTCAGAAGCTCGGCTGGGTGGGCATCAGCGTGGAATATCGGCTCGTGAAGGCGGGCAGCGGCGTGACGCCGTTCGAGTGCGTGAAGGACGGACGCTCCGCCGTGCGCTACGTGCGCGCGCACGCGAAGGAACTCGGCATTGACCCGCAGCGCATCGTCACGAGCGGCGGCTCGGCGGGCGGACACGTCGCGGCGGCGACGGCGATGTTCGACGGCGTGGACGAGGCGGGCGAGGACACGAAGGTTTCCTCCGTGCCGAATGCGATGGTGCTGCTGTTCCCGGTGATTGACACCTCGACCGAAGGCTACGGCAACGCGAAGTGCGGCAAGGATTGGGAGAAGATTTCCCCCGCGCATCAGGTGAAGCCCGGCCTCCCGCCGACGATCACCTTCCACGGCACGGGCGACACGACGACGCCGTTCAAGGGCGCGAAGCTTTTCCACGAGGCGATGCTCAAGGTCGGCAACCGCTCCGAGCTCGTGGTGAACGCCGGCGGCCGGCACGGCTACCTGATGTTCGACCGCGCGCTCTACGACGAGACGATGGAGAAGACAGAGAAGTTCCTGCGCGAACTCGGCCTGCTCGCGACGAAATAATTTTCCCGGCAACCGCCGGGTTGGAGCGGACGCATCCGGGCTGCCCCCGGAGCGCCGGTCTCCGACCCGGCAGGTATTGAAAGCGCCCCGGAGACGCGCCGGATCGGAGATCGGCGCTCCGCCCGGCCCGTCGGGTCGGGGGGCAGCAGGATGCGTCCGGTTGGAGCGCGGCACTGAATTCCCGCTCGGCACGGCTCCGGGTTTCCGCTTCAATCGCGTCCCGATGCTGCACCTCGAAACCATCCAGTCGCTCGACGCGCCGGAGCTGGAGCTGTATCGCACCCTGCGCCGCTCCGAGGAGCACGAGCGCGCGGGCGTCTTCGTCGCCACCAACGCCAAGGTCGTGCAGCGTCTGCTCGCGGCCCAATATCCTCTTCTCTCCATGCTGCTCACGCCGGCGTGGCTGGAAAAACTGGGGCCGCAACTGCGCGCCCGCCCGGACGACCTCCGGGTTTTTATCGCCGAGAAAAAAATCGTGGAGGCGATCAGCGGCTATCAGGTGCATCAGGGTGCGTTTGCCGCCGCGAAGATTCCGCCGGCGCCAAGCTTTGAAGAACTGTTCGCCGCGTCCCCGCGCCCGCTGCTGCTGGCCGCCGTCGAGAGCATTTCCAGCGCGGAAAACCTCGGCGCGGTCATCCGCAACTGCGTGGCCTTCGGCGTCCATTTCCTGATCGTGGGCGAGACGTGCTGCAGCCCGTGGCTGCGCCGCTCGGTGAGCAGCTCGATGGGGGCGATCTTCGCGCAGCCGCTGGTGCGGACGGACAACCTGGTGAGAACCTTGAACGAGCTGCGCGGGCGCGGCGTGCGGTGCCTGGCGGCGCATCCGCAGCCCGGCTCGAAGAAACTTTCCGCCATGGATCTGCGCGGCGACGGCTGCGTCGTCTTTGGCGCGGAAGGGCCGGGGTTGTCCGGCGCGGTGCTCGCGGCGTGCGACGACGCGGTGGAGATTCCAATGCCTCCGGGCGTGGACTCGCTCAACGTGGCCAGTGCCACGGCGGTGTTTCTTTACGAGGCGCGGCGGCAGCGCGGGTGAGCGGGCTCCGGCGGCGCGGGAGCTGGCAGGGCGGTGGGAAAAAATGATCCGGGCGGCGGACGCCAAGGAGTGAGGGTGGGGAACCCTCTGAAGAAACGTGCCGCCGGCCCGGATCAAAAACCAAAAAAGAACAATTCGGAAACCGCCTCCTATTTACTCCGTCCGCCGGGCGTGTCAAGGGGCGTTTTTTCCCGCCGCAAAAACTGCGGGCTTGCCGCGCCCCCGGCATTGTGATACGCAATCCATCACTTTACAGAAACCGAAGGACATTCAGGACGCGGAACGTCTGCGTTGCATTTCCAAACGGTTTGGTTGTGCGGGCACGGATTTCGCCCGCGCGGGGAAGAAAACAGTGGAGAAGGATCGAACAAGGCGATCAGGTGGGATAATGCCGAACGGACTGTCGGAGCCTTCGACAAGGAGAAGGGTCATATCCCGGCACCATGAACACTTCGGCGCGTCCGCGCCCGGCGGCGCTTCAGCGAAAGGGAGTTTGTGATCAGCAAGCCCCGGCAGTTGGCGCTGCGCATCAGCCTGATCTACGCCCTCGTGGCGGGCGCATGGATTTTCCTCTCTGACCGGCTGGTGGCCGCGTTGATTCCCGATTTGGAGACGGTCGAGCATCTGCAGCTCTACAAGGGGCTGGCGTTCGTGGGCGTCACCGCCGTGCTGCTGGGCGCGCTCCTGCGCCGGGCGATGCGGCGCTGGGAACGGGAGGCGGAGGAGCGCCGGCAGCTCGAGGCCAAGGAGCACGAGCAGCAGGTTCGCCTCGCCGGAATCTTGAACTCCGCGATGGACGCCATCATCACCGTGGATGACGCGCAGCGGATCGTCCTCTTCAACCGGGCGGCGGAGCAGATCTTCGGCTGGCGCGCGGAGGAGATGCTTGGCCAGCCGATGGAACGCCTGCTGCCAGAGCGCTTCCGCGCCGCCTACGCGGAGGCGGTCCGCGCGTTCGGTGCGACCGGTGAAACCAGCCGCCGGACGGGGATGCCCGATCCCTTAAGCTGCCGGCGGGCCGATGGCGGGGAGTTCCCCGTCGAGATTTCCCTCTCCAAGGTCACGGTGGAGGATCGGCTGTATTTCACCGCCATCGTGCGCGACAACACCAAGCGCCAGCGCGCGGAGGAGGCCTCCAGACTGTTCCGCACGCTGGTGGATCATTCCAACGACGCCTTTGAGGTGATCGATCCGGCGACGGGCCGCTTCCTCGACATGAGTGAGAGAGGCTGCGCCGACCTGGGCTACCGCCATGAGGAAATCCTGAAGCTGAAAGTCTCCGACATTGACCCGACCGTGGGGCCGGCGGCATGGCCGCAGTTGGTGGAGAAAATCCAACGGGCGGGTTCCATGACTGCCGAAGGCATTCACCGCCGGAAGGACGGGACGACCTTCCCCGTGGAGGTGAACATCCGCTTCATCTCGCTCGACCGGGAGTATCTGGTGACCGTCGTGCGCGACACCACCGAGCGCCGGCGGGCGGAGGCGGCGCTGCGCCAGAACACGCAGCGCATCCAGTTGCTGCTGGATTCCATCGTCGAAGGCATCTACGGCGTGGATGCCCAGGGAAACTGTATCTTCATCAACCGGGCCGGCGTGCGGATGCTGGGCTACGACCGGGAGGAGGATTTGCTGGGGCGGCACGTCCACACGTTGATCCACCACACCCGGCCGGACGGCACACCCTACCCGGCGGAGGAATGCCGCATGTATGAAGCCATGCGCCGCAGTGAGGGAACCCACGTGGACGACGAGGTCTTCTGGCGGCGCGACGGCGTTTCTTTCCCGGTGGAATACTGGTCTTACCCGATGCTGGACGCGGGGCGGGTCGTGGGCGCGGTGGCGAGCTTTTTCGACATCACCGAGCGCCGGCGGGCGGAGGCGGCGCTGCGCGAACGCGAAGAACAACTGCGCCTCTATGCGGAGCACAGCCCGGCGGCCATCGCCATGTTCGACCGCGACATGAAGTATCTGGTCGTCAGCCGCCACTGGATGGATGTCTACCACCTCGGCACGCAATCCATCATCGGTCGCAGTCATTACGAGGTCTTTCCTGAAATCCCGCAGCGATGGATCGAGGTTCATCAGCGCTGCCTGGCGGGTGCCGTCGAGCATTGCGACGAGGATCAGTTTCTCCGCGCCGACGGCTCGACCGACTGGATTCGCTGGGAAATCCGGCCGTGGCGTCAGGCGGATGGCTCGATTGGCGGCATTATCATCTTCTCCGAGGGCATCACCGAGCGCAAACGGGCGGAGGAGGAACTCCGCCGCGCCACGGAACTGTTGCAGCTCGTCCTCGACAACATCCCGGCCTTCGTCTTCTGGAAGGATCGGGAGTCACGCTACCTCGGCTGCAACAAGCTCATCGCCGAGTCGGCGGGTCTGGAGCATCCCGCGGCCATCGTGGGCAAGACGGATCACGATCTGCCGTGGCGGGAGAGCGCCGAACTTTACCGGGCCGACGACCGGCGGGTGATGGAGAGCCGGACGCCCAAGCTCGACTTCGAGGAGCCGCAGGCCCGGCCCGACGGCTCCACCCACTGGCTGCGGACCAGCAAGGTTCCGCTGCTCGACGCGGACGGCAACGTCTTCGGCGTGCTGGGCGTCTACATGGACATCACCGACTCCAAGCGGGCCGAGGCCCAGTTGCAACTCCAAAGCGCCGCCCTCAAGGCCGCCGCCAACTCCATCGTCATCACCGACGCGCAGGGGATCATCCTCTGGGTGAATGACGCCTTCACGCGCGTCACCGGCTACCCCGCCGGGGAGGTCGTCGGGAAAAATCCCCGCGTGCTCAAGTCCGGCAAGCACCCGCCCTCGTTTTACGAGGGCTTGTGGAAGACCATTCTCGCCGGCCACGTGTGGCACGGCGAAATCAACAACCAGCGCAAGGACGGCACGGCCTACACCGAGGACATGACCGTCACGCCGGTCCGGGACGCGGCGGGGAACATCACGCACTTCATCGCCATCAAGCAGGACATCACCGAGAAGCTCCAGTTGCAGCTGCGCCTGCTGCGCGCGCAGCGGCTGGAGGGCATCGGCCTGCTGGCCGGCGGCATCGCGCACGACCTGAACAACGTGCTGGCCCCCATCCTCATGACCACCGGCCTCCTGCGCACCGAACCCATCAGCGCCGACGGCCTGGAACTGCTGGACGGCCTGGAGGCCAGCGCCCAGCGCGGCGCGGACATCGTGCGGCAGGTGCTCACCTTCGCCCGCGGCGTGGAGGGCGAGCGCGTGGCCGTGCAGGTGCGGCACCTGATCAAGGACATGGGCGGCATCATGCGCGAGACGTTCCCCAAGGACATCCGGCTGGAGCAGGATGTCGCGAAGGACCTGTGGCTGGTCAAGGGCGACGCCACGCAGATTCACCAGGTGCTGCTCAACCTCTGCATCAACGCCCGCGACGCGATGCCCGCCGGCGGCACGCTGCGCCTCGAGGCCCGCAACCAGAGCGTGGACGAGGGCTTCGCCAGCATGATGCACGACGCGCGGCCCGGCAGCTACGTGGTGCTGACGGTGGCCGACACCGGCACGGGCATGGCGCCCAACGTGATCGATCACATCTTCGAGCCGTTTTTCAGCACCAAGGAGCGCGGCAAGGGCACGGGCCTGGGCCTCTCCACCGTCTCCGGCATCGTGCGGAGCCACGGCGGGTTCATCCAGGTGAAGAGCGAGGTCGGGCGCGGCTCGCAGTTCATCGTGTTCCTGCCCACGGCGAGCAAGGAGACCTTCCTGGCGCCGGACACCACGGACACGCCGGCGCTCCAGCGCGGCGACGGGGAAATGATCCTCCTCGTGGACGACGAGAAGCAAATCCGCGATGTCGCCAAGGGGATGCTGACCCAATACGGCTACCGGGTGCTGGTCGCGGTGGACGGGATGGACGGGATGGTGCTCTTCGCCAAGCACGGCGAGGACATCGCGCTGGTGCTGACGGACATCCTCATGCCGTTCATGGACGGCGCGGGGATGGCGCGGGCGATTTTGCGTCTGAACCCCG
>JACRJY010000002.1 GCA_016235585.1 Verrucomicrobiota bacterium | reverse complement strand
CGTGATTCTGAATGGAGAAACGAGGCGACAAGAGTGTCGCCGCTCCCTGGGTTTCGGGGACTCTGCGGGCTGAAATGGTGGCACCGTTCCTCGTCGCGGAGGCGTCGCTGGCCGCAAAGGGGGCATCGCTGGCGCGGGCGGGGGCTTCGCCGGCGGCGGCGGGGGCACCGTCGGACGACATGGGGACTGCCCTCGGACGCGCCAGCGGTGCCCCCGCCCGCTGGAACTCCGCCCCCGCCGCAAACGGGGGCTTCGCCGGACGCAATGGGGGCACCCCCGGCGCGAATGGGGGTTCCCCCGGAGGAAATGGGGGCTTCGCCGGACAAAATGGGGGCGTCCCCGCGCTGAACGGGGGTTCCCCCGCTGGAAATGGGGGCTTCGCCGGACGCGGGAACTCCGCCCCCGCACTGTCCAGCGCCGCCCCCGGACAAAATGGGGGCACCCCCGGAGCGTCCAGTGCCGCCCCCGCCGGAAATGGGGGCACCCCCGGCGCAAATGGGGGAAGCGATTTGGACGGGAAAAACGGGGTTGGCAGGCCGAATGCCGCCCTTTTGACCGCGAAGACGACCCCCGAAAGCCGGAAACCCACCTCCGCCTGGCGTATGTAGCGCAGGCGTCCACGCCTGCGAGTGACAGCGGCGTCTCGCCGTCCGATTTCCAAACGCACCGGGACGGTGCGATAACTCGCCGTCGGGACGGACGGCGCTACATGAGCCGGAAACACTCCAACCTCTCCTCCCGGCAGCGGGAACCGGGTCAATTGGGTTTCGTCAGGAGCCAACCACGCGGGCCGTGAAGAGCGGCGGAGGGCCGCCGCAGTCCAAGACGCTCGCGCGTTGAACCGTGACGCCCGGCCTTCGCGAAGCGTCTTGGACTGCGCCAGCCCTCTGGCGCTTTGGGCGGCGAGCGAGACCACCGGGGCCTCCGCGCCCCGCCCGCCTTGGTAGGGACGCACTCCCGTGCGTCCTCCCATTTCGGACACGCAGGAGCGTGTCCCTACCGGGTTTGCGGGTATATGCGAGTGTGCGTTCATCGCGGGCGCTGGTGGTTACGCCCGTGATGGGAACACAAAGCCCGCGCGGCGCGGAAGTCCGACATAGCGGACGGTCGGCGGCGGGCTATTTGCGGGGGCCGCGCTCCAGCTCGGCGGCCCACTGGGCGAAGGTCAGGCCCATGCCATGCGCCATCCGAATGACGACAAAGAGGCTGGGGATGGATTCGCCCTTCTCGACGTCATACACCATCGAGCGGGCGACGCCGGAGTTGGCGACCAGATGCTCCTTCTTCACGCCGCGCGCGGCGCGCAACGCCCGCTGGCACGCGGGCACGCGGGCGCAGAGTTGCGCGGCGTAATCGTAGGCTTGCTCGGCGCGCGTGCGGGGCATGGGACGGCGGCGTTCAGTTCACTCCTCCTTGACGCGGAAAAAGCGGGTGGTGACGCCGGGAGGTGGAGGCGGGAGATTAGTCACCGTTTGCGCGGCGTGGACGCCCGGAAGGCTTTGCTGCGCCTGCCAGTTCGTGTCGCTCAAGGAATCCTTGTATTCGACCGTGTAAAGCTTGCCCAGCAGCGTGTCGAAGCGGAAACGGAAAAGACTCCCGTCACCGCCCGGCAAAGCCACCGGCACCGGCGGGCTGGTGGGGGCGGAATACTTGAGGGTGACATAGTCGGGGTATCCATTGGTGCTGATGGTAAACCCGGCGACAAACACGTTTCCCGCGCTGTCCGCAGCAATGGCGCGAGCCCCGTCATTGAAGTTAGCCGGACTGTTGTAAATGTTGGTCCACACCGGCGTGCCGTCGGCGAGATACTTGATCGTGGCGCAATCAACATAACTGTTGCCGCCGATTGATTCTCCCGTGACGAACACATTGCCCGCTCTGTCCACCGCGAGGGCGTAAGCATTGTCGTAGCCGTTGCCCGGCCCGTTATACAAATTGGTCCAGGCCGGCGTGCCGTTGGCCAGATACTTGATCGTCACGTAGTTGTTGCTCGTGCCGTCGCCGCGATCGGAATATCCGGTAACGACCACGTTGCCTGCGCTGTCCACCGCGAGGGCGCGAGCAAGGTCACCACCGTTGGTCTGCCCGCTGTAGCGGTTCGTCCAGGCCGGCGTGCCGTCGGCCAGATATTTGATGGTCGCGTAGTCGCTGCCCGCCGTGCCGGAGCCGATTGATTCTCCCGTGACGAACACGTTGCCCGCGCTGTCCACCGCGAGGGCGTTGGCGGTATCATCCCCGTTGCCCGGCCCGTTGTAACGATTGGTCCACGCAGGCGTGCCGTCGGCCAGATACTTGATCGTCACGTAGTCGCCTTTGGAAATGCCCGCGACGAATGCATTGCCCGCGCTATCCACAGCGATGGAGTTGGCTCCGTCACCGCTATCATCCGGCCCGTTGTAACGATTGGTCCAGAGCGGTGTCCCATCGGCCCGATACTTGATCGTCGCGTAATCGTAAAGGTAAGTGTTGTTAGTGCTGGATGAATACCCTGTGACGAATACATTGCCCGCACTGTCCACGGTAATGGCTCTGGCCCCGTCATCGCCATTTATCGTGACACTGGCAAAATTGGTCCAGGCCGTATTGTAACGATTGGTCCAGACGGGCGTGCCGTCGGCTAAATACTTGATCGTCGCGTAGTCGTTACCTGTGTAGGAACCAACGGAATACCCCGTGACGAACACGTTGTCCGCGCTGTCCACCGCGATGGCGCTAGCCACATCCCAGCCACCTACCTGCCCAATGAAATAATTAGTCCAAAGCGGCGTGCCGTCAGCCAGATATTTGACCGTCACGTAATCAAAGTCATCACCGGAACTGGCAGTGGCTCCGGTGACGACCACATTGCCCGCGCTGTCCACGGCGATGGCTTGAGCCAAATCAAAATTGTTGCTCGGCCCGTTGTAAAGATTGGTCCAGACGGGCGCGCCATCGGCGGCCCCGGCTTTCGGGACAAGCGGCATCAGCCCGCCGAGCAGCAGCGCGGCAAGGAGCGCAAGCACGGGGAGCGCCGCGCCATCGGCGGCGCAAAGCGGGAATCTGGAAATGCCCCCACGCATAAGCCTAGCGCGCCGGTTGAGGGTGGGCGCAGCGCGGGGCGCGAAGCCGCTGGATCGAGTTCATGGCACTTTGACCTTTTCCACTTCAGCAGTGTCTCCCAAGGGAACGCTCTGACCGTAGGCCGTCCGCCGCCGTTGTCAACGAAAGTTTCGGCGGCGCGGGCCGGGCGGGCCGTCCCCGGCCCGCCGGGGGTGGGGCGAGGCTCCTGACGAGCCGGCGCGCGGATGCCCGCCCCGCCGCAACCGGCAAACCGCCCCACGGTCACCCGTCCTGCGAGGTTGACGCGCCGGAGGGATTCCGCTTTTCTCTCCGGCGTTGAATTCCACTCGCCACAATCCGGCCCCCGCCGCCTTTTCCTCGCACCAGCGTGTCGTGCTGTGGGTGCTGTGGTTCACCTACGGTTCGTTTTACTTCTGCCGGAACAACCTAGGCGTCGCGCTGCCCGGCATCGGCAAGGAACTCAACCTCGACAAAAACCAGCTCGGCACGGTGCTCATGGCTCTGAAGCTTTCCTATGGCGTCGGGCAGTTCATCAACGGCCAGCTCGCCGAGCGTCTCCCGCCACGCAAGCTCCTCGCGCTTGGGCTGCTCGCGTCGGCGGGGTTGAACGTCGCGTTCGGCTTCGGCACGGCGCTCTATTTCCTCATCTTCGTGTGGGCGTGCAACGGCTACGTGCAGGCGCTCGGCTGGCCGCCCACGATGAAAGTCGGAGCGAACTGGTTCCCGCCGCTCCAGCGTGGGCGCGCCATCGGCATCATCGGCACGGGCTACCAGCTTTGCGGTGCGCTGACCTTCGTGGTCGCGGGCTGGGCGGCGGAAAAGTTCGGCTGGCGCGGCGCGCTCTACGTGCCGGCGGGGCTGCTGGTCGCGAGCGCGATCCATATGCTGGTGTTCCTCAAGGAGTCGCCGGAGGAAGCCAAGTTGGAACAAAGCGCCGCGCACCCGCCGCCCACCACGCCGAACTCCTTCCGCGAAAACCTCGCCACCACGCTCTCGAATCCTGCGCTCTGGTTCGTGGCCGTTGCGCTCTGCTTGCTGGACGCCTGCCGCTACGGGTTCACCGACTGGGGCGTGACGCACTTGTTGGAGGTGCAGGGCACCAGCGTGAGTTCCAACGCCTTCAAGTTCGCCGTGCTGCCCTTCGGCGGCATCGCGGGCGCGTATCTGTCCGGCTGGGCCACGGACCGTTTCTTCGGCGGGCGACGCGTGCCGGTCATCGCGGCGCTGCTGCTTGCGCTGGGCCTGCTGGCGCTCGGCTACGACACGGTGATTCACTGGGGCTTTGGCGCGAGCGTGACGATGCTCTTCTTCATCGGCTTCTGCATCTTCGGGCCGCAGGTGCTGCTGGTCGGCACGCTGCCCGTGGACCTCGCGCGACGCGGCGCGGCGGCGGCGGCGGCGGGCTTCGTGAACTTCATGGGCTACATGGGCGCGGCGGCGGGCGACAAGCTCACCGGCCACATCGCGCAGGACCACGGCTGGCCGTTCGCGGTGAAGTTCTGGGCCGCGTGCGCGTTCGCGGGCGCGGTGATCATCGCGTGCTTGTGGAAGGCGGAGGGGAAACGGGATGAGCCAGCAATTTGAATCGAGAATCACCGTGCATTCCAAACTCACCCTCTCATTAGCACCCGGCTTTAGCCGGGTGTGTGACGCGAACGAACGCAGAAGCCGTTTCAACGGCTTCCCTCCCGTGACGAAAACCGTTGAAACGGTTTCCCGCTCCGTCGGCACTGACACCCGGCTGAAGCCGGGTGCTAATGAAAGTGGATTTGCGCTTCCCAACCCTTGGCCAGACCGCTTTCATCCACAGCCAGTTCACCACGAATGAAAGCCATCATCATCGGGGCGGGGCGCGGGCGGCGTTTGATGCCGACGACCGCCGACTCGCCGAAGTGCTACGCCGAAGTGCAGGGCAAACGCTTGCTCGACTGGGCGCTGCGGGCCTTCGCGGGCGCGGGCGTGACGGACATCTGCTTCATCGGCGGCTACCAGATTGAGAAGGTGCGGCGCGACTACCCGCAGTTCACCTTCCGCCACAACGCCGGCTGGGAGCACAACAACATCCTCGCCTCGCTCATGCACGCGGAGGACGTGATGGACGAGGGCTTTGTCTGCTGCTACTCGGACATCCTCTTCACCAGCGACGTCATCCGCCGCGTGCTGGCGCATCCCGGCGACATCGCGCTCTCGGTGGACACGCGCTGGCTGGAGCGTTACCAACACCGCACGCAGCACCCGCCCGATGACGGCGAGAAAGTCACCGTGCGGAACGGTCACGTCACGCGCGTCCATCGCGCCATCCCGCCGCACGAGGCGCACGGCGAATACACCGGCATCGCGAAGTTCACGCCCGCCGGTGCACAGCGGCTGCGCGAGCACTTCCACCGCGTGCGCGCGAGCCACGCGGGCAAGCCGTGGCGCGAGGCGGCGGTTTTCGAGAAGGCGTATCTCATTCTGCTCTTCCAGGAGATGGTCGAGGCCGGCATCCCCTTCGCCCACGCCGACACGCCAGGCAGCTACATGGAAGTGGACACGCAGGAAGATTTCGAACTGGCCCAACGCCACTGGCGCGGCGAGTGAAGACTTTTTAGCCACAGATGAAACACAGATTGAACGCAGATGAAGGGAGCGAAGGCAGAGGCAATCTGTGTTTCATCTGTGTTCAATCTGTGGCTCCACAACCTGTTTTCCCATGAGCAAACTTCTCTTTCCCACCTCCGTCGTCGGCTCGCTGCCGCGGCCAGCTTTCGTGCTCGACCTCATCAACGACCGGCCGCCTCTGTCGCCCGACCGTTACCGAGTCGAGATGGAGGCCGCCGTGCGTTTCGCCGTGGCGATGCAGGAGCACGCGGGCATTGACGTGCTCACGGATGGCGAGTGGTGGCGCAAGTCCTACATCGGCGTCATCGCCGAGCTGGCGCACGGATTTGAGTTGGGCGCGCTGCCGGATGGCCGGCCCTTCACGCTGGTCGTGGACCGGCTCGCGCCCAAGACGCCGGGCTTCATCGCGAACGAAGTGACGTTTCTCAAGACCATCACGAAGCGGCTTATCAAATCCACGCTGCCGTCGCCGGCGCTGCTCGGCGAACGCATGTGGAGCGTCGAGAAGTCCGCGAAGGCCTACCCGAACCGCAACGACTTCGTCCGCGCCTGCGTGCCGGTGCTGCGGCGCGAGTTGGAACTCATCCGCGACGCCGGGGCGGACATCGCGCAGATTGACGACCCGCATCTTTGCCTGTTCGTGGACCCCGAGGTGCGCGCGAAGTATTCCGACCCGGATGCCGCCGCCGCGTTCGCCGTGGACATGATCAACGAAGTCGTCAGCGGCGTGAGCGGCATCAAGATTGCCGTGCATCTCTGCCGTCGCGCTGGCGGACGCGCGCGGGGCGAAGTCGCCCACGGCGGAGGCTACGGCCCCATCATCCGGCACTTGAACCGGCTGAAGGTGCATCACCTCACGATGGAGTTCACCACGCCCAGCGCGGGCGACATGGCGGTGTTCAAGGAGCTGCGCGAGGATTTGGAAATCGGCCTTGGCTGCGTGGACGTGACGCCGGGCAAGATTGACTCGGCGGAGACCATCGCCGCGCGCGTGCGGCAGGCACTGAAGTTCCTCGCGCCCGAGCGCATCACCTTGAACCCCGACTGCGGCTTCGCCCCCGGCTCCGGCGCGGTGGTGAGCATTGATGAAGCTTACAAGAAACTGTGCAACGAAACGGAAGCCGCGCGGATTCTCCGCGATGAAGTTGCTTGAAACTTGATGGCGCGCTCGGTCACGCCTTTACAGCTTCGGTGCCGGGCGTTTCCACTGTTTGCCGGGCGCGCGGGCGGACGAGGCAACTGAAGGCGGTATAGACCATCGGGATGATGAACAGCGTCAGGAAGGTGCTGCTCATCATTCCGCCAATCACCGCCACGCCCATCGGGCGGCGACTCTCCGCGCCCGTGCCGAAGCCGATGGCGATGGGCAAAATTCCCGCGATGGTGGAAAACGCCGTCATCAGGATCGGCCGCAGCCGCACGGTGCCGGCTTTGATGATGGCCTGGCGCGCGTCCACGCCGCGCGCGACCTCCTGGTTGGCGAACTCGACGAGGAGGATGGCGTTCTTCGTCACGAGGCCGACGAGCAGCACAAAGCCGATCAGACTGAACAGGTTCAAGTTCATCGCGCTGACCGGGGCAATCACGCCGGACTTTCCGGCAAAATCTACAAGCCACAGCAGCCCCAGCGCGCCCACGCCGGCGAGCGGCACGGAGAAAATCACGGTGAGCGGATGCAGGAAACTTTCAAACTGCGCGGCCAGCATCATGTAGGTGATGAGGAGCGAGAGGAGAAGGACTTTGAGGAACTCACCCCACGCGTCCTTGAACTCGCGCGACTCGCCCGTCCAGTCGTAGAGAAAACCCGGCGGCAGGTCGGCCTTCAAAATGTCCTCGACACGCTCGATGGCCACGCCGAGCGGCACGCCATTCAGCGATGCGGAAATCGTCGCGCTGCGGAAGCGGTCGTAATGCTCGATGGAGTTCGGCGCGGAGCCTTCGCGCCGCGTGATGACGCTGCTCAACTGGATGAGCCTGCCCTCCTTGTTCCGCACGTAGAGGCGGTCGAGGCTCTGCGGCGTGAGGCGGTTCGCGCGCTCCAGTTGGGCGATGACCTCGTATTCCTTGCCGTCGAGCTTCACTCGGCTCAAGTCCAGCCCGCCGAACAACATTTGCAGCGTGCGCGAGACATCTTCAATCGAGAGGCCGAGCGCGGCGGCGCGGTTGCGGTCAATGTCGAGGCGCAGTTCGGGCTTCGTCACCTCGAAGGACGAGCGGGCGTTCACGAGAAAGCCCGACGTGCGGAGCTTGCCGAGCAGTTCGCCGGTGTAGTTGTTCAACTGCTCCAAGTCCTGCGCCTTGATGACGAGTTGGAAGGCTGCGCCGAAACCGCGCCCGATGGCCTTGGGAATGTTCGGCACGGCGATGGCGCCTTCGACCTCATTGAACATCCGCATCCGCAGCCCGCCGGGGCCGTTGACGATTTCCTGCACGCCGCGCTGGCGCTCGGCACGGTCCTTGAAGCGGACAAACAGGATGGCGGAATTCGCCTGGCCGGGGCCGACCATGGCGAACGAAATCACCGAGCCGAACGCCTGCACCTCCGGCACCTCCTTCAAAATGTTTTCCATCTCGCGCACCTGCCGGTCGGTGTATTCCATCGTGGAGCCTTCGGGCGCGAAGACGAAGCACAGCAGGCGGCCCTTGTCCTCCTCCGGCAGGAATTCGCCCTCGAGTTTTTTCAGCAGCGGCACGTTGAGCGCCCAGGCCAGCGCGCCGAGCGCGGCCAGCACGGCAAGAAAACCGATGGGCCGTCCCAGCACGGGCACGGCGAGGAACGGTTTGAGAAGAACTTCCGTCAGCTTCACCAGCGGGCGCAGCAGCGCGGTGTAAAGGCGCGTGAACCAGCCGACCAGTCCGTTGAACCAGCGGATGATGAAAAATTTCCTGCCCGTATCGTGCTCCTTGAGCAGCCGCGACGCCATCATCGGCGTGAGCGTGAGCGCGACGAAGGCGGACACGACCACCGAGCCGCAGATGGCCACGGCGAACTCGATGAACAGCCGGCCCGTCGCGCCCTTGAGAAACGCCAGCGGCAGGAACACCACCACGAGCGAGAGCGTGATGGTGATGACAGCGAAGGCGATTTCCTCCATGCCCTGCTTCGCGGCGGCGAGCGGCTTCATGCCCGCCTCGATGTGGCGGTGGATGTTTTCCAGCACGACGATGGCGTCGTCCACCACCACGCCGATGGCGAGCACCAGCGCCATCATGGTGAGCAAGTTCACCGAGTAGCCGAAGAAATGCAGGATGGCGAACGTGCCGATGATCGAAACCGGAATCGCCACGGCGGGAATCAGCGTCGAGCGCACGTCGCCGAGGACCAGCCAGATGATGATGACGACGAGCAGGAACGCCGTGCCGAGCGTGCCCCAGACTTCGTGAATGGCCTTCTCGACGTAGATGGATTCGTCGTAGTTGAAGACCATCTCGATGCCGGCGGGCAAGGTGGGCTTGACGCGTTCTATCTCCTCCTTGACCGCCCGCGCGACCTCGACGGTGTTGGCCTTGGACTGCTTGACGATGCCGAGGAAGATGCACGGGCGTCCGTTGTTGCGCGCGATGGTGCGCTCGTTCTCGACACCGGCGCGGGCCTCGCCGATGTCGCGCAGGCGGACGATTTTCACGCCGTCGTTCTTGACGACAAGCTGGTTGAACTCCTCCGCCGTCTTGAGTTCGCCGCGTGTCTGAATGGTCATCTCACGGTCCAGATTTTCCACGCGCCCGCTCGGCAGTTCGACGTTCTGCTGCTTGAGCGCCCGATCCACGTCGAGCACGGTGATCTGGCGCGCGGCCATTTTCTCGGCGTCGAGCCAGAGGCGGATGGCGAAGCGCTTCTCTCCGCCGATGATGACCGACGACACGCCACGGATGGTTTGCAGGCGGTTCTTGATCTGCTTCTCCGCGAGCATGGTCAGTTGCAGCGGCGAGAAGACGGCGCTGTTCACGCCGATCCAGATGATGGCCTGCGCGTCGGCGTCCTGCTTGGCGACAATCGGCTCCTTGATGGCCTCCGGCAGCTTGCCGCGCACGCGCGAGACGCGGTCGCGCACGTCCTGCGCCGCAAGATCCACGTCGCGCGAAAGATCAAACTCGATGGTGATGGTGCTCACCTCCTCGCGGCTCTGGCTGGAGAGGGACTTGATGCCCTCGATGTTGTTGATTTCCTCCTCCAGCCGCTCGGAGACTTCGGTCTCGACCACGGCGGCGTTCGCGCCGGGATAAACCGTCGTGACACTGACGATGGGCGGATCAATGTCCGGCAGTTCGCGCACCGGCAGCCGCTCCAGCGCGATGAAACCGAACAAAATGAGCGCGAGGCTCATCATGATCGTGAGCACGGGCCGGCGGATGCTGACTTGCGGGAGGAACATTGGCGCAGGTGGAAAAGTGAGCGGGTGAGTTAAGAGTTAATTAGCCGGCCCGTTGTCCCGCTGTCCCGTCTGTCCACCTGCTTTCGGCAAGTAGGCGGCGGCCGCTTCGGGCGGCGCAAGTTTGACTTTTGCGCCCGGACGGATTTTCTGAACGCCCTCAACGATGACCAGTTGTCCGGCCTCGACGCCGTTCAGGATTTCCACGACTCCGGCCTGACGCAGACCGGGGGTAATCATCCTGATTTGAGCCGTCTGATCCTTGTCCACGACATAAACACTCGCGCGCTCGGCGTTCATCATCACGGCGGCCTCGGGCACGACGACGGCGGCGGCGCGCAGTTGTAGTGCGAGATCGAGGTTGGCGAACATCCCCGGCTTGAGTTCGAGCCGGGGATTCGGCAGGCGCGCACGGACGAGCGCGGTGCGCGTGGCCGTGTCCACCTGCGGCGAGATGAAATAGACCTCGCCGGGAAACCGCCGTCCGAACGCGGCGACCGTCAGCTCGATTTTCTGGCCAAGCTTGAGCTGGCTCACGAAGCGCTCCGGCACGCTGATCTCGGCCTTCACCGGATTGATGTCCACAAGCGAGCCGAGCACGGTGTCCTTCTTGATGACCTGGCCGGGGCTGACGTAACGCGCGCCCATCACGCCGGCGAACGGCGCGTAGATGCGCGCGTCCTTCAACTCGCGCTGGCGCAGCGCAAGCGTGGCCTGCGCTGACTCGAAGCGCGCGGCGAGCTGATCGTATTCCTGCTGCGAGATGGTGCGATCCTTGAACAACTGCTGGGCGCGCTCGAAGTTGGCCCTGCCGAGCTTGAAGTTCGCCTCGGCCTCGGCGGCGGCGGTCGCAAGCTTGCTTTCGTCGAGCTGGAAGAGCAGCCGGCCCTTCTCGACCGTTGCGCCTTCTTCAAAGCCAACCTCTTGAATCACGCCCTCGATCTCGGATTTGATCTCGATCATCTCGCTCGCGACGAGCGTGCCGACGAGCGAAAGGCTTTCGGAGACGGCCTGCCGGCGCGCCTCCACGGCCACGACCTGCGTGGGCGGAAACACCGGCGGCGGGCCGGCGGACGGCTTTTGACATCCCGCTGCGGCAAGCAGCACGCCAGCAGCAGCACAGTGGATTAAGGTTTTCATGCTTGTCACGGTCACGGTGAATCTGTCGCCAGACCGCGAGTGAAAGCAAGAAGTTCCACGGCAAACTGCTCCCGGCGGCTTCGCATCTCACCGCATTCCCCCTTGCCTCGCGACGGGCATTGCCGTTACATCGCCCGCCTTGATGACCATCGCCGCCGAGATGCCAGTCCTGAAACCGGGTGACGCAATCACCGTGACCATCGCCGACATCGCCTTCGGCGGGGACGGCGTGGCGCGCGTGAATGAACTGGTGGTGTTCGTGCCTTTCGTGCTGCTCGGCGAGGTGGTTGCGGTTGAAATCACCGAGGTGCGGAAGAGTTTCGCGCGCGCGCGGCTGGTGAAAGTGGTCACGCCCTCGCCCGACCGCGTGACGCCGGAGTGCCGTTACTACGGCGAGTGCGGCGGCTGCCAGTATCAGCACGTCGCCTATCCGGCGCAGCTCCGGCTCAAGCGCAAACAGGTGGCCGACCTGCTCCAGCGCATCGGCGGCTTCGCGGGCGCGCTGGTGGACGAGGTCGTCCCCTGCCCCGCGCCCTACGGCTACCGCAACCGGCTCATGCTCCGCAGCCAGTGGAACAAGGCGCAGCAAAAACTCGAAGTGGGCTTCCTGCGGAACGACAACAAGTTCGTCATCAGCGTGGACGAGTGCAAAATCGCCGAGCCGGTGCTCAATGAGCAGATCAAGAAGGTGCGCGCCAACCCGCCGCCCAAGGGCGGCATCAAAGTCGCGCTGCGCATCATGCCCGATGACTGGCAGGTGGGGCGCGATTCTTTTTTCCAGACGAATTTCCCGCTGCTGCCGGGGCTGGTGGCGGCCGTGCGCGGGCGGCTGGCGGATGCCGGCAGCAAGTTTCTCGTGGACGCCTACTGCGGCGTGGGATTTTTCAGCATCGAGCTGGCGGACTTGGTGGAACGGTATGTGGGCATCGAATACGACGTGCAGGCCATCAAGGCCGCGCGCCTGAACGCGTTGAGCCATCAGCGTGCGAACGGCGAGTATCTCGAAGGCAAGACGGAGGAGTTGCTGCCGGGAGTGCTGGAGAAATTTCCGCACGAGCAGACCACGATCATCCTCGACCCGCCGCGCACCGGCTGCGTGCCGTCGGCGATGCAGTTGCTGCAGGAGGCGCGCGTGCGGCAGGTGCTCTACGTTTCGTGTCATCCGGCGACGCTGGCGCGCGATTTACAGACGCTGTGCGCGGGCGGGGCTTATGAATTGGTGAAGGTGACGCCGGTGGACATGTTCCCGCAGACGCAGCACGTGGAGTGCGTGGCGGATCTGCGGTTGAAGGATGAAGGATGAGGTATGAAGGCGGAGGCGTTTTCTCCGCGTTCACGCCTCATGACTCATCCTTCATCACTCCTTCGCGACGAGACTTCGTGCTTGTTTAGCGGGCGGCGTTGCCTTCAATTGGGGGCCGATGAATCCGACGGACGAGAAAGACAATTCGCTGACTGATTTCACGCGGGTCTATGTGCCGTGGCTCGTGGCGGCGGCGAGCCTCGTGCTCTACCTCGCGACGATGAACCAGTGGGTGACGCTCGGCAGCCTGCCCTTCGTCGCCAAGGTGGCCGGCTGGGACTGGTGGTCGCCGACGCTGGACCGCCCGCTGCTCTACGCGCTGACCTATCCCGTCCGCTTCCTCACGGAAAACTGGCAGGTGCCCACGCTGAATTTCCTTGCCGCCCTGGGCGCCGCGCTGACGCTGCGGGTGCTGGCGCGCTCGGTGGCCCTGCTGCCGCACGACCGCACGCGCGAACAGCGCCAGCGCGAAAAAAGCGAATACAGCCTGCTCTCGATGCCGGGAAGCTGGATTCCCCCGCTGCTGGCGGTGGCGGTGTGCGGCCTGCAGCTCACCTTCTGGGAAAACGCCACCTCGGCCACGGGCGAGATGCTCGACCTGCTCATTTTTGCCTACTGCCTGCGCTGCCTGCTGGAATACCGCGTGTGGCGCCGGGACGGCTGGCTGGCGCGGCTGGCGCTCGTCTACGGCCTGGGCCTCACGAACAACTGGGCGCTGCTGGTGTATTTCCCGTTCTTCCTCGCGGCGGTGCTGGCGTTGAAACGCAAAGGGTTTTTCGAGCGGAAGTTTCTCCTGCAGTTCGGCGGGCTGGGGCTGGTGGGTCTGCTGCTGTATCTCGCGCTGCCGCTGGCGGCGAAGCTCGGCGGCGACACGGGCGCCAGCTTCTGGCAGTTGTTGAAGACGGAGCTCAACGTGCAAAGGCAGTCCCTGTTCCTGTTCCCGCTGGGGCGCGTGCTGCTGCTCTCGCTCACGTCCATCCTGCCCGCCTTGTTCCTGCTCATCCGCTGGCCGGCGTCGTTCGGCGAGACGAGCGCGGCCGGTTCGGTGATTTCCAACCTCATGTTTCGCGTCGTGCATGTCTTCCTGCTGGGCGCGACGATCTGGGCGGCGTTTGACCCGGCGTTCAGCCCGCGGCACCTGGGCTTCGGCCTGCCGTTCCTGACGTTCTATTATCTGGGCGCGCTGGCGGCGGGATATTACTGCGGCTACGTGCTGCTGGTGTTTGGCCGCAGCACGGGCAAGGCCTGGGAACGTCCGTCGGCGATGATGCGCCTGCTCAACGGCCTCGTCGTGCTGGCCGTGGGGCTGGCCGTGCTGGCCACGCCCATCCTGCTGCTGCGGCAAAATCTCCCGCCCGTAAGGGCCGCCAACGGCCCCGCGCTGAAACTCTACGCGCGCCACCTGGCCGATTCCGTGCCGGCGCGCGAGGCGCTGATATTGAGCGACCTGCCGCATCCCTTGCTCCTGGTGTCCGCCCTCCGGCCCGGGCGGTCGGCGGAGTTCGTGCCGGTGGACACGCGGTTCCTGTCCTCCACGGAGTATCACCGCAAACTGCAGAAGCTCCACCCGCGCCACTGGCCGGCGTTTGCCAAGGGCGTGGAAGTGCCCGACTTGATCGGCCAGGGCGAAGTCGCCCGGCTGGTGACGCACTTGGCGCGGAGCAACCGGGTGTTCTACCTGCACCCGAGCTTTGGCCGCCCATTTCTGGAGACCGCGTATCTGCGTCCCGCCGGACTGGCGGCGGAATTAATCATCTACCCGCCCAACACCATCGCCCCGCCGCCGCCCAGCAAGGAGCAGTGGCGCGAAAACCAAACTGTCTGGGAGCGCGCCGGTGAAATCCTCACCGCGCTGGGGCCGGGCCTGAAACTGCGCGCAGGCGAATCCCTGGAAATCGGACGCTCCTGCTCCGCGAGCGCCAGCGCCTGGGGAGTGACTTTGCAGCGCCTGGGACAGGTGGATGACGCCGCGCGGTATTTCGATCTCGCGCTGAAATTCAACCCCGAAAACGAGGCCGCACGCATCAACCAGCGCGCCAACCGCAAACTGCGCGGCCAGCCCGTCGAGGACGACAAGGGCAGCGAGGAGCGGATTTTCCGCCGCCATCCCACGTGGAACCTCGCGCTCACAGCCTACGGCCCGGTGGATGACGCCGGTTACTGCTACCGCCTCGGCCTGTCCTACGCCCGGTTCAACCTCCTGCGCCAGTCCGCCAACGAAATCCAGCGCGCCCTCGCGTTCGACCCTGCGAACGCCGCCTATGCCCTGTCGCTTGGGGACATCTTCCTGCGCGCCGCGCTGCCGGATTACGCGGCGGAAGTCGCGGCCAAAATCCACGCCGCCGACACCGCCACGGAAATCCGGCTCGCGAGTTTGAAAGCCATGGTTCAGGTGCAGAAGAAAAACCTTCCGGCGGCGGAAAAAATCCTTCTCGACGCCCGCGCCAAATTCCCCGGTGACGCCAGCCTGCTGGAAACACTCGCCAAGGCCTACCTGCTCTCCGGTCGCAACGCCAGCGCGCTCGCCGTCGTGGAGGAGCACCTCAAACTGGAGCCGAAGAACTTCCGGCTGCTCGTCAACCAGGGCGCGCTGAACATCCAGCTCAAGAACTACCAGGAAGCCCTCACCTCGCTCGACGCCGCCCTCAAGCTGCAGCCGACGAACGCCGCCGCGCTCCTCAACCGCGCCACCGCCCGCCGCAAGCTCGGCCAGTTCGCCCCGGCGGAGCAGGATTACCTGGCGGCGAAGAAGTCCGCGCCCGCCACCGCCGCGCCCAGCTACGGCCTCGCGGAAATTGCCCTTGCCCAGAAACAGACCGCCGCCGCCGTCCAGCACATCGAGCAAGCTCTGAAGCTCGACTCCTCCGGCTCCGCCGAGGCGAAATTCTGGGCTGAGAAGCTGAAAGAATTAAAGGCCGCGAAGCCGTGAGGTTTCCGTCCGTGCTGGAGGGCTTCATTGCCCGCGGCCCGGAAGCTTGGCTAAAGTCGTGGTGCGTTAAAAGAGTCGCAACTTGGAAGTAGAATCGTGAGAAGTCGGCTTGAACACGGGTTTTCAGCGTTCATTGTTTTCGGAGTGCCCGTTGCCGGTGTGGCGAAATGGCAGACGCACAGGACTTAAAATCCTGGGACTGTAACAAGTCGTGCGGGTTCGAGTCCCGCCACCGGCACCAAAGTTCCGTTAAATTTCCTCGCGGCTTCCCCGTCCAACTTGGCACATTGCCGCCATGACCAGCATCGAGCGCACAGTCCGGGTGAGTTACCGCCATCAGGTGCATTTCACGCACCGGGTGTTCGATCCGGCCAACCTCCTCCTGCGCGACACGCTTGCCGCCGAGGGCGCGCGCGCGCGGCACAAGGCGCTGGTCATCGTGGACGAATCCCTCGCGCTGGCCCAGCCGGGTTTGGTGCGGGAGATTGAAAATTATTTCTCCGCCCACGCCGGCACCCTCGAACTCCCCTGCCCGCCCATCATCATGGAGGGCGGCGAGCGCGTGAAGAACGCCTACTTCCACGTCTCGGACATCCACTCCCACATTGACCGCCACCACATTGACCGCCACTCGTATCTGATCTGCGTCGGTGGCGGCGCGCTGCTGGACATGGTGGGCCTCGCGGCGGCCACGGCGCATCGCGGCGTGCGCCTCGTGCGCCTCCCGACGACGACGTTGAGCCAGGACGACTCCGGCGTGGGCGTGAAGAACGGCATCAACGCCTTCGGCAAAAAAAACTTCATCGGCACGTTCGCGCCGCCGTTCGCGGTCATCAACGATTTCCAGCTCCTCGCCACGCTCCCGCCGCGCGACAGGCGCGCCGGCTACGTCGAGGCCGTGAAGGTCGCGTGCATCCGCGACGCGGAGTTCTTCCACGCCATCGAGCGCGATGCGGCGGCGCTCGTGGAGTTCGAGCCGGCCGCCCTGCAGCGGCTCATCTACCGCTGCGCCGAGCTGCACCTGAACCACATCGCCACCAGCGGCGACCCGTTCGAGTTCGGCAGCGCGCGTCCGCTGGACTTCGGCCACTGGGCCGCGCACAAGCTGGAGCAGCTTTCCGAATACAAAATCCGCCACGGCGAAGCTGTCGCCGTTGGCATCGCGCTGGACGTGCTTTACGCGAAACGATTGGGCTTCCTCGCGGCCGCGAGCGCGGAGCGGATTCTGTCGCTGCTCGAAACGCTCGGCTTTGAACTGTTCGCGTCAGAACTCCTGCACACCGATTCCAGCGGGCATCTGCTCGTGCTCAGCGGTCTCACCGAGTTTCGCGAGCACCTCGGCGGCGAGCTGACCATCACGCTGCTGAAAACCATCGGGCAAGGTTTCGAGGTTCACGAGATGAACCTGCCGCACGTCGTCGAGGCAATCCACCAGCTTCAAGAGCGGCACCGCCAGCGCAGCCAGACGGTGATTTCTGCCCACGCGGGCCGGTGAGTTTTTGGCCGTCTCCCGTCCGGCTCGCGACGCCGCCATTTACATCCCGCCGCGCGGCTGCTAAAACTTTCTCGTGTCGAATCAACCCGCCAGACTCTGGAACGCGCTCACTTCCCCGCGCCGCCTGATCCTCATCGCCGGGCCGTGCGTGATTGAAAGCGAGGCGCTGTGCTGCAAGGTCGCCGCGTCGCTGCAAAAAACCTGCCGCCAGCTCGGCATCACTTTCATCTTCAAGGCCAGCTTCGACAAGGCCAACCGCACTTCCGGCCAATCCTTTCGCGGCCCCGGCATCGAGAACGGTCTCGCCGTGCTGGCGGGAGTGCGCGCGCGCTTCGGTTTGCCCGTGCTCACCGACGTTCACACCGAGGCGCAGGCCGCGCTGGCGGGCGAGGTCGTGGACATCCTGCAAATCCCCGCCTTTCTCTGCCGCCAGACCGACTTGATCGAGGCCGCCGTCCGCACGGGAAAAATCGTCAACCTCAAGAAAGGCCAGTTTCTCTCGCCCGCCGAGATGGGGCAGGTCGCGCAGAAGGACGCGCGAGCGGGCGGCAACAAACTCCTGCTCACCG
>JACRJY010000044.1 GCA_016235585.1 Verrucomicrobiota bacterium | reverse complement strand
GGACGGGGAAGCGCCGCCACGAAGTTGCGCGGAACGTCCCGGCCGAGAAGCAGAGAACACAGCGCGGGCATCAGCGTCAGCGCCAGCAGCAGCGCGCCGCCCAGCGCGAGCATCACGGCCAGCGCCATCGGGTGGAACATTTTTCCCTCGATGCCGGTGAGGGCGAGGATGGGGACATAGACCACGGTGATGATGATCACGCCGAAGAACATCGGAGTGCCGACCTGTTTGCTCGCGGCCAGGACGACGTGCGAGCGCTCCTCCGCCGTGAGCGGGCGGCCAAGCTGGTGCTGCTTCTGCCCCAGCCGGCGCACGATGTTTTCCACAATGACCACCGCGCCATCGATGATGAGTCCGAAATCAATCGCGCCCAGGCTCATCAGGTTGCCGGAGATGCCGAAGCGTGCCATGCCCGTGAGCGCGAAGAGAAAGGAGAGCGGGATCGCGCACGCCACGATGAGCGCCGCGCGCCAGTTGCCGAGCAACAGCAGCAGCACCACCGCCACGAGCACCGCGCCCTCGAAGAGGTTGGTCTTCACCGTGCCGACGGTGCGGTCGATGAGTTCCGAACGGTCGTATTGGATGACGATCTCCACGCCCTCGGGCAGCTTCTGCTGAATCTCCGCCAGCCGCGTCTTCACGCGCCCGGCGACCTCGCGGCTGTTTTGGTGCGCCAGCATCATGGTCGTGCCGATGACGGTTTCCCTGCCGTTGAGCGTGGCCGCGCCGGTGCGGAACTTGGTTCCGACTTTCACCTCGGCCACATCTTTGACGAGCAACGGCTTCACGCCCGCGCCAAATTTGAGCGGCAGGTTGGCGATGTCCTCGACCGTCTGCACACGGCCCACGGCGCGGATGGTGAGCTGTTCGCCGCCGCGGCTGATGATGCCGCCGCCGGAGTTCTGGACGTTGTGACTGACCAGTTCCGCGAGTTCGCTGAACGTCATGTTCACCGCCGCCAGCGCGTCCGGCCTGGGCTGGATGACGTATTGCTTCTCGTAGCCGCCGGTGCCGTTGATGTCGGCGATGCCCTTCACCGTGCGGAGCAGCGGCTTGATGGAGTATTCCTGGATTTCGCTCAACGCGATGAGCTGGTCGAGTTCGGTCGCGGGCTTGTTCGTCGCGCCGTCGCGATACTGGACGTTGTAGTAAAAAATCTCGCCGAGGCTGGTGCTGATGGGCGCGAGCTTGGGCGCGACGCCCGGCGGCAACTGGTCGAGCACGCCCTGCATCCGTTCCGTGACCAACTGGCGCGCATGAAAAATGTCCGTGCCGTCCGCAAAATCCAGCGTGACCTGCGAGAGGCCGAACTTCGTGAGCGAACGCATCTCCTCCACGCCGGGCAGTCCGGCCATCTCGCGCTCGATGGGCTGCGTGACGAGTTTCTCCGACTCCTCGGCGGCGAGCGCGGGGACTTCGGTGTTGATCTGCACCTGCACGCCCGTGATGTCCGGCACGGCGTCAATCGGCAGGTGCAGCGCGGACCACAGGCCGGCCACCAAGAGCGCGACCGCCCCGAGCAAAACGACAGCCCGCTGACGGAGGGAGAATTCCAGGATGCGGCCAATCACGGCTTGACCTCCGTGGTGATCACCAGCGGGATCGCCAGCCCGGTGAGTTGTTCAAGCGTTTGCGCGGCGTCGAGCGCGTCTTTCTTCGTGTCCAGCAGCGCGGTGATGGCTTCGAGATATTGCTTCTGCAACTCGACATAAGTGCTCACCGGCACCGCGCCGAGGCGGTAGTGGCGGTCGGCGAGTTCGGCCGCTTCGCGGAAGTGCTGCGCGGAGTCGGGCCGCCACCGGGACATCGCCGCGAGCTTCGTTTCATAAACCAGCGCGCTCTCGACCACGCGGCGCTCCACGTCGCGCTGCGTCACCAGCAGGGAAACCTCCGCCTGCATCTGGCGGGCCTGTGCGGCTTCGATGTTGCCGGTGTTTTTGTTCCAGAGCGGCAACGGCAGCGAAAAGGCGATGCCCGCCCCCCGCTCGCGGTCGCCCGCCCTTTCGAGCGAGAGATACGGCCCGACGGTGATGCCGGGGTATTTCTCGTTCTTCGTCAGGTTGACCTTGAAGCCTTGCTGCGCCAGTTCCGTCGCGCGGATGCGGAGTTCAAAGCTGTTGGTGCGCGCCTGCGTCAGCAGGGTTTCCAATGCCTCCGCCGGGCGGAACGAAAGATTGGCGGGGGCGATGGCGAGTTTGCTGTCCATCGCCACGCCGCGAAGCTGGTTGAGTTCGAGATACGCGGCTTGTGCGGTGGTGGCGGCTTCACTGGCCTGCCGTTGCAAGGTGAGCGTGTTCGCCTCGATGATGCGCGTCTCCAACAGCGGCGTGAGACCGGCGGGGTCGCGCTGAACGAGCACGTCTTTCAACGCCTGGAAACGCCCGGCCACTTCGCGCGCGGTCGCAGACTTCTCCTGCGCCACGAAGATGTTGTAGGCGAGCGCGCGTGTTTTTGCGGCGAGTGCGGCGCGGAATTGCGCGTAGCCGAGTTCCGCCAATTGAATGTCGTGGTTCGCAATCGCCTTTCGCAACCCGATGCGGCCCGGCCACTCGAAGGTCTGCGCCACGGACACCGACCACGCGACGCCCTCGCCCAGCAGCGTGCCGGTCTTGTCATGCACGCCCTTGTAGCCGAGTTGCGTGGAGAGTTCGGGATTGGCGAACACGCCCGCCGTCTTGCGCCCGGCCTTGGCGGCGGCGATTTCCGCCTCGTAGAACTTGAGTTCGGGATTCTTTTCGAGCGCCTGCTGGACGAGCGTTTCCAGCGGGACGGTTTCCGCCGCGCGGGCGGGCAGGAGCAGCAACGGACAAAGAGCAAAGAGGGCAAAGGATTTCATTTTCATAAACGAACAGGCAAAGGGTCACGGACAAACAGACGAAACGGGGTGTGCCAGGGCACACTGCACCAAGGGAAGCGCCGTCAGGGACGGTTCAGGCGAGGCGGGAAGGAGCGCGCGCAGGCAGGGCCGTGCGCCAGAGGAAACACCAAGACACCGGCAGTTCGGGCGGCGGGGCGTTGGCTCCGAAACCGGGAACTGGTGCGGTGAGATCGAGTGCGGGCGAAACGAGCAACAGCGAAAGGCACGGCATGAAGACCGGTGACAGGACGAACGAACCGGGCTTGGGCAGGCGATAGTTGCCCGCTTCGATCTGGCAGTTGCCGTCGGCGGCATCGTGGCCCGGCTCCTCCGCGCCTTGTGCGTTCGCGCAGCAATCGCTTTCGTGGATCACCCCGGCGATTTCCAGCAGGCAATGCGACGTGGCCGGCAGCCACACTGCCAGGAGCATCATCGCCACGATTGTCTTCAGCCGGTTCACGGCGGAGAGGAATACCACGCCGGCGGAAAACTGCAACGAAATCTATCACCCGGCTTCAGTTCCCGGAAAATTTTCCACGCCTTCGACAAATTCTTTTCATCCACTCCGCGCTTTCCATCCGGCGCGAGGTTGGTATCCTGCCCACGGTTGAATTGACGCCATGAGAAAGACCAAAATCATCGCCACGCTCGGCCCGGCCACGGATTCGCCGGAGATGCTCGGCAAGCTGATGGACGCGGGCGTGAACATTTTCCGCCTCAACATGTCGCACGCGCCGCATGACTGGGTGCGCCGCGTCGCCGGGGACATCCGCCGGCTCGCCGAGGCGCGCACGGCCTCCATCGGCGTGCTGCTCGACACGCAGGGGCCGGCCATCCGCACCGGTGATCTGCCGGTGGCGCTCGACCTCAAGCCGGGGCAGAAGTTCACCCTCACCGTCCGCGGCGAGCAGAGCGAGGAACTGCATTCGGTGGACGTGAATTACGAGAACTTCATCAACGACATCAGCGTCGGCGACGTGGTGCTGCTCGACAACGGCGCGATTCACATGAAGGTGCTGGCCAAGCACGCCAACAAGGTCGAGTGCGAGGTGCTCACGCCGGGTGTCCTCGGCAGCCGCCGCCACATCAACCTGCCGGGCGTCAAGGTCAGCCTGCCCGCGATCACGGCGAAGGATCTGGCGGACATCGCGGTGGGCCTCGAAGTGGGCGTGGACTTCATCGCGCTGTCGTTCGTGCGCGAGGCGAAGGATCTGCGGCAGTTGCGCGCGGTGATTGAGCACTCGAAGCACCAGCCGCTGGTCATCGCCAAGATCGAGGACCAGCAGGCCGTCAAGAATCTCGACGAAATCATCCGCGAGGCCGACGGCATCATGGTGGCGCGCGGCGATCTCGGCATCGAGGTGCCTTACGAGGAGCTGCCGATCATCCAGCGCAAGATCGTCAAGACCTGCCTGCGCGTCGGCAAGCCGGTCATCGTCGCCACGCACATGCTGGAGAGCATGATTCAGAACCCGATGCCCACGCGCGCGGAAATCACCGACGTGGCCAACGCCGTCTTCGAGCAGGCCGACGCGATCATGTTGAGCGGCGAGACGACGGTGGGGAAATATCCGCTCAAGTGCATCGAGGTCTTCGACCGCATCGCGCAGCGCATCGAGCGCAGCGGCGGCGCGGGTTTTCAGGAGCAGGCGCAATTGACCAGCCCGCGCCAGAAGCTCGTGAAGAGCGCCGTGGTCATGGCCGACGGTCTGCGGGCCGACGCGATTGTGGTCTTCACCGTGCGCGGCTGGATGGCGCGCTACTCGGCGTGGATGCGCCCGCGCTACTCGAAGATTTTCGCCGTGTGCGAGAGCTGGCAGGTGGCGGACTCGCTCGCGATCAACTGGGGCGTGACGCCGGTGATCACGGCGTTCGACCACGCCGCGCCGGAGAAGACGATTGACCGGGCCATCGCGCAGTTGTGCGAGCGGCAGTTGCTGCGGAAGAGCAGCACCATCGTCATCATCAGCGCGATTTCGGCGGGCGAGCAGATCGTGGACGCGGTGCACATGAGGGTGGTGTAGCAGTCATCACAGAATTCCAGCGGAGAAAATATGTTGATGCCGGACGAGCTACCGCTAATGTCCTGCGTAAACGAACCCCCAACAGGCGCTATGCTTTCTAACCAAGCGCGATTCGTGAACTCGCATGAAAATATCAAAGAAAGATTTTGAGCGGGCAGTTTCGGAAAGTTCAATTCCTTCACAACAAGCGGAAGCACTTTGGTCTGCCTTGGAAAATTGTGACGCCTCTCGCCCCAAATTGGAGCTGGCATATGTGGCTTACTATTTCGGCGCTCTTATTGTCATTTCGGCGATGGGGTGGTTTATGACGGAGGCTTGGGAATCGTTTGGTGGAGGCGGCATATTGTTGCTGGCAGCGCTTTATGCTTTCTGTTTTGCCCGTGCTGGCTGGACATTTTGGTCGAAGGAGCAGCTTAAAATCCCCGGCGGGTTGCTTTTCACAATGGCCGTTTGTATGACGCCACTGGTTATTTACGGCATTGAACGTGTGACCGGATTTTGGCCGCAAGGGGATCCCGGCACTTACCGGGACTACCACATTTGGGTTAAGGGAAGCTGGTTGTTCATGGAAGCAGGGACGATCATCGCCGGGTTCATAACGCTTAAATTTTTCCGCTTTCCGTTTCTTACAGCCCCAATCGCCTTTTCGCTTTGGTATATGTCCATGGATTTAACGCCATTGCTGTTGGGCCAACCCGAATTTACTTGGGCAGAGCGCGAGTGGGTTTCGTTGTGGTTTGGTCTTTTGATGTTGCTGTTCTCATACCGCATCGATCGGCGCACCAAAGAAGATTATGCCTTCTGGGGTTATCTCTTTGGAATGTTGGCTTTTTGGGGAGGGATGTCATTGATGAATAACGACAGTGAGTTGAACAAGTTCTATTACTGCCTCATCAACCTCGCTTTGATATTGCTCTCGGTGTTGCTTCAACGGCGGGTCTTCATCGTTTTCGGTTCGCTTGGTGTTTTCGGCTATCTTGGACATTTATCGTATCGAGTGTTCAAAGACTCGTTACTTTTTCCTTTCGCCCTGACGCTGCTTGGTTTGCTGATCATTTATCTTGGAGTTCTTTATCAGCGAAAAAGAAAAGCATGGGAGGATTATCTTTTGAAAAACTTGCCCGTCGGCCTGAAAAGGCTTCAACCCAGCAATCGGCTGCCTCCGCAGTGAGCGCAATTTTCGCGCGGCCTTTTCACTCGACTTCACCCTGATCCAAAAGCAAAGTCCCGCGCGAATCATGCGAGACTTGCTGAAGAGTTCCTGGACGTTGACGGGCGTGGTGAAGGCGCTCCGGCTGCTCCCCGCCGACTTCCGCCGCATCCAATGGCGGCTGGCGCGCAACGGCCCCATCCGTGATTACCTCCAAGCGCACACCGTCCGCAAACTGCAGATTGGCTGCGGGCGCAACCTCCTTCCCGGCTGGCTGAACACGGACATTTTCTGCGCCGCGCCCGGCGCGGTGTATCTCGACGGCACGAAGCCGTTTCCGCTGCCGGACGCGAGCTTCGACTATGTTTTCTCCGAGCACATCATCGAGCACGTGCCGTATCTCGACGGGCAGAAGCTGCTGCGCGAGTGCCACCGCATCCTCAAGCCCGGCGGACGCATTCGCATCTCGACGCCGAACCTGCTCAACATCATTTCGCTGGCCGCGCCGGGGCAGGAGGAGGCCAAGCAGAGTTACATCAAATGGTCGGTGGACACGCACATCTCGCGCATCGGCGTCCATCTGCCCGGCGTCGTCATCAACAACTTCTTCTGGGATTTCCTCCATTACTTTGTCTATGACCCGGCGACGCTGCGGCACGCGCTGGAGTCCGCCGGGTTCAAGGACGTGAAGGTCTGCCCGCCGGGAAAGAGCGACGACCCGAACCTCAACGGCATCGAGTGCCACGGCAAAATCATCGGCGAGGAATACAACCTCTTCGAGACGATGGTGCTGGAGGCTGGGCGGCCTTGAACAAGCTGGCTGCTTCATGATCCTGGCAAGAAACAGTGCGCCAAGAGTTTTGAAGGCTGGCTTCCCCCTCACCCCGGCCCTCTCCCCAAGGGAGAGGGGGAATCATGCCCAGCGCTGGGTTGGATTCTGGCGTCGCGCATTTTACAAGACGCGGCGGAGTTGTTCCCTCTCCTTGAGGGAGAGGGCTAGGGTGAGGGGAAACGTGGCTCACTCTTTTCACCAAAGCTTGGCGAGATGAAAGTCGCGTTCGTCACCTTCTACGACCCGCATGACATCAGGAGCTGGTCCGGCCTCGGCTATTACATCGCCGACTCGCTCAAGCGCTGCGGCGTGGAGATTGACTACCTCGGCCCGCTGACTCACCGGCTGACGTTGTGGGATCGGTTTCGCGTCCAGTTTTACCGGCGCGTCCTTGGCAAGGAATTCATGGTCGTGCTCCAGCCGCGCTGGGTGCGGCATTACCAGCGGCAGGTCGCGGCCAAGCTCGCCGCGTCCGACGCCGATCTCGTGCTCTGTCCGCATCCGCAAATCCTCGGCGACTTCCAATGCGACCGGCCCATTGTCTATTGGGGCGACACCACTTTCGCCGGGCTGCTGAACTTCTACGCGGACTTCAGCAACCTCTGCGATTACACCATCCGCCAGGGACACGCGATTGACCGCGCCGCGTTGAACAACGCCGCCCTCGCCATCTTCGCCTCGGACTGGGCGGCGCAATCCGCCCGCCAGCACTACGGCCTCGCGCCGGAGAAAATCAAAGTCGTCCCCTTCGGCGCGAACATCACCTGCACCCGCACCCGCGCCGACATCGAGAAACTCGTGGCCGCGCGCCCCGCGAATGAATGCCGGCTCCTGTTCATCGGGCGTGTGTGGGAGCGCAAAGGCGGCGACACCGCTGTGGCCGTGGCGCGCGCGTTGAACGACGCCGGCCTGTCCACCACGCTCACGCTCATCGGCTCGCAGCCCGCCGGCCCGCTGCCGCCGTTTGTCCGCGCGCTGGGTTTTGTGAGCAAGGCCACCGAGGAGGGCCGCCGGCAATTCGACGCGCTGCTCGCCGAGTCGCACTTCCTCATCCTGCCCTCGCGCGCCGAATGTTTCGGCGTCGTCTTTTGCGAGGCCAGCTCCTTCGGCGTGCCGAGCCTGGCCACGAACATCGGCGGCATCCCTTCCGCCGTGCGCGACGGCATCAATGGAAAAACTTTCCCGCTGGAGGCCGCCCCGGCGGAGTGGGCGCGCCACATGCGCGGCCTGTTCAACAACTTTTCCGACTACCAGCGGCTCGCGCTCTCCTCGTTTGAAGAATACCAGGCCCGGCTCAACTGGGAGGTTTCCGGCCGCCGGGTGAAAGAGTTCTTTGAGCAGGTCATGCAGGACGGGAAGCGGAAATGACCGGTGTAGCGGGCGCGTTGAATGATGTTCCCGCCGCGCTATTTTTCTTGCCCACGCGGCGCTTCCGCTTTAGCCATGAGCGATGCTCAATCCGTCAAGACCGTGAACAAGCAACCGCCGTGATTCGTCACTTAAACCAACGCACCATTATGAGCACGCCCGAAAACCATCATCGCCGCGCGCCATTGAGCCGGAGAACATTTTTGAAAAACACCGCGCTCGCTGCCGGTGCCGCCGCCACCGGCCCCAGTCTTTTCGCTGCCGCCAAGCCCGTCCGCCTCTTCAACGGCAAAAACCTCGACGGCTGGTATACCTACACGGTCGAGACGAAATACGAGAACCCCGGCATCTTCACGGTCGTGGACGGCATGGTGCGCGTGTCGGGCGGCAGCGGGGACAAGGGCTACTTCGGCGGCCTGGTGACGAAGGCGGAATACGAAAACTACAAGCTGACTTTCGATTACAAATGGGGCGGCCCCACCTACGGCACGCGCAAGGACAAGTCCCGCGACGCGGGCGTGCTGCTGCACTGCACCGGCCCGAACGAGCCGGGGCCGTGGATGACTTCCTACGAGTTTCAAATCATCGAGGGCGGCACGGGCGACATCCTCGTGGTCAACTACGCCAAGCGCAACAAGCAGGAAAACGCCCCGACGCTCAAGCTCGTCTCCGAGGGCTACACCGACGCGAAGAAGCAGAAGTATTTCAAAGAGGGCGGCGAGAAGCTGGAGTTCACGGACTCGGGCCGCCTCAACTGGTGGGGCCGCGACCCGGAGTGGAAGGACGTGGTGGATTTCCGCGGCAGGCAGGACGTGGAAAGCCCCTTCGGCCAGTGGACGAAGTGCGAGATTCTTTGCAAAGCCGACACGCTCGTCTATCACGTCAACGGCAGGCTGGTGAACCGCGCCCGCGGCCTGACGGTCACGAAGGGGAAAATCTTTTTCCAGACCGAGGGTGCGGAAGTGTGGTATCGCAACCTCGAGCTCACGCCGCTGGGGTGAATCATACTCATTCCCAATGAACATCAGTCTTGTGCTTCCCGACCGCCTCCTCTCCCCAGCCCTCTCCTCCACTCGGAGTGGAGGAGAGGGTGCCCGGAGGGCGGGAGAGGAGGGGCCTTCAATCATTCCGCCGATTGTCTCTGTGAAATGGTGTTGCAGCTCTTTTGTCCGCCGCGCTGAACATTCGTTTGAAAGTTGAAACCCGTTTCCGCTAACCTCACCGCCACGACCAACATGAAAACCAACCGACTTGAATTCGTTCTCGCCCTCGCGGCTCTCGCCGCGCTGCCCCTCCACGCGCCCGCCGCCAGCAAGGTGGACTTTGCCAAGGACGTGTGGCCGCTCCTCGAAAAGAACTGCCTCGAGTGCCACGGCGCGGAAAAGCAGAAGGGCAAGCTGCGCCTCGACTCGAAGGAGGCTGCGTTCAAGGGCGGCGAAAATGGCGTGGTCATCGTCGCCGGCAAAGGCGACGAAAGCCCGTTCTACAAGCGCACCACGCTCGCGCGCGACCACGACGACGTCATGCCGCCCAAGGGCGAGGGCTTGAGCAAGGCCCAGCAGGCCGTGCTGAAGCAGTGGATTGACGAAGGCGCGGTCTGGGTGGCGGTCGCCTCGTCGAAGCCCGCCGTTGACCCCGCGAAAGTCGCCGGGCCGAAGCCCACGCCCGCCGAACTCAAGGCCGTCGCGGTGCTGGCGGGTTACGGCGTCCAGGCCCGCGAACTCGCCAACGGCGTGAACTGGCGCTACGCGAACTTCCGCGTGGCCGGCAGCAAGTTTGACGCGAAGGCGTTCGCCGCGTTGAAGGACATCGCGAACCTGCAGGAGCTGAACCTCTCCGGCGTCGAGGTGAAGGATTCCGACCTCGCGAACCTTGCGGGACTTGCCAACCTCACGGTCCTGAACCTCTCCGGCAGCACCGTCGGCGACGCGGGCCTGGCGCATCTAAAAAATCTGAAGGAGCTTCGCTCGCTCAACCTGTTCGGCACGAAAATCACCGACGCCGGGTTGAAGCATCTGGCGGGCTTGAAAAGCCTCAAGACCATTTACCTGTTTGAAACCAAGGTCACGGATGCGGGCGTGGCGCAGCTCGCCAAGGCGCTGCCGGGCGCGCGTCTTGACCGGGGCTGGGACTTGAAGGAGTTGGCGAAGATTGACGCCGAAGTCAAAGCCGCCGAGGCCAAGGCCAAGGAAGCCGCCGCCAAGAAGGACGAGAAGAAAGACGACACGAAAAAGGCGGAGCCCAAGGCCGCCAAGAAGAAAAAAGAGAAGAAGTGATTCGCCGAACGGCGGCATCGTTCTGGTTAAGCCGGCTCCTGCCGGATTTTCAGAAAGTTTCAAAATAACTCTTGCCCGATGAACCGGGTCTGGTGACACTCGCGCCGTTTCCGAACTCCGATTACGGGCACCGTAATGGCCGACAGCAAAATAACCGTCCAGCGCGAAATCCTTCTGGGCTTCTGGAAGGTGCACATCCTGCACCATGCCGCCGGGGGCGCGCTCGTCGGCCAGTGGATGCTCCATGAGCTGCGCGAGCACGGCTACCACGTCAGCCCCGGCACGCTGTATCCCGTGCTGCAACGGATGGAGCGCAACGGCTGGCTCCGCTCTCGGGCGGACAAGGACGCCGGCCCGAAGGCGCGCCGGGAGTATTTTCTCACGGCGGCGGGCCGGGGAGCATTGAAGGAGGTTCTCTCCTACCTCCGGGAGCTGAAGGGCGAAGTCTTGAAACCAAGGAAGAAAAAGCCGTGACCATTCTCAACCTCTCATTGCGCCGTCCGCTCACGGTCGTCGTGCTCATCGCCGCCGTCTGCCTCGGCGCGTGGGTCGCGTTGCAGCGCATGGCGCGCGATGTGTTCCCGCCGCTCAACGTGCCGACCATCTATGTCGCGCAGCCCTACGGCGGCATGGATCCGGCGCAGATGGAGGGCTTCCTCACCTACTACTACGAGTATCACTTCCTCTACATCACGGGCATCGAGCACGTGGAGTCGAAGAACATCCAGGGCGCGGCCATCATGAAGCTCCAGTTCCATCCCGGCACGGACATGAGCGCCGCGCTTTCGGAGACGGTCGCCTACGTGAACCGCGCGCGCGCCTTCATGCCGCCGGGCACGCCGGGGCCGTTCGTCACGCGCTTTGACGCCGGCAGCGTCGCCGTCGGCCAGCTCGTCTTCTCCACTGAAAATCCCAACCGCACCGTCGGTCAGATGCAGGATGCCGCGCTCAACATGGTGCGCCCGCTCTTCGCCACGCTGCCCGGCGTGTCCGCCCCGCCGCCGTTCGGCGGCAGCGCGCGCACCATCACCATCAACGTGAAGCCCGACCGGATGCGCGCCCTCGGCCTTTCGCCCGACGAAATCGTGCAGGCCATCGCGCAGGCGAACATCATCAGCCCGTCGGGCAACATGAACCTCGGCGACAAGTATCCCATCGTGCCGGTCAACGCCGTGGTGAAGAACCCCAAAGACCTCGAAGCCGTCCCGCTGCGGCTGGGCGCGAACGGCGCGGTGTTCGTGCGCGACGTGGCGACGGTCGAGGACGGCAGCGACATTGTGACGAGCTTCGCGCTCGTGAACGGACGGCGCACGGTCTACATGCCCGTCACCAAGCGCGCCGACGCCAGCACGCTCACGGTGGTCGAACTGGTGAAGAAGAACCTGCCCAAGTTCAAGACCGCCGTTCCCGACGACATCAACGTCACCTACGAGTTCGACCAGTCGCCCGTCGTCACGCGCTCGATCAACGACCTCGTGAAGGAGGGGGCCATCGGCGCGGTGCTCACGGGCCTGATGGTGCTGCTGTTCCTGCGCGACTGGCGCAGCGCGTTCGTCGTCGTCATCAACATCCCGCTCTCGCTGCTGGCCGCGACGTTCGCGCTGTGGATCAGCGGGCAGAACATCAACCTCATGACGCTGGGCGGCCTCGCCCTCGCCGTCGGCATCCTCGTGGACGAGGCGACGGTGGCGGTGGAGAACATCCACGCGCATCTCTCTCGCGGCGCTTCGCTCGCCCGCGCGGCGCTGGACGCCACGCGGGAAACCGCGCTGCCGCGCTTGCTCGCGATGCTCTGCGTGCTGGCGGTGTTCATCCCGGCGTTCTTCATGCAGGGCGCGGCGAAGGCGTTGTTCGTCCCGCTCGCACTGGCGGTGGGCTTCGCGATGGTCGCGTCGTTCATCCTGTCGAGCACGCTGGTGCCGATTCTCTCCGTGTGGTTCCTCCGTGGGCACGACAAGGACGTTCACGACTCGTCGCTCTTCGGCAAACTCCAGTCCGCCTACGCCGCCGTCCTCCGCCCGTTCGTCACCGCGCGCTGGCTGCTCGTGCTGGTTTATCTCGCCGTCTCGCTCGGCGTCGTCTGGGTCGTCGGCCGCAAGCTCGGCACGGAGATTTTCCCGACGGTGGACTCCGGCCAGTTCGCGCTGCGTCTGCGCGCGCCCACCGGCACCAAGGTCGAACTCACCGAGCAGCTCGCCCTCAAGGTGCTCGACTGTATCAAACGCGAGGCTGGAGCGGAGAACGTCGCGCTCACGATGGGCCTCGTCGGCGTTCACGCGGCAAACTATCCCATCAACCTCATCCACCTCTGGAACGGCGGGCCGGAGGAGGCGCATCTGTCCGTGCAACTCAAGCCGCACGCGCCGGTGAAAATTTCCGTGCTCAAGGAAAAGCTCCGCGCCGTGTTCGCCGCCGAGCTGCCCGACGTGAAGTTTTCCTTCGAGCCGAGCGACATCGTCAGCCGCGTGATGAGCTTCGGTTCGTTCACGCCCATTGAGATTGCCGTGAGCGGGCCAAGCCTGCCGGCGAGCAAGGAATACGCGGACAAGATTTACGCGAAGCTCAAGGCCATCCCGACCTTGCGCGATGTGAACTACGGCCAGTCGCTCGATTTCCCGACCGTGGACGTGAACGTCAACCGCGAGCGCGCCGGCCTGCTCGGCGTGAAGGTCGGCGACGTGACGCGCTCGCTCGTCGCGGCCACCACGTCGAGCCGCTTCACGGTGCCGGTCTATTGGGCCGACCCCGGCTCCGGCATCGCGTTCTCGGTGCAGGTGCAGATTCCGCAGACGCAGACCAAGACGCTCGACGACGTGAAAAATGTCCCCGTGACCGCGACCGGCGGCAAGAGCGTGCTGCTGCGCAACGTGGCGAGCGTCTCGCCCGGCACCGCCGTCGGCCAATACGAACGCTACAACATGGCGCGCGTGGCGAGCATCACCGCCAACCTCCACGGCACCGATCTGGGCACGGTGATGAAGGCCATCGAATCCATCGAGGAAATCTCCAACAGCAAGCTCTGGCCCGCCAAGACGCGCGTGGATGCGCGCGGCCAGATCGTGCCGCTCCAGCAATTGCTCGAAGGCTTCCGCTCCGGCCTCGTCATCGCCGTGGTGGTGATCTTCCTCCTGCTCGCCGCGAATTTTCAATCGCTGCGTCTCGCCTTCGCGGTCATCTCGACCGTGCCCGCCGTGCTTGCCGGCGTGGTGCTGACGCTGTGGCTCACCGGCACGACGCTGAACATCCAGTCCGCGATGGGCGCGATCATGGCCGTGGGCGTGGCCGTGGCGAACGCGATCCTGCTCGTGACCTTTGCGGAAAAGATTAGGACGGCGAACGGTTCGTCCGCCGGTGCCGACGTGATTGCCGCCGCCATCGAAGGTGCCCGTTCGCGTCTGCGCCCGATTTTGATGACGAGCTGCGCGATGATCGCCGGCATGATGCCGCTCGCGCTCGGCCTCGGTGAAGGCGGCGATCAGACCGCGCCGCTGGGCCGTGCCGTCGTGGGCGGCCTCGCGCTGGCGACGGTGGCGACGCTGTTCGTGCTGCCGGGGGTGTTCGCGATGCTCGCGAGCCGGAAAGTCCGCTCGCCCTCGCTCGATCCCGAAGACCCGGCGAGCACGTATTTCGTCAGCGAAGCAAAATAGTCTGAAAGGCTTTATGAAAAGTTGCACCAGGTTCATCGAAGTGAAGGCGGCGGGCGCGTTGCTGTTCGGCATCGCCACGCTGTCGTCCGCTGCCGCGCCGCTCGACGTGAAAGTCGCCCGCCCCGCGCGCGGCGAGATCATCCGCTACGTCACGCTGCCCGGCAGTCTCCGCGCCAACCAGCAGGCGACGCTCTACGCGAAGGTGCCGGGCTACTTGAAATCCATCGCGGTGGATCGGGGCGACAAGGTGAAGGCCGGGCAGTTGCTCGCGGAGATTGAAGTTCCAGAGTTGCTCGCCGATTTTTCGAAGAGCCGTTCCGTCGTGGCGCGGGTGGAGGCGGAACTGGCCCGCGCCAAAGCTGTTCAAGCCCGGGCCAAGGCCGAGGCGGAGGTTGCCGCGCTGGATTTTCAGCGCCTGGGCAAGGCTAAGAAAACCTCGCCCGATCTTGTCGTCGCGCAGCAGGTGGACGAGGCCAGGGCGCGCAGCGAAGTGGCCAAGGCCGCGCAAAACCAGGCCAAGGCCGAGACCGATCTGGCCGCCGCCAGCCTCGCGGAGGCGATGGCCGGCGTGGAGCGGATCGAGATTCTGCTGAACTTCGCCAAAGTGACCGCGCCGTTTGCCGGCGTCGTCACGGCGCGCCACGTGGACGTCGGCGCGTTCATTCCGGCGGCCACCGGCGGCAGCGCGGCGCAGACGGCGGCGCTCGTGACGATGATGGATTTCAGCACCGTGCGCGCGCAGGTGGCGGTGCCGGAGTTGGAATCGCCGCTCGTGCGCGAAGGCCAGCCCGTGAAGGTCGCGGTCGAAGGGCTGCCGGGGAAAAACTTTGAGGGCAAGGTCAGCCGCCATTCCTTCGCGCTCGATGACGCGAGCAAGACGATGCTTGTCGAGGCCGACCTGCCGAATCCGCAGCTCGAACTCCGCCCCGGAATGTATGCCACCGTGAAAGTCGGCGTGGAGAAGCACACCGACGCGCTGCTCATCCCCGCCGAGGCGCTCGTGATGGAGAAGGTGAACGCCTTCGCGTTCATCGCGGCGGGCGGCAAGGCGAAGAAGACCGCCATCAAGATTGGGTTCAACGACGGCGCGAAGGTCGAGGTGCTGGGCGGACTCACCGGCGGTGAAGCCGTCATCCTCGTCGGCAAGCTGGCGCTCGCGGACGGCGCGGCGGTCAACGCAACGGAGGCGAAGTGAGATTTGTGATTTGCGATTTTCGGTCTGCGATTTGCGCGGCGCTCGTGCTGGCCTGCACTTCCGCCGCCTCTTTCGCCCAGCCGAAAGAACCGGCGGGCCATCCCATTGACCTTGCCATCGTGCTCCGGCTGGCGGGCGCGCAGAACCTCGACGTGGAGATCGCCCGCGAGAAGCTCGCCGAGGCGAAGGCCGGGCACGAGGCCGCCCGCGCGCAGTTTTTCCCGTGGATTTCCCCCGGCCTCGGCTACCGGCGTCACGACGGCAACATCCAGGACGTCGCGGGCAACGTCATTGACACGAGCAAGCAGTCCTACACCGTCGGCGGCACCATCGGCGTGCAGTTGGAACTCGGCGACGCCATCTACAAGACGCTCGCGGCGAAACAAGTTTTTCAGGCGGCGGGCCACGCGCTGGAGGCGCAGCGGCAGGAAAGCATCTTCGCGGCGGCGCAGGGTTACTTCGATTTGCTCAAGGCGCAGGCGGCGGTTGGCGTGGCCGGCGATGCGTTGAAAATTTCACGGGACTACGCCGATCAGGTGGCGCGCGCGGTCGAGGCCGGCATCGCGTTCAAGGGCGACGCGCTGCGGGCGAAGGTGCAGGCCGAGCGCAACCAGATGGCGCTCCAGCAGGCGCGGGAACAGCGCCGCGTCGCCTCCGCGCGGCTGGCACAGGTGCTGCATCTGCCGCCGGCGGTGGAATTGATTCCCGCCGTGGCCGAGCTTGCGCCGCTGACGCTCGGCGATCCGAAGGCGGCGCTGGATTCCCTCGTCGCCCAGGCGCTCGCCGCGCGCCCGGAGCTGCGGCAGAGCGACGCGCTCGTCGCGGCGGCGCGGAAGGCAAAGGACGGCGCGGTCTATGGGCCGCTGGTGCCGTCGCTGGGCGCGCAGGCGTTTCTCGGCGGACTGGGCGGCGGATTCAACCACAGCACGGGAAATTTCGGCGACTCCGAGGATTACCTCTTCGGCTTGAGCTGGCGCATCGGGCCGGGCGGCATCGGCGACGGCAGCCGGATCCGGCTGAACGAGGCGCGGCTCGGCGGATTGCGGCTCGCCGACTTGAAGCTGCGGGATGAAATCGCGCGGCAGGTCGTCGAGGCGCGGGTGCGTGCACAGTCGCTGGCGGAGCAATTGAAGACGGCGCGGAGCGCGCTGGCGGCGGCGGAGGAAACTCTCAAGCTCACGCGCGGGCGGAAGGAGTTCGCCGTGGGCATCGTTTTGGAAAACATCCAGTCCGAGCAGGAGCTGACCCGCGCGCGGCACGACTACCTCGCGCTCATCGCCGAGCACAACAAGGCGCACTACGCGCTGGAGCGCGCGCTGGGCCGGACGCCCGGCGGTGCGCCGCATTGATCTATACTTTGTTCACCGGCCGGTGCCGGGCCGCAGACTTTCTTGCATTTTTGACTTTTGAGGTCGTCTCGGTTTGATGGACAGGGCAGGGCAGCGGCTTCGATGTCACTTGGAATGACGATGGCGGGCTTGCCAAGGAAATGTCTGCGGGCTATTTTCACTGCAAACCACGCCTGCCAATGAACTCAAGCGAACCCGTTCCGCCGCCGGGGGAAAACCCGGAGTCCAATCGAACATCAGCCGGGTTTGCTGAAGCCGTCGCCGAACCAAAGCTCAAACGGCAGCGTGTGAAGCTTTGGAAGATTCTTTCTGGAGCCGTCCTCTTGATGGCAGCGGCTTTCATCTGCCTCCCCGCGTATATTCCGGCGCGCACTGCGGCGGCCAGAAACATGTGCATTGCGAACCTCAAACAGATGGATGGAGCGATTCATAGCTGGGCATTGGAAAACAGGAAAAAAGAAACGGACACTGTCTCGACAACCGAAATCGTGGCATTTTTGAAAAGTTGGCCTACTTGTCCGGCAGGCGGCACATACTCCGTCTCCACCGTGAGCGCGGCTCCGGCCTGCTCCAAGAGTTCGCTGGGGCATTCGATTTGAATCGGCTTACCTGCAATCTTTCGTCATGACCATTGCTTGGATTGTTCTGCTGGCCGCAGTTTTGGCCGCCGTGGTGGTGTGGCTGGTGTTGGGAACGCACGGCCTGGCGATGGCGCGGTGGTTCATGCGCGCGATTTTTCCAGAAGTGCCGCGCACAACGCCATCGGAACTCGCCGCATGGCTGGCCGATGCGTCGCGGCCCGCGCCGGTGCTGCTGGACGTGCGCTCGCCGGAGGAGTTCGCCGTGAGCCATCTGCCCGGCGCGGTGCGGTGCGATTGCGGGGCGGGCGCGGAAGCCGTCCTCGCGGCGCTGCCGAAGGATCGCCCGGTGGTGGTGTATTGCGCGGCGGGCTACCGCTCGACGAAGATGGCGCGGCGTCTCGCGCAGGCGGGCGTGAAGGAGATTTACGATCTGGAAGGCGGCATTTTCGCCTGGGCCAAGGCGAGCGGCCCGCTCGAACGCGACGGCCAGCCGGTGACGGCGGTGCATCCGTTCAACGCGATGGGGAAGCGGATGCTGGGAGGGAAATCAGGTATGAATTATGAAGGATGAGGCATGAAAAGAGCCGGGCGAACGCGCTTCCCTGTTTTCATAATTCATACCTCATACTTCATCCCTCGCCTTCACCGCTTCATTGCGCCACGGCTTTCCTTCACAAACGCCTGATACTGTTCCTCCACTTTCGCCGCCTGCTCGTCGCCTTCGTGGAAATAGAAGCGGTAGCGGAACGTGGTGCTCTGGCCGGCGGGGATGGTGAAGTTGCCCGCATTCTTGTCGGGGTTTTTCTCGAAGCTCGAAATGCCGAACGGATTCGCCGTGAACAGCCCGTAGGTCCGCACGTGCCACCACGTCGGGTGCCGCGGGTTGGACGGATGATCAAAAATGGCGACGCCCACGGTTTTGCCCTCGACCGGCCCGTAGTAGTCGCACCACTTCGCGCGCTTGCCCCACGCCTCGGCGTCGCGGATGCCCTCGCTGTTGACGATGTGGCCCAGGCCGGGCGCGGCCTTCTTCTGGCCCTTCTTCCTCGCGCCCACCACGCGCATGGTCTCCGCGAGGCGGATGCCCATGCCGCCATCCTTCTGGTCGCCGAGGACGACTTCGCCGTGCGAGGCGCGCAGTTCGACATCGTAATCGAGCACGCGCTCCGGGCCGCGATTGTGGAAACGGAGCGTGAGCAGTTCGTCGCAGACGGGCCGGCCCTCGGGGGAGATGATTTGATTCTCGCTGCGAAGCACGCCGACCGCCGGGCCGCTTTTTAGTTCGAGAAATTTGCGATGCACGGTCGTGCCCACTTTGCTGCCGGGACGCGGAGACGGATCGGCCCAGGTGCTGACTTCGTTGATCCTCATGTGCGACCACGCGAGGCCGCGATGGTGCGGATGATCGTGATCCTCGCCCTCGACTTCCTTCATCGGGAAGTTGCGCGTCATGCCCGCGCCGGTCGGGCCGATGACGGGATAGAGCACGGGCCGCGGCGTGTTCGTGCCGTAGTGATACTCCGTGAAAAGCTGGCCGCCGATCTCCACGCGCACGCGCCCGCCGACATCGGTGAGCTTGACGCCGTCCGCCGCCCACGCGGTGACAACCCCGGCCAGCACCGAAAAGACGAGCGGCAGGGAAAATGGCCCGCCAAACACACGAAGCACACGAAACTCTGAAAAGCAAAAGGGGAAGCCGCAGTGGAAGCGGATCAATCCCTTCCCTTGCCCTTTCGTGTGTTTCGTGTGCTTCGCGGGCTTAACTTGTTTTTCCAGGCTCATGATTCAGCGGGTGGCGACGAGTTCGCGCGCGGGGGACACGGGTGAATTTGTTGCAGGCGCTTTTGCGAGTGCCGCCACGGCTTCATCCGTGGCCTCGGCGAGCACGCCGAGTGACTCCTCCAGCGCCTCGCGCGGAATCGTCAACGGCGGGGCGATCTTCACGGTCTGCCCCCACGCGCCGACGGGCGAGAACAGGAGAAGACCTTTTTGATAGCACCGCTCGACAATGCTGTGCGCGAGGTCGTGATCCGGCTGCTTCGTGCCGGGCTTCACCGTCTGCATTCCGGCGACCAGCCCGCGCGCGGTGACGTGGCCGATGACTTGCGGATGCTTCGTCTGAATCGCCTTCAACCCCGCCAGCAGCACCGGCTCCAGCGCGGCGGCGTTTTCCGTCAGCTTGTCGCGAATGATCTTTCTTACGCTCGCCAGCGCGGCGACGACGCACACCGGGTTGCCCGTGTGCGTGCTCGTCATCGAGCCGGGCGGGAACTGATCCATGATGCTCTCGCGCCCGATGACCGCCGAGAGCGGCAGCGAGCTGCTGATGCCCTTGCCGCAGCAAATCACGTCCGGTGTCACGCCGTAGTGCTCGAACGCCCAGAACTTGCCCGTGCGCCCGAAGCCCGCCTGCACTTCGTCGAAGGTCAGCACGATTTGGTGCGCGTCGCACCACGCGCGGAGCTGCTGCACGAACTCCACCGGCGCGAAGTCCGGCCCCACGCCCTGATACGTCTCCATGATGACGCCCGCGACATTTTCCGGCTGAAGCCCGCGCGCGGCGACGGATTTGAGGAAAGACTCGAAGCTCGTGTCCTGCTGCCAGTAGCCGTCGGGGAACGGCGCGGTGATGATCGCGGGGTCTTCGTTCACGATCCAATTCTTCTGCCCCGCCATGCCGCCCGCCTGCTGCGAGCCGAGCGTGCGCCCGTGAAACCCGCGTTCCCACCCGATGATCCCGATCTTCTTCGTCCCGCCGACCTTGATGCCGTGGGCGCGGCTCAACTTGATCGCGCACTCCGTCGCCTCCGAGCCGGTGGTGAGCAGGAAAATTTTCTTCAAGCCCTCCGGCGCAAGAGCGGCGAGTTCGCCCGCCAGTTCCGCGCGCTCCTCGCTGGGGAAAACGTAGTTGTGCAGCAGCCCGCTGTTCACCTGGTCGAGGATGGCCTGCTTCACCTCCGGCGCGCAGTGGCCGGCGTTCGTCACCAGCACGCCGCTCGACCAGTCGAGCCAGCGGTTGCCGTATTTGTCATACACGAAGATGTCCTCCGCGCGATCCCACACGATGGGCGGCTGCCCGCGCATGGACTGCGGCTCGAAGAGGCGGAGCTTCTCCAGCGTCGGCACCGAGTCCGGATGCGGCACCGGCGTGACGATGCGGCGATACTTGGTTTCGACGTGCGGAACCGTCCGCGGAGTGATGCTGAATTCTTTGCCCATATACTCTGATTTATTGTTGGGTGTTTAACTACGCCTCGCGCAGCGCAGATGCCACGCGGTTTGTCACTGGGTTTGATACTTTGCTGCCAGCGATGCTCCCGGTGGAGGGAAATTGCGGTTCAAGGCTTCTCATGATTGCCTTCGACGCGGTTTGATTTGGTGTCGGCTTCGATTCCGTTCGCCAGCCAGTTGCCGGAAATCCAGTTCCCCTTGCCGCCTGTCACGCGAATCGAGGGCGCGGCGTTTCGCTCCTTGCGGTCATCGCGAATCATGCAGCCGGAGACGCGCGACCGCGTGATCTCGTCCAGCAATAAACCGACACCGTCACTGTCGAGAATGGTGCAGCCGGCGATGTTGAACCGGTCGCAACGTTCCAGGTGCAGCGCCGCCGGCCTGCCGCGCACGCCGAAGATCTGCACGCCCGTGAGCGTGCAGTCGCGCGAGTCGCGGAATACGACGCCGAGCTTCGAGTCGCGCTGCGGATACGCGCCGTAACGCGGGTTCCGGTCAAAGTTATTCGGGCCGACGATGATGTTGTTGCAGCTCTCGATCAGCAGATCGTGCGCGTAACCTTCCCAGAGCGTGTTGCCGGTAATCGTCACGCCGCGCGCATTCTTGAGGTGAATGTTCACTTGCACGTCGCTCAACACGTTGCCCGTGATGGTGACGTGACCTTCCTGCGTGCTTGTTTCGCCCGTGCGCCTGGTGAATGTGGGCTCCGTGCCCGCGCCGAGGATGCGGATGTTCGCGGAATCGGGCGAAGGATTGTTGTGCTGGATGGTGCAGCCGGTGATCGCCACCTCGCCAATCGAGCCGCCGGCGGAGTCGAGCAGCACATTGGCTGTCGGCGGCGTGTTGGTGGCCATGTTGCTCTCGATGTCGCAGGTGCCGATGTGGAGATTGCGGACGTTGCCGCCGCGCGAGACGACGCCCCCGCCCGCGTTGTAGCTGATGTGGCTGCCGCTGATGTTCGATTGATGAAGGTTCACATTGTCGTAAAACACGCCGATCCCTCGGTTGTGGTAAATGTGGCAGTCGGCGATGAGCACGTTGCGGTTGCGGACGGACAGGTGAATGCCGTGCCGCGCCTCGCGAATCACGGTGCGGGTGACGGTGAGCTGCATCGTGCCGGCGGCCTCGATGCCATCGGCCTCCGGATGCGCACCGACGATTTCCAGGCCGTCCACCATGGGCGAGCGCTGGCGTTCCCACACGTTCGGCTTGAACTGGTGCGGATCCGCCGAACCCTCATGCGTGCCGATGAATTTGAAGGCCGGCCCCGGCCCCGCCATCACGATTCGCGCCGTGCCGTCGCCGACCAGTGAAGTGAAGCCCACCTTGTCGAGGTCAATCACGACGGTCTTGGTCAGGCGATAGACGCCCTTGGAAAACCGCACGGCACCGGGACTTGAATCCACCGCCTTCTGAATCGCCGCCGAATCGTCCACCTTCCCATCGCCGACCACGCCGAAGGAACGCAACTCCTCCTCCGCAGCGGCAACAAATGCAAACGTGAACGCGAGGAGCACCGTGAGGGTTGAACGGGAGACAGGATGGAAGTTCATGTGAATCGGTTTGGCTCGGTGTTTCGATGGAAAACTCTGCCGACCGGAGTGAAAACCGCCACGCGGTTTATCCCCGGTTCCAATGCTTTTGTGATTGAAGCGCGAGCGTGGCGGCCGCCTTTGTGAAATAAATCACAATACACTTGCTTGGGTTCGGAACGGGATTTAGCTTCGCCTTGTCAGGGTTTCCTCCTGACTTTGCAACATGGCGAACACCACAGATTTTGGCTACGACTCGAAGATTGAGGGCGACATCGTCGTCACCCGCGTGGACGCCGCCGTGAACTGGTTCCGCAAGAATTCCCTCTGGCCGATGCCGATGGGCCTCGCCTGCTGCGCCATCGAATTGATGGCGGCGGGCGCAAGCCGGTTCGACATCTCGCGCTTCGGCTCGGAGGTGATGCGCTTCTCGCCACGGCAGTCGGACGTGATGATTGTCGCCGGCACGGTCACTTACAAAATGGCGCTGGCCGTCCGGCGCATTTACGACCAGATGCCGGAGCCGAAATGGGTCATCGCCATGGGCGCGTGCGCCTCGACCGGCGGGATGTATCGCAGCTATGCGGTGCTCCAAGGCGTGGACAACATCCTGCCGGTGGACGTGTATGTGGCTGGCTGCCCGCCCCGCCCCGAAGCGCTGCTCGACGCGCTCATCAAGCTGCAAAACAAGATTCAAAAGGAACCGGTTCTCGCCACCTGAATTTTTAGCCACAGATTGAACACAGATGAAACACGGAAGCAGAATTAGGAAGCCAAGAAGGCGTGGGAACAGCAGCCTCTACCACGGTCGTTCCTGCTTTCCTGTTTTCCTGCTTAAATCCGTATCCGTGTTTCATCCGTGTTCAATCCGTGGCTAATAATTGAACTGTGACCGCCATCGAACTCGCCAACCAATTGAAAGCCAGGTTCGGTGACTTGCTCGCCGCGCCGGTGGAATTTCGCGGCGAAGTGACGCTGAAACTCGCCGACGCCGGGCGCATCGCGGAAGTCTGCGAGTTCGCCAAGAAGTCGCTCGGCTTCGATATGCTCCTCGACTTGAGCAGCGTGGATAACTACGGCGATGACCCGCGCTGGACGGTGGTTTATGAACTCTACGGCATGGGCCACCACTGCCACCTGCGGCTCAAGACCGACGTGAGCGAGGAGAAATCCGAGCTGCCGACGGTCACGGGCGTGTGGCGCACAGCGGACTGGCACGAGCGCGAGGCCTACGACATGATGGGCGTGCGCTTTCGCGGGCATCCCGACTTGCGGCGCATCCTGATGTGGGACGGCTACCCGTATTTCCCGCTACGGAAAGATTTTCCGCTCGCCGGCAAGCCGACCGAGATGCCGGACATCGCGTTCACCAAGCCCGCGCCGCTCGAAGGCGGGCCGTTTGTCACCGTGGCGGGTGGCAAAGATACGATTGCAAGAGAGCCGAGGGTGCGTGTCTCTGAGTCCGATGCTAAATAAAACCATGCCTGATTCGGACAAAATTGCATCGAAAGTTGAGTCTTATTTTTCAGCTCAATTTTCCCCGCAGCAGCGACAGATAGTTGTTGATGAGATTTTCGCTGGCCGGACTTTAGTGGCTCTAAAACATTATTATGATGTTGCAGGCCGTGAGGGCATTCGCCTTTCTGAAGCACAAGATATCATCATAGCCCTTGAAAAGGAGCTTAAAAGGCGCCAGCCAGAAAAATTCATGCCAAAATTATCGCCGTAGTTTTCATGGCCACCGTCCAAGACATCCAGTTCCGCGAACCCGCCGCCCGCGCTGCCGAGGCGGCGAAGGCCATCGCGCCGCCGGTGGACGACACGGGCGAGTTGGTCGGCGAGAAGATGGTGCTCAACATGGGGCCGTCGCATCCGTCCACGCACGGTGTGTTGCGCATCATTCTGGAGATGGACGGCGAAATCATCACCAAGGCCACGCCGGACGTGGGTTATCTGCATCGCGGCGACGAGAAAATCGCCGAGAACATGACTTACACCCAGTTCATCCCTTACACGGATCGGCTGGATTACCTCGCGCCGCTGGCCAACAACGTCGCCTACGCCCTCGCCGTCGAGAAGCTGATGGGCATTGACCAGCAGCTCCCGCCCCGCTGCCAATACATCCGCGTTATTTGCTGTGAACTGGCGCGCATCTCGGCGCACCTGCTCGGCGTCGGCTGCTACGCGATGGACTGCGGCGCGCTCACGGTGTTCCTGCACACGTTCACTGAACGGGAAAAAATTTATTCGCTCATCGAGAAGCTCACCGGCGCACGTTTCACGACGAGTTACACGCGCATCGGCGGCCTGGCGCGCGACCTGCCGCCGGGCTGGGTCGAGGAATGCCGGGAGTTCTTGAGCGAAGTGGTCGTCAACATCGGCGAGACCGAGACGCTGCTCACGCGCAATCGCATCTTCGTGGACCGCACGCGCGATGTCGGCGTCATTTCCAAGGCCGACGCGATTGATTACGGCCTGACCGGCCCGAACCTGCGCGGCTGCGGCGTGGATTACGACGTGCGCAAGGCGCATCCGTATCTCTGCTACGCGGACTTGCAGTTCGACGTGCCCGTCGGCTCCGTCGGCGACTGCCATGACCGCTACCTCGTCCGCATGGAGGAAATGCGCCAGAGCGTGCGCCTCCTGCACCAGTGCCTCGACAACCTGCCCGATGGCCCGGTGAACATTCCCGACGGCAAGACCATCCTGCCGCCGAAAGACAAGGTGATGACGAGCATGGAGGAATTGATTCATCAGTTCATGCTGGTGACGCAGGGCGTGAACGCGCCTGCTGGTGAAGTTTATTTCGGCGCGGAGAATCCCAAGGGCGAACTGGGCTTCTACATTTGCAGCAAAGGCGGCGGCACGCCGCACCGGCTGAAGATTCGCGCGCCGTCGTTCTGCAACTTGAGCATCCTGCCGCACGTCCTGCCCGGCCACATGATGAGCGACGTGGTAAGCATCCTCGGTTCGATTGATTTCGTGATGGGGGAGTGTGACCGATGAGCTTCGCTGTTCCAGCCCAACTCGAAGCCGAGATTGACGAGCTGATCACGCATTATCCGGGTCAGAAACGGAGCGCGTCGCTCATGCTGCTGCACGCGGTGCAGGAGCATTTCGGCCACATCTCACGCGACGCTGTCGAGTGGGTGGCGAAGAAACTCGGCCTTCAGCCGATCAACGTTTACGAACTCGTCACGTTCTACCCGATGTTCCGTCAGGAGCCGCTGGGCAAGACGCACATCAAGGTCTGTCGCACGTTGAGCTGCGCACTGGCGGGGAGCACGGAGTTGCGCACGCACTTCTGCCAGAAGCTTGGCCTAGACTCACACAAGCACGCCCCGCAGACAACGCCGGACGGGAAGTTCACCATGGAGTTCGTCGAATGCCTCGCCGACTGCGGCAACGCGCCCGTGGTGATGGTGAATGAGGATTTGGCCACCAAGGTCACACCTGTTCAGGCGGATGAAATTGTCGCGAAAGGTGCAGGAAAATGAAGATTTGGTTGCCCGACATGGATTTGAACCATGACAAACAGATTCAGAGTCTGTTGTGCTACCGTTACACCATCGGGCAAGGCGCGGCGGTGAAAACTAAAGAATCTGCCCGGAGAGTCAAGTAGGCAAACCCTCAAGATGCCGCAGGAATACAAACTGATTTTGAAGCACGCCGACCAGCCCGGTTACACGCCGGACATGGAGTGCTATCTGCGCCACGGCGGTTATGAGCAGCTCAAGAAGGCGCTCGGCACCGCCGGCCGCGATTTTCCAGATGGCAAGAAGCAGTCGCCGCAGGAAGTCATCCGCGACGAAGTGCTCACGTCCGGCCTGCGCGGCCGCGGCGGCGCGGGCTTCAGCGCGGGGCTGAAATGGAGCTTCGTGGATCGGCGCAGTGGCAAGCCGATTTATCTCATTTGCAACGCCGACGAATCCGAGCCGGGCACGTTCAAGGACCGCCAGATCATCCACAAGGATCCGCACCAGCTCATCGAGGGGATGATCATCTCCTGCTGGGCGAATGACGTGAAGCTCGCCTACATCTACATCCGTGGCGAAATGCCGCAGGGCGCGAAGCTGCTGAACAAGGCCCTCGCCGAGGCGCGTGCGAAAAATTTCCTCGGCAAAAACATCCTCGGCACCGGCTACGACCTGGAGATTTACGTCCATCGCGGCGCGGGCGCTTACATCTGCGGCGAGGAGACCGG
>JACRJY010000047.1 GCA_016235585.1 Verrucomicrobiota bacterium | reverse complement strand
CAGCCCCAGCCACAGTCCCGTCCAGAGCCAGTGCCGCGTGGAATCCAGTTGAATCGCGCGCCAGCCGGAGAGCATCGCCGCCGTCCAGAACAGCACGGAGAGCGCGTCAATCGTCATCAACGTCGCGCCCGCCGCCATCATCGGCGTCGCGGTGAGCGCGAGGACGAGCCAGAAGCCGGCGCGGGCGCTCGCCTCGCGCGCGAGAAACCGCAGCACGAGCAGCGAGCCAATCGCCGCGATGACCGGCGAGAGCCAGCGGACGCCGAACATGGTGTCGCCGAAGACCGAGGTGCCGAGAAATTGCGCGCAGGCGATCAGCGGCGGCTTGCTGTAGTAGGAGAGCGCGAGGTGTTTCGACCACTGCCATTGATACGCCTCATCGGCGCTTAATTCGATCTTGCCGCTCGCGAGGTAGGCGAGACGCGCGAACAGCAGCACGGCGATAAGAATGTAGCCGAGTCGGAGCCAGTGGTGGTCAATGTTGAGTTTTGAATTTTGAGTTTTGAATTCAGATTCGGATGGCGATTCGAGCTTTTGCTCCGGCGCGAGGAGTGAAGGAAGTTTTTGCCACCAGAGCGGGAACCATTTCCTGCCGAGTGATTGCCAGAGGGCATTCGCCGACCACACACCGCCGGCGGCATAGCCCGCGCCGAGAATCGCGCCGACGAGCACGTCCGCCGGATAATGGACGCCATTATAGACGCGCGAGAAGGCGACGGCGGCGGCGAGCGGAAACATGAAGCGCCAGCTTCGCCGGAAGTAGATGAAGGCGACCATGGCGGCGGCGAAACAGTTCGCCGAATGCGCCGAGGGCAGGCTGCCGCGATCGCTGCCGCCGATCAGCAGGTGCGCGTCGGCCAGCACGCGAAACGGGCGCGGGCGGCCGATGGCCTCGCGCAGCGTGTTGATCACCAGTCCGTCACCGAGCGCGATGGCAAGCGCGACAAAGAGCACGCACAGCGCGCCGCGCGCGCGCCACTTCCAGACGACGAGCGCGGCGAGCGGAAAGAGTGCGAGGATGAACCAACTGCCGCCGCTCAAGTGCGGCATGAGCCAGTCGAAGACGGGATTGGCGAGCGTGTGGTTGACGAACCGGAACAGCGCGGTGTCGAGTGTGGCGAGCCAATCCATGAATCAAAAGAGAAGCCTGCCTGCAAAATTATCTGTGGCCGTTTGATTGCTTTGTGACAACCCACACAACGATTGAGGTCAGTGTCACCCAAAAAACAAACGTGCCTGCAGTGCCAACTGCGTAATTGAGCCGATCATCTCCAAAGCCCGAATGCACGTTGCCACCCAGAGCCATAATCAAAACCATCCCAGGAATCAAAAACACTTGCACTATTTTCACTCCGGCTTTGGCAAGGAACGGTGCGAAGATAGAAAAAACCAAGACAATCAACCCACAAACCAAATACTTGTTCAGAGGTTTTTGAGGCTGTGGTGACATGAAAGTGTTACGCCACGTCGTTCACGATTAATACATGATGAGCGACTTGATAGGGAAGCCCTTCAGCTTGTCGCGCCCGTTGAGGAAGCCGAGTTCGATCAGGAAGTTGATTTCCAGAATCTCCGCGCCGATTTTCTTCAGCAGTTGCGCGGCGGCGGCGGCGGTGCCGCCGGTGGCGAGCAGGTCGTCCACGAGCAGCACGCGCGTGCCGGGCTTCACGGCGTCAATGTGGATGGCGATGGTGTTGGAGCCGTATTCGAGGTCGTAGCTCTGCTCGTGCGTGGTGTAGGGGAGCTTGCCCTTTTTGCGGACGGGAATGAAGCCGGCGTTGAGCTTGAGGGCGACGGCGGCGGCAAAGATGAACCCACGCGCGTCAATGCCCACCACGGCGTCCACCTGGCCGGGCTTGAAGCCGTCGGTGAGCAGCTCGATGCAGCCGTTGAAGAGATGGGGATCCGCGAGGACGGGCGTGATGTCCTTGAACTGGATGCCGGGCTTGGGGAAGTCCGGCACGTTGCGGATGGCGTTCGCCAGGTCGGTGGAGGAAACTTTTTTGTGGCTCATGGGTGGATTTCGGGGGTTAAAATTTCTCGGCTTCCATTTTTTCGATCATGCGGCGCATTTTCCGCAGGGCGATGTTTTGAATCTGGCGCACGCGCTCGCGGGTGACGCCGAATTTCTTGCCGACCTCCTCGAGGGTGCGCTCGCTGCCGCCGCCGAGGCCGAAGCGGAACCGGAGGATGGTCGCCTCGCGCGCCGGCAGCGAATCCACCAGCTGGTGCAGCATGGCGGTGACGGTCTTGTCCTCCAGCCGGTCGTAGGGCGTGGGGGCATTCTCGTCATGGACAACTTCGGCGAGAGTGTGCGCGTCGGGGTCGTGGCCAAGGGGCGCGTCGAGCGAGGCGGGGCGGATGGCGGCGGAGCGCAGCTGCGTGACGCGTGACGTGGTGGTGCCAAGCTCCTCGGCCAGTTCCTCGTCGGTCGGCTCGCGGCCAAACATCTCCTGCAATTTCATTGCGACGCGGCGCATCTTGGAAATCTTGTCCACGAGATGCACGGGCAGGCGGATGGTCTTGGACTGGTTGGCAAGGGCGCGCTTCATGGACTGCTTGATCCACCACGAGCCATAGGTGGAGAGCTTGCCGCCCTTGGCCGGGTCGAAGCGCTCGACGGCCTTCATCAGGCCGATGTTGCCCTCGCTGATGAGATCGAGCAGCGGCAGGCCGAGACCCTCATAGTCGCGGGCGATCTTCACGACGAGGCGGAGGTTGGCCTTGATCATGTGCTCGCGGGCCTTCTTGTCGCCCTTCTTGATGCGGGCGGCCAGTTCGATTTCTTCCGGCGGCGTGAGCAGCTTCACCTGGCCGATTTCGCGCAGGTAAAGCTTGATGGCCGTGTCGCCGTCGTAGGCGGAGCGCTCCCTCGGCTCAATCCCGGGAACCACCTCGGCGGCGGGCAGGGCGGCGGCCGGCTCGGCGAGAAGGATCGCCCCCGGTTTCCGCGCGGTGGCTGGCGGAGTTCTCCGTGCGGGTTTTCCGGCGGCCCGGCGGCGGAGGGGTTTCCGCGCCTTGGCGGGCGGTTTTATTATTGTGGGCCGGGCCATCGGGTGGGCGTGAGAATCCGCAGAAGCCGGAGGGGCCGCAAGTCAATTTGCGGCGCGATCAGGCGCGCAAGTTTTCCAGCCGGGCGATGCGCTCCGCCAGCGGCGGGTGGGAGGCAAAGAGCGCGAGGAAGCCGCCGGGCTTGCCGTCAATTTTCAGCGTGTCAAAGCCCGCCGAATTCTGGCCCGCCGCCTGGGTAAAATTGGCGTTGGCATATTCCGGGCGCTTGTGCAGCTCCTGCAAGGCGCGCAAAGCGCCGACCATCCGGTCGCGTCCCGCGAGCAGCACGCCGCCCGCGTCGGCGCGGAACTCGCGTTTGCGGGAGAACCACGCCACCACGATGGAGCCGAGCAGCGTGAAGAGAATTTCAAAGACCATGACCAGCAGGCTTTGGATGAGGTAGTCGCCGATGCCCGGACGGTCGTCGCTGCTGCGGTTCCCGCGCAGGGCCTGCGCCGCCAGAAAGCCGAGGACGCGCGAGAGGAAGATGACGAAGGCGTTCACCACGCCCTGCACGAGCGTCATCGTCACCATGTCGCCGTTGGCGATATGGGCGATTTCGTGGGCGATGACGCCCTCGACCTCGGGCCGCTTCATGCGGTGGAGCAGCCCGGTCGAGACGGCGACGAGCGCGCGCGCCTTGCTCGGGCCGGTGGCAAAGGCGTTCACTTCCGGCGAATCGTAGACGCCGACTTCGGGCGGGGCCGGCAGCCCGGCGCGCTGCGCGTAGCCGTGGACGGTGCGGACGAGTTCGGCGAGTTCGGGGTCGCTGGTGCGCGGGTCAATGACCTGCACGCCCATCATCCACTTCGCCATGAATCGCGACAGCGCGAGCGAGATGAACGCGCCGCCCATGCCGAACACGAGGCTGAAGACCGCCAGATACCCCAGCCAGTTTTTGCCGCCGCGCGCGACCTGCGGGAAGAAGTAGAGAACCACGCTCAAGACAATCGAGAGCGTGACCATCACCAGCAGGTTCACCGCGAGGAAGAGGAGAACCCGTTTGCCGACTTGCCAGAATTTCATAGTTTGTTTCGTTGGTTGAGCTTCAAAATTTCATCGCCGCGCCATCGGGTTTGACCCCGCGGCGGGCGCGGCGTTCGATTTGAGCTAATCGGATGCCAAAAAGCAACGGGAGGATTTGCCGGAATTGGCCTGAAAAGCGGGATCCAGCCGCGCGGAACTGCGCCAGCGCGCGGGCGCGGTGTCCCACGCTGTCACACTTCGAGGATCTTCTCGAACTTCGTCAGGTTGCGGTTGCCGTCGCCGGTGATGAACGCCACGTCCTCCAGCCGCACGCCGCCGAGGCGCGGGTAGTAAAGCCCAGGTTCAACGGTGACGACATGGCCGGCGCGCAGCGTGTCCTCGGAGTTGACGTTGATGCGCGGGGCCTCGTGAATCTCCATGCCCAGCCCGTGGCCCGTGCCGTGAAAGAAGCCTTCCATGTGGCCGTTCTTGCGGCCCGTTTTGTAGCCTTGGGACTCGAAGAATTCCTGCACGTCCTTGTGCACCTCGACGGCGCGGACGCCGGGGCGGATTTTCTCGAAGGCGATTTCCTGCCCGCGCGCGACGGTGTCGTAAAGCCGGCGCACGGCCTCGCTGGCGCGGCCCTTGACGACGGTGCGCGTGATGTCGCCGAAGTAACCGGTCTTCTGCGAGCGCGGAAAAACATCTATGACGATGGGCTGGTGCGCGCGCAGCAGCCCGCGGCCGCTCTCATGCGGGTCGCAGCCCTGCCGTCCGCCGGCGACGATGGTGTGGCAGGATTGTCCGCCCGCCTGCAGGATGGCGGTGTCAATCACCGCGCGCAGCTTCTCGGAAGTCAGCGGGAGGTGGTGGTAAATCAGCCGGCCGTTGCGGGCGATCTTGGATGATTTCAAAACCTGCACCGCCTCGGCCAGGCCCACCTCGGCCATCATCAGCGCCGCGCTGATTTTTTTCACCTCCTCGGCGCATTTGAACTCGCGGTCGGGAAAGCACGCACCTTGTTTCAGCTTCACCTTGATTTTCAGGTCGCGGAGCTGCCGGGCGAAGCCGTGCGGGAAGCTCGACGGCACGGTGATTTTTTTCACGCGCCGCGCGCGAAGAAGAGATTGGACGGCGTGCGGCAGGCCGGGGGACTTGACGCCGTCGCGCCGGAGCTGGTTGAGCACGCGGTTGAGTGAGATGATTTTGCAGTGCCGCGCCGCGCGCCGCGCACGGTCAATTTCAAGATCGTTGACGACGATGTGGCAGCGGCCCTTGAGACGGAGATAGATGAACGGGTCGGGGAGAAACATGCCGACGGCGTAGAGCATATTCGCGTCACGCTCGCTGTCAGCCACCAGCAGCAGGTTCTCGGAGGACATCGGCGGCAACCCTAGATCGGGCCGCGCGGAAATCAAGCGGGAGATATTCGCTAAACGCCGAACAGCCGGTCGCCCGCGTCGCCCAGCCCCGGCACGATGAACCCGCGCGAATTCAATTTCCGATCCACCGCCGCCGTGAAAATCGGCAGGCCCGGATAATGTTTGTGGACATGCCGGATGCCTTCGGGCGCGGCGAGCAGGTTCACCATCCGCACGCGCCGCGCGCCGCGCATGGCGAGCAGGTCCATCGCCGAGACCGCGCTGCCGCCGGTGGCCAGCATCGGATCCATGAGGATGATTTCCATCGCGCGCAAATCCGGCGGCAGGCTTTTGTGGTAGGCGACGGCCTGCAAAGTTTTCTCCTCGCGCTTCAAACCGATGAAGCCGACGCGCGCGTGCGGCACCAGCCGCAGAATCGGGTCGAGCATCCCCAGCCCGGCGCGCAGCACGGGCACGAGCAGCACCTCGCGTTTGAGTTCGTGGCCGCGCGTCGTTTCGAGCGGCGTCTTCACGCGCACGGGCCGCGTGGCGAAGGCGCGCGTGGCCTCATACACCATCAACGCGGCGACCTCGCCGAGGATGCGGCGGAATTCCTGCGAACTGGTCTGCCCGTCGCGCAGCCGCGTGAGGTTCTGCCGGACGAGCGGGTGGGCGATGACGTGGACGTTTTTCATGTCAGCGCCACAGTGCGGCCGGGAGGAAATAGAGCCGGCCCGATTGAATTTTCGGACGCTCGAAGCCCAGGTCCACCTTCAACCCTTGGCTGTCCGCCTTGCCCAGCAGGCGGAAGAGGTTTCCGAACACGAACGGCTGGTGATATTCGATCAGGTTCGCCTTCTTGACGCCGGCGAGTTGCAGCGTGCGCTTCACGGCGGTGTCGAAGTTGCCCAGCTCGTCCACGAAGCCGTTGTCGTAGGCCTGTTGCCCGGAGAAAATCCGCCCGTCCGCGTAGTCCGCCCAGTCGGGGATCAGCGTGCGGCCCTTGCCGTGGTTTTGTTTTTCGGCGGCGGTGCGGCCTTCGCGGACGACCGCCTTGAACTTGCCAAACGTCTCGTCAATCAGGTCCTGCACCATCTTCTTTTCCTCCGGCGAAATCTCCTCCATGCGCTTGTCACCGCTCAACATGTCCTTGAACTTCCCGCTCTTGAACACCATCGGCTGCACGCCCACCTTGTCGAGCAGGCCGCGGTAATTATAGCCCTCCATGATCACGCCGATGCTGCCGGTGATGGTCAGCTCGTTCGCCACGATCCAGCGGCACGGCGCGCTCACATAGTAGCCGCCCGACGCCGCGAGGCTGCCCATCGAGGCGATGACCGGCTTGAGTGAATGCGCCTGAAAATCCCGGATGGCGCGGTAAATCTCATCCGACGCCAGCACTTCGCCGCCCGGCGAATCCACGCGCAGCAGCACGGCCTTCACCGCGTGATCCTCGGCGGCCCGGTCGAGCTGGGCCTTGATGGACTTCACCATGTTCTGGCCGGAGCCGTCGAAATCGTGGCCGGCGATGATGCCCGTCACGTCCACCACGACGATCTTGTCCTTCGCGTCGTTGTCCTCGACGACCACCTCCTCGAAGTGCGCGCCGCCGCGCCCGCCGTGCTCTGCGTCGGCCATGCCCGCGAAAAAATGCACGACGCTGTGCGTCCACGTGGCGGCGAGCAGCACGAGGGCGATCAGCGCCACCGCCATCCAGCCGCGCCCCTTGCGCTTTTCCTTTGCGGGCGGCGGCGGGGCGATGACCGGCGGGGCCGCAAAGACCGGCGGCAACGGCGGCGGAGTCGGCGGTGAGGAAGATTCGTTGGAAGCGGGTGGAATCGTGTTGTCCATAACGCCGCACTCATACGCCAATCACGCCCGGGCAGCAAGCGAGTTGTGCAGGCCACGCTTGACGCTCCTTTCACCGCCCCCTAGTGTTTCCGGCCCGCTGTCCGGCGAAAACCGCCGGCGCGGCCCCCAACCTCGAAAGGTTTGCCGATGAATGTGACGATTGAAAATCTCGCGCCGTGCAAGAAGCTGCTGCGCATCGAAATTGACGCCGCCGTGGTGGACGCCACGTTTGAAACCGTGGTCAAGGACTTCCAGCGCCACGCCAGCCTGCCCGGCTTCCGCCCCGGCAAGGCCCCGCGCACGATGGTCGAGAACAGCTACGGCCCGCGCATCGAGCAGGAGGTCAAGAGCAAGCTCATCAACGAGAACTACCGCAAGGCCCTCGCCGACCACAAGCTGCGCGTCGTCGTCTCGCCCGACATCGAGGAAATCCAGTTTGGCCGCGGGCAGGCGCTCCAGTTCGCCGCCACCATCGAGACCGAGCCGGAGTTCGACCTGCCGGAATACAAGGGCATCCCCGTCAAGCGCGAGAGCCGCGCGACCACCGACGAGGACGTGACCAAGGCGCTCGACGTGCTGCGCGGCCAGCGCGCGGAGTTCAAGGACGTGGCCCGCGCCGTGCAGGCCGATGACTTTGTGGTCATCAACTACACCGGCACCTGCGACGGCAAGCCGCTCACCGACTTCGCGCCCACCGCGCGCGGCCTCACCGAGCAGAAGAATTTCTGGGTCAACATCCAGCCCGGCCAGTTCATCCCCGGCTTCACCGAGCAGCTCGTCGGCGCGAACACCGGCGAGAAGCGCACGGTCAGCGTGGATTTCCCCGCCGAATTTGTCTCCGCGCAGTTGTCCGGCAAGAAGGGTGTCTATGAAGTCGAAGTCGTGCAGGTGAAGGAGCGGCATCTGCCGGAGATCAACGAGGAGTTCGCCAAGGCCTTCGGCGCGGAAAATCTGGAGAAGCTCCGCGAGGGCGTCCGTTCCGATTTGCAGAATGAACTCAACTTCAAGCTCAACCGCGCCGTCCGTGAGCAGATCATCCGCCACCTGCTCGACACCGTGAAGTGCGAGCTGCCGGAGTCCGTCGTCAACGCCGAGACGCGCAACGTCGTCTATGATGTCGTGCGCGAGAACCAGCAGCGCGGCGCGAGCAAGGAGGCCATCGAGGCGAACAAGGAGCAGATATTCAGCGCGGCGGCGAGCAACGCCAAGGAGCGCGTCAAGGCGCTGTTCATGCTTGCCCGCATCGCGGAAAAGGAAGGCATCAAGGTCGAGCAGCCGGAGATGGTGCAGCGCATCCACGCGATGGCGCAGCAATACCAGATGCCCGTGCCCAAGCTCGTCCAGCAGCTCGAGGAGAAGAACGGTTTCGGCGAAGTCCAGGAGCAGATTCTCACCGGCAAGGTCATTGATTTCCTCCAACTCCACGCCAAGGTCGAGGAAGCGCCGGCGGCGGGCTGAACCGGGACTCTGAAGCTGAACAGGGAGCGCACCCGCCCCCGGGTGCAGTTTTTCGCGCCCTCGCGGAAAACCCGTTTGGCACGAAATCTTCGTGATGCTCACAACCTTTGCTCGCGCATCCGATGCTGGATGCGAGGGCGCATCCAGCCACACCCCGGGGCGGGTGTGCTCCCCAACTACGGATTGAATCAGATGAAATCCGGCTCGCCGGCGATGGTGACGCCGTCGGTGGAGGCGCCGCCGGTAAGCAGGTGCTGCGTGCTCTCGCTGGCGTAGCCGGGGAGGATGCGATCCAACTGGCTCTGCGTCGCGCCGAGATGGTTGCGGATGAGGCGGCCCAGCACGGAGCGGAAATCCACCGCCCGCCCAAGGTAGCGGTTGCCCCCGGCGGCGAACATGGAGCCGGTATTCCCCGTGACCCAGTTGACGTTCCGTCCGTTGTAGGCGGTCGCCCCGGTGTGGGTGGTGTTGCAGCAATAGATGCCGCCGTTGGTGCCGTTGACGTTGCCGGGCTTGCCGTAGCCCTTGACTGCGCCGCCCGCCACCAGCATCACGCTGGCCTCGGCGTGGTCGGTGCCGATACTGCCGTTTTCCACAGAGCTTCGTCCGAACTCCGACATGGTGATGACGACGAGGTCGTCCCAGGAGGTTTTCGCGCCCGGCAGTTCGTTCGTGCCGCCCTTGCCGTATTGCTTGAAGTATTTCCGCAGGGAGTAGAAGGCCCAGCCGAGCTTGCGCATCAAGTTGGCATGGCCGCCGAGAGTGGGAGAACCAGGAGTGATCCCACTGTCTGTGATGTCGAAGCCGCCATACTCCGTGCCGGCGATGAAGGCGTCCGTGTGATTGAGCACCATGGCCGACGCGAGCAGGCTGTTGAAGGTGCCCGTGTTGCTGGTGTTGTAGGCACCCGTGTCCACCACGTATTTGTCGAACTGGACTGTCGCTTGGCCGGGGTCGCGCGCCCAACCGCCGTTGCGCGCGTTGTTGAACGGGAACAGATAGTAGCCCGGCCCGTGCGTGCGGCCCTTGCTGTCCACCGTGTAGGCCGGGCTGGACCAGTTGTCGGACCACACCTGATCCCCGTCGGTGACGACATCGTCGCGATAGGGATTTTCCAGATAGTCCGACACCAGTCCCTCGAAGATGCCCAGCGAGGTGAGCGTCTGGGTGTAGGTCTGCTTGAGCAATTCCCGGTTTTTTTTGGCGGGGAACTGCGCCCCGCCGGCCGCCACCAGGCTAGGATCAAACTTCTGATTTCCCGACGTGGTGTTGGGGATGCCCAGCAGGTTGAACCGCGTGATGTCCGACACGTTCATCGCCGGGGTGGCGTAGCCGTTCAGGCACAGCGGCAGCGAGGTTTGGCACGACAAGCCGATGAACGGACGGGTGCCGCCCAGGCCGGATTCCACGAGTGTCCGGTAGAAGTGGCCCTCCTGCACGGTGTTGTCATTCGGCACGCCCGTTTCCCAATACCGCATCGAGTCGAAGTGCGAGCGCGACTGGCCGACATACCCGACGCGGTGGATCAGCGCCAGATCCCCGGCGTTGTAGCCGTCCGCCAGGAACTTCAGCGACGGGTGAACCGCCGCAAAGCCGTTGCCCGCCCGGATCGCATACGGATACGAATCATAAGTTCCCGCCGAGTCGCCCGCCGGCCTGAATTCCAGCCCGCCGGTGGCGGTGGCGTAGTTGGTGCCGGGATCCGTCGGGATTTTGATGTTGGGCCGGTTGGTGGCGTAGGCCGAGTCCTGCACCGGGATGAGCGTGTTCAGCCCGTCATTGCCGCCGCGCAGGAAGATGAAGAGGAGCTTCTTGCCGTTGAGGCCGATGGTGCCCTCGGCCAGTGCGCGCGGCACGCCGAAGGGAAAATTGGCCGTCGTCGCCAGCAGCGCGCCCAGCCCGGCCTTGAATCCTTGCGTGAGGTATTTGCGGCGCGAGATGATGTTCATGGGCGGTTCAAGTTCGAATCGGTTGAAATGGCGGAGCGCGAAATGGGGAGCGCGACCGTCCCGGTCGCCCCCGTCGGCGTCCCGCCGACGGGCCTCCGCGAACCCACGCCCCACTCAAAGGGGCGTCCGTTCCGCGCGGGGAAGTTTTCGGCGGGCCGCCGAAAACCGCGGGCGAGACGCCGCGCGCTCCCCATCGAACTGCACGGTTCCGGCTTAAGGTGTCCTGATTGATAAAAATCGCCATAAGCCGGGCGGGTTATTATTGCTCCTGAAAACGCTGGAACGAGAGCAGCAGCGCCGCCGCGCCACGCACGCGACCGTCATAGGACGAGTTCGCCAAAGTGTCAGCGGCCAGCTCGCTGAACTTCTTCGTCCGATCCAGCGGGGCGCTGTCCGCCGCGCCATCGTTGAGGAAGTTGATGACCAGCTTTTTGTAATAATCCAGGTTCGCCCGGCCCTCCGTCGGATGGATGATGTTCACGAGATAATCCGCCACATCCGCCGCGTTGGTCCGCGAGGCCAGCGGCAGCTTGGTGTAAATCAATCCGCGCACGTCGGTGACGGAATTGCCCGATTCCGACTTGCCGTTCTGCCCCGCATTGATGCACAGCGACTGCACCCAGCGGATGCGCTCGATCACGCCTGCGACGGACAGCCACGACGCGCCCTCCTCCGGCCAGCCTTGCGCGGTGGAACTGTTGAACAAGTCCATTCCGCCCATGCGAACCAGCGGGGCGGGAACGGCGTAGCCATCCGTGGAGGCGCTGAACGATCCCAGTCCGCCCGTGCCGTTGGTGCTCGAACGCAGCGCGCGAATCGCACTCACCGTGAATTCCAGCGGCGTCTTGATCTTCTGCGAGGCCGCTGCCTGCGTGCGGAACAGGTCGGAGTTCACGATCACTTCCACCACCTTCCAAATCTGGCCCTTGGGCGCGGTGCTTTCCCACGCCCGCAGACACTGGCGCACCAGTTCGGCCTCCGCCGTGCGGCTGGGGTTCGTGTAGTCGTAGTAGGAATACTCCGCGAGATTCGAGCGCGTGGTCGGGCTGGGGAAGTCCTCGCTCACCAGCAGGCGGCAGAGCTTGATGCAGATGTTTTCGGCGGTGAACGGCAGATCATTCAAACGCTGGATGACCGTGTAGCCTTCCTGAATGCTGTTCGTGCCGGTGGTGCCGGGAATGGCGAGCGAGTAGTCGTAGCCCGCCTTGAACTCATCGCTCGCCCAGTCCGTGCCGAAGCGGGCGGGGATTTTCTTGGTGGTGCCCGCCGCGCCGGTGGAATCCGTGACGGTGTTCGTCCAGAGCAGTTTGTCGCCGGTGCGATGGTGGGCGGAGTAATAGACGAAGGTCGAGACCGCAAACAGGTTGCTGCTGGCGGTGTTGCGGGCACCGGGAATGCAGTTGGTGTAGCCGCTTTGAATCATCGAACCGCTGACGGGGGTCAGTGGGTTGAACGCATTGGTGGGATGCACATAACCCACCTTCCAGCCGGTCCAGACTTTCGCAAGCTCGGTGATGTCCGTCTGCTCGTAGCCGTTGTCCACACCCATGGTGAACAGCTCCAGGAGTTCGAGGGCATAGTTTTCATTCGGCACGTTGCTGCCGTCGCCCCGGCTGTTGATGGTGTCGAGGTAGATGATTTGCGCCGGGCTTTCAATGTGGATTTTCAGCAGGTCGTAAAACGTGCAGGTCGGGTTCAACAACGCTTGACGCCAGCCGTCAATCTCCCAGAACTCCCAGTTGTAGGCGTGGGCACCGCGAACAGTGTTGTCGTTTCGTATTCCAAAGGGAGTGCTCAAGTAGTCGAAAGACTTGGTGGTCTGCGTGGTGAAGTGGTTGTCAAAAAACTGGAGCAGCACCTCCAGCAACTGCCGCTTCGATCCCACGGCGTGCTGGATGAACCACGCGCGCAGGTCGGTGAGCTGGGCGTTCGTGCTGGTGGTGTAAAAAGTATTCGTTCCGTTCGTGATGACCATGGTCGGCACCTGCGTGCGGGCGAGAAACTTGCTGGCGATGAACGCGATGTTCGTGTGCGTGTTCGTCACCGTCTCGGTGATGCGCCACGGCTCCAACTGCTGCGCGATGTAGGCCGCCGCACCGGCAAACTCCTGCCCGGCCTCATTCGTCCACCGCAGGAAATTCGTGCTGCCCGTGTTCGTCAGGCCTGTCACCGGGTGCCGGTCGAGCAGTTGTTCGAGGTCGTCCGGCGTGGGGCCGTAGGCGAGGCGGTTGAGCGCGATGCCCGCCAGCAGGTTGTTGCTGCTCATCGCCGTGGCGGAGACGCGGAAGAAACGGTTCTCCCCGCCCATATTGAAACGCGTGAAGGTCAGGCCGGTGATGCTGCCGGAATAGTCCGAGCTGAACGGCAGCACGCCCAGTTCCGGCGTGCTGTAGATTTCGTAGAGATCGGCACCGAGAATGGGAGACCAGCTCAACTGCGGCTTGCCGTTGGTGATGAGGAGGCTGGTCGTGGGCGCGGTCTCTGCCGCCGGGCCAGCGAATGCAGCCAGCATCAGCCAGAGGGGAAGCAATCTCCTGATGAGCCGCGCGGTTTTCATAGGCCTTGGATGTTGGCGGACGTTGGGCTGTGCGGGGAAAAAGTATTCCGCCGGGAATGAATTTGCAAGCTTTATTTGGGCAATTCTTGCCCGCAAACCCTGCGGTCTGGCACCGGACGGCGGTCAGCGAAGGAGGCCCGTCAACACCTGCGCGAGGATTTCCGCCGCGTAGGCCAGCCGTTTTTGAAAACTCCGCAGTTCGCCAATCTTCGCCGGCGATTTCACCACGGCCCAGGCGAGCGTGGCGTAGTTCATCCCGCCGTCCGCCGTCAGGAAGCGGTTGAAGTCCAGCGGCAAATCCTCGTCCGCCGCGTCGGAAATCACGCGCACCGTCGCGCCGGGAATTCCCGCCGCGCGGCACGCCGCGCGGATGACGGCGGACTCCATCTCCACCGCGTCGGCGCCGGTCTGGCGGCGCAGCGCGAGCTTCTCCGCCGCCGTGGAGGCGACGCGCTCGGCGCAGTGGAACTTCGCGGGACGCGCGGCGGAGTTCGGCAGGTTGATTGGGAGGGGGAAATTGTCGTCCGCGTCGAAGAGCACCGTGCCGCGCGGCAAGTCGGGATTCAGCCCGCCGGCAAAACCGCTGGTGATGACGCCGCGCGGCCTGACTTCAGCGAGCGCCTTTTGAATCGCAGCCCCGGCCCGGCGCGCTCCCATGCCCGTGACCAGCACGTGCAGGTCGCCGCGCCCGGCGATGATTTTTTGAAAAGGCCGGGCTTCCTCCGCGACGGCGAAGCAGACGAGAATGGGCCCGGATGATTCCACGACGGGAGGATTGGCGAAAAAGTTTCCGCCGCCAACAACTTTGCTCACCGAGCCGCAAGGCGATTTGCGGAAACTTCCCCGGTGCGCGGCGGATGGTGGCTGCCGTTGACCGCACTGTTGGCTTGCGCCGACTGCTGCCCGACGAGTTTGCGATACGTGGCCAGCGCGAGCAGCGGCCAGCTGTTCCGATACATGTCGTATTTCAGGTAGAAGACTTTCGGGAAGCCGGTGCCGGTGATTTCGTCCTCGCTCCACGAGCCGTCGGTGTTTTGCGTGCGGATGAGATACTCGATGCCGCGCAGGAGCGCGGGGCTGTGCGGGTCGTCGAACGCGCACAGGCCCATCACGGCCCACGCGGTCTGCGAGGCGGTGCTCGGCCCCTGGCCCTTGTAGACGGGGTCGTCGTAGGTGTTGCAGCGCTCGCCCCAGCCGCCGTCGGGGCGCTGGACGCTTTCGAGCCAGCGGCGACCGCGCTGGAGCCACGGCTGGCCCATGTCGAGGTTCAGGGCGCGCATCCCGCGCAGCACCTGCCAGGTGCCGTAGATGTAGTTCACGCCCCAGCGGCCATACCACGAGCCGTCCTCCTCCTGATGTTCGCGGATGTATTGCAGTGCGCGCTGCACCTGCGGGTTGTCGAGGCTGACGCCTTCGTAGCCGAGCAGTTCGAGGATGCGCGCGGTGATGTCGGCGCATTCGGGGTCAAGCATCGCGTTGTGATCGGCGAAGGGGACTTTTTCGAGGATGCCCTTGGTGCAGTCCTTGTCGAACGCCGCCCAGCCGCCGTCGCGGCACTGGAAGGACATCATCCACTTCAGGCCGCGCGCGAAGCATTCGTCGCGCTTCTTCGGATTGTCCGTGGGAATCTGCCGCAGCGCGAGCAGCACCATCGCGGTGTCGTCCACGTCGGGGTTCCACTGGTTGTCGAACTCGAAGACCCAGCCGCTCGGCTCGACGGGCGCGGGGTTTTTGTGCACCCAGTCGCCGCGCCGGCGGATTTCCTTGGTCATCAGCCACGCGGCGGCCTGCTGGAGCCGCGGGTGGTCGGCGGGCACGCCGGATTCGCGCAGGCAGACGGCCACGATGGCCGTGTCCCACACGGGCGAGAAGCACGGCTCGACGCGCAAGTCGTCCTTTTCCTGGTGCTCCAGCCGTTTCAGCTCCTGGCATTCGCGCTGAAACACGGGGTGGTCCTTCGCGTAGCCCAGGGCTTCGAGGGCGATGACGCTGTTGAGCATCGCCGGGAAAATCGCCGCGAGGCCGTCCGAGCCTTGGAAGCGCTCGAGCATCCACGCCTCGCATTTCTTGAGCGCGAGGCGGCGGAACGGGTGGACGCCGCCCCGCACCCAGAGTTCGGCGAACTTGTGCAGCCCGTCGAGGCGGATGAAAAAATTGCGCCACGTGAACCACTCCGGGTCGGGCGGCAGCGCGAGGTCGCGCTCGTGGTAGCCCTCGGGGTAAAGCTCGTTCAGGTTCACTTTGCACGGGCGCGTGGGCTTGAAGTGGTTGATGATGGCCAGCGGCACAATCATCGCGCGCGACCAGTTGCTCATGTCCCAGAAGTTCACGTGGAACCATTTGCCGATGAGCAGCACCTCGCAGGGAATCGTCGGCACATATTTCCACGGATACAGGCCGAGCAGGGCGAGATACAGTTTGGAGAAGGTGTTCATCCGCGGCACGCCGCCGAGGTTCCGGGCCATTTCGCGGGCGCGGAGCATCCGCGGGTCGCCCGTCGGCACGCCGGCCAGCTTGAGCGCGAGATAGGCCTTGATGGTGGCGTTCACCTCCGCCGGGCCGCCGAAGTAGATGTTCCAGCCGCCGTCCTCCAACTGCATCGAGAAAATGTGGTTGACGGCCTTGCGCTGCCATTCGGCGTCCACGCTGCCCGACCAATGATGGTAGGCCACCATGTCCGACACGAGCGTGGAGTCCACCATCAGTTCGCCGACCCAGTAGCCTTCGGGCTTCTGGACGCCGAGCAGATAGTTTTGCGAGCGCTCAATGGCGGCCACCAGCCCCGTGGTGGCGGCTGTTTCCAAGCGGGATTGAACTGCGCTTTCGCTGGAGCGGCTGTCCTTCAATACATCTGCTGACACGCGGCATACTGTGCGAAGCGTGCCGCAGGGTGTAAAGCGCGAACTGCCCGCGCGGCGTCGCCGCGCCGGCCAACTTTGCCCTTTCAACGCCCCGGCCCGCCCCGTAACTTTCCGCGCCATGTTCGATTCCTTAACCGGCAAGCTGCAGAACGTCTTCCGCAACCTGCGCGGCCTCGGCAAAATCTCCGAGTCCAACGTCAGCGATTCGCTGCGCGAGGTCCGCATGGCGCTGCTCGACGCCGACGTGAACTTCAAGGTCGCGCGCGACTTCATCGAGAGCGTCAGGCAGAAGGCCATCGGGCAGGAGGTCATCCAGAGCATCCACCCCGGCCAGCAGGTCATCAAACTCATCCACGACGAGCTGGTCACGCTGCTCGGCGCGCAGAACGCCGCGCTCGACTTCAGCGGCAGCCCCACGTGCATCCTCATGGCCGGCCTGCACGGCGCGGGCAAGACGACTTCCTGCGGCAAGCTCGCGAAGCTCCTGCACAAGCAGGGCCGCGCCCCGCTGCTTGTCGCTGCGGACGTGTATCGCCCCGCCGCGATGGACCAGTTGGAAACCTTGGGCAAGCAGCTCGACGTGCCGACCTTCGTGAAGCGCGGCGAGACGGACGTTTTGAAAATCGCCCGCGAGGCGCTCGATTTCGCCCGCACGCAGGGCCGCGCCACGATTATTTTCGACACCGCCGGGCGGTTGCAGATTGACGAGCCGCTCGTGCAGGAGCTTGTTCGCCTCCGTGACCTCGTGAAGCCGCGCGAAATCCTGCTCGTGCTCGACGCCGCGACCGGCCAGGAGGCGGTGAATGTCGCCACGCACTTCGACCAGGCGCTGCAAATCACCGGCGCGGTGCTCACCAAGCTCGACGGCGACGCGCGCGGCGGCGCGGCGTTGAGCTTCAAGTCCGTCACCGGCAAGCCCATCAAGTTCATCGGCACTGGCGAGAAGCTGGAGGACTTCGAGCCGTTCCACCCGGAGCGCATGGCCTCGCGCATCCTTGGCATGGGTGACGTGGTCAGCCTCGTCGAGCGCGCCGCCGAGGCGGTGGACATTGAGGATGCGAAGAAGCTGGAGGAGAAGATGCGGCGCGGGCAGTTCACGCTGGAGGATTTCCTCGACCAGTTGCGCCAGATGAAGAAGCTCGGCTCGCTCGAAAGCGTCGTGAAGATGCTGCCCGGCGGCTCCGAGGCGCTGAAGGGCGCCGACCTCTCGAAGAGCGAAAAGGAATTCCGCCGCATGGAGGGCATCATCTGCGCGATGACGTTTCAGGAACGCCGCCAGCCGACGATTCTCAACGCCCGCCGCCGCCAGCGCATCGCCAAGGGCAGCGGCGTGGCCGTGTCCGAGGTCAACAACCTGCTCAACCGCTTCAACCAGATGCAGGACATGATGAAGAAGATGGGCAAGATGCAAAAGATGATGGCCAAGATGGGCGGCGCGCCGCCGCCGGGATTGATGCGGCGGTGAGCGGGGAACAAGGCTGGCGCGATGAAACTTCCCCATGGCGAGCACGCGGTTCTCGGCACGAAGCTCGAAGAATACTCTTTGAACGCCTCGCACCGGCACGGCCAGCACAAGGCCCGGGTTTTTGAATCGGCGCTGGGCATCACGCTCGCCAACCGGGAGGTGCTGGCGCGGGCGCTGCTTGCGGCAGCGGCAAATTCAACCGCCGCCATGGCGACGGGCGACAATGGCTACGGCAGCACGTTTGTTTTGCGTTTCCAACTCACCACCGGGAAGGGCACGGCGACGGTTTTGAGCGCATGGATTGTCCGCCACAATGAGGACTTTCCCCGGCTGACCACTTGTTTTATAGTCTGACCATGAACAGCAACATTCAAATGCACGACGCGGTGGCCCTGCTGGAAGACATGAGAGCCACGCACTTCGAGACCGGCCAGCCGCTGATGCTCCGGCGCGGCCAGACGGGAACGGTGGTGATGACCTATGACGGGAGCGCGTTTGAAGTGGAGTTTTCCGGTCGCGATGGCCGGGCGTATGCGCTGCTGCCCGTCACCGCCGAAAAACTGATGCCTTTGAAAGAGTCGCCGGAACTGGTCGCGGCATGACGCCGGGCGAACAGTCCCGCCGCCCGATGCCCTTCAGTTCAAACAAACGCATCGCGCTCGTCGCGCTGGCCATCGTGGCGCTCGATCAGGCCACGAAGTTCCTTGTGCTGCAATTCCTCGGCTTCGCGGAGGAACTGGACATTGTGCCCGGCTTCTTCCGCCTCGTGCACTGGGGCAACACGGGTGCGGCGTGGAGCATGTTTCACGGCAACAACGAGCTGCTCGCCATCATCTCGCTCGTCGCGCTGGTGGTGCTGCTGTTCACACGGCATCACTTCGACATCGGCACGCGCGCGGGCCAGATGGCGCTCGGCCTGATGTTCGGCGGCATCGTCGGCAACCTCATTGACCGCCTGATGCAGAGCCGCCGGCACGTCGTGGACTTCCTCTATTTCTACGTCGAGAAGCGCGGCGGCGGCGAGGCGGGCTTCCCCGCGTTCAACGTCGCGGACAGCGCCATCTGCGTCGGCGTGGGATTGCTGTTCATTCTCTCGTGGAAAAATGGCACGACAGCAGACGTGAAACCAGCGCCTGAAACCAGCGGCGACACGAAGTCATCCTAATTTCTCCGCGCATGACTGCGGGCGAATCCATTCCGGCTCCCATCTTTCTCGCCGGTTCAACTGCCAGTGGCAAATCCGCCGTCGCGCTCGAACTCGCCGCGCGGCTCGGCGGCGAAATCATCTCCGTGGACTCGATGCAGGTCTATCGTGGCCTCGACCTCGGCACGGCCAAGCCCACGGCGGCGGAGCGGGCGCGCGTGCCGCACCACCTGATTGACGTGGCGGAATTGAGCGAGCCGTTCGACGCCGCGCGGTTTGTCGAGCTGGCGGGCCGTGCCGTGGTGGAAATCCAGGCGCGCGGTCGCGTGCCGATTTTCTGCGGCGGCACCGGGCTTTATTTCAAGGCGTGGCTGGAAGGCCTCGGCACCGCCCCGCCCACGGACGCCGCGCTGCGCGCCGGGTTGGAGGCGACACCGCTCGAAGTCTTGTTGAAGGAACTTGAGGCCAAAGACCCGGCAACATTCCAAGCAATTGACCGGCAGAACCCGCGCCGCGTTGTGCGCGCCGTGGAGGTGATTCGCCTGACCGGCAGGCCGTTTTCAGAACAGCGCGCGGAATGGGAGAAGGCAAAAGGCAAAAGGCAAAAGGCAAAAATGTTCTTTGGCATCGAGCGCGCGCCGGAAGATTTGCGCCAGCGCATCAACGCCCGCGTGGATGCGATGTTCCGCGCCGGATTGGTGGACGAGACGCGGCGGTTGCTCGAACACGGCCTCGCGCAAAACCGCACCGCGATGCAGGCCATCGGCTACCGGCAAGTGGTCGAGCATCTGCGCGGCGAGCGCCCGCTGCCGGAGACCATCGCGCTGGTGAAGCAGAAGACGTGGCAGTTCGCCCGCCGGCAGGGCACGTGGTTCCGCAATCAGTTCCAGCTCCATTGGCTCGAAGTGAAGTCAGACGAAAGCGCCTCACAAACGTGCGAGCGAATCTTGGCAGCGGCACAATTGGCAACTGGGTAGCACCCGCCTCTGGCGGGTCGTGCCGGGCGTCGCGCCCGGCACGCGGACTGCCGAAATGGAAGATTTCAGATGGTTGAACGAGAACCCGACGAGGACGCCGGGTTCGACCCGCCGGAGGCGGGTGCTACCTATCTCGCTGGCGCGGCGAGATTTTTCCGAAAGAACTCCACGGAGCGTTTCAGCGTTTCATCGAAGTGTTTCGCGTCGTTCCAGAACGCGTGCGATGCGCCCATCTTCACCAGTTCCGCCGGCACCTTGGCCTCCTGCAATTTCTTCAGGAGCTTTTCTGATTGCTCCATCGGCACGGTGCGGTCGGCGTCGCTGTGCAGGAGCAGCGTGGGAGCGGAGTCCTTGCTGACGTGCGTGACCGGCGAAATCAGCGTGGCGATGGATTTCTCTGTGCCGGAGCGCGCGGCAAAGGAGGTCATGTCCGCCGGCGTGGCCATGGCGACGACGGCCTGCACGCGGCTCGACACGCCGGGGTTGCCGCCGTCGCCTTCGAGCTTGGGTTCGTTGTGGCTGGTGCCGAGCATCGCCACGAGATGCCCGCCCGCCGAGCCGCCGATGGCCCCAATGCGGTCGGGGTCAATGCCGTGCTTCGCGGCGTTCGCGCGCACCCAGCGCACGGCGGCCTTGCAGTCCACGACCGGCGCGGGGAACTGCACCTCCGGCAGCAGCCGGTAGCCGATGCACGCGGCGGCGAAGCCCTGCTCCGCAAGGGCCGAGGCGAGGTGCGCGAAACGCGTCTTGTCACCGCTGCGCCAGCCGCCGCCGTGAATGACCACGATGCAGGGAATTTTCTCCGCCGCCGGTTTCTTCGGCAGATACAGGTCGAGCTTCACCTCGCGCTCGCCGTATTTGGCATAGACGATGTCGCGCTCGACCTTCACCGAATCGGGCACGGTGCGGCGGAGCGGCTGGCCTTCGGGGTTCGCGGCGCGTTTGCCCTTCTTGGTCTGTTCGGCGGCGGTCGTGGCAAAGGCGGCAGCAAGCAAGGCGGCGAGAATGGAAATGGTGGTTCGTTTCATGCGCGTAATGACGCACGGGCGGTGGAAGTTGTTTCAGCCAATGTGCCTCTCACGCCCAACGGGCAATGCGGCTGTCGAGCGGGAAGATTTGGCCGGAGATGTTTTTTGTCGCCGCAAGGAAGACGATGAAGCGTGCGACTTCGTCCGCGTCATTCAAGCGGCCCAGCGCGTTGGCGGTAGCGTAGGCGGCGAGTTGCGCGGCCGTGAGCTTGGCGGTCATGGGAGTGGGCAGCACGCCGGGCAGCACGGCGTTCACGCGGACGTTGCGGCTGCCGAGTTCCTTTGCCAGCGACTGCGTGAGACCAATCAAACCGGCCTTGGCGGCGGCGTAGTTCGCCTGGCCGCGCTGGCCCGCGCGCCCGCTGTGGCTGGCAATGTTGATGATGTGACCGTCGCGGCGCTTCATCATCGCGCGCACCACGGTCTGGCTGCACAGGAACGCGCCCTTCAAGTTCACGTCCAGCACGCGCTCCCACTCGTCGTCGCTCATCTGGACAATCAATTCATCCGCCGTCACCCCGGCGTTGTTGATCAGCGCGTCAATGCGGCCCCAGCGCGAAAGAGTTTTCTCCACCGCCTGCGCGACGCTGTCCCGGCTCGTCACGTCGAGCGGGACGGCGTGGATGCGTTCGCCCTCCTCGACGGGCGTGCGGTGAAACCCCGCCGCGACGCGCCAGCCCTGCGCGACAAACGCCGCCGTGAGCGCGCGGCCCAGGCCGCCCGCCGCGCCGGTGATGAGCGCGAGCGGCAGGTTGGCTTCAGCTTCGGTCATGCGGTTTATCCGGCGGCAGCGCCCACTCGCCGCCAATCATCGAAGCTGTCACCAAGCCCTGATGCTGCACGACCGCGCGCCAGGCGGCCTTGAGCGGGCCGTCAAACGGCAGCGCGATGAGGTCGGCGTTGGCCCCAGCGATCAGTTCGCCCGCCTGCCCAGCCAGGCCGAGGGCGCGCGCGCCGTGGAGCGTCGCCATTTTCACAATGGTGCGCGAGGGGAGCGCCGCGTCCGCGCTGGCGAGCGCCTGCATTTCGGCGAAGAGGTTCAATTCCACCCGCTGCCGACGCGACTGCTTCACGGTGGCAAGGCTGTCCGTGCCGAGGCAGAGGTTGACGCCCGCCTGCTCCAATTCCTCGCGTGGAAATTTCCTGTGGCCGAAGTAAGCGTGGCTGCGCGGGCAGTGCGCGACGTGGACGCCGCGCTTCCCCAAAAGCTCGGCGTCGTCTTTGCCGAGCCAGTTCACGTGGATGGCAAGAAAATTTTCACCCAGCACGCCGAGCCGCTCCAGTTGTTGCACGGGCGAACCAAGCCCGCAGTCGGCCATGTCGCGCCCGTTGCGCGCGAGCCAGTCGAACATCGCGCCGCACCCGGCGGTGAACATTTCAAACTCCGCCTCGGACTCCGCGACGTGCGTGACGAGCCGCCAGCCGCGCCGCCGCGCGATGGCGGCGCTGACGGCGAGCAGTTCGGGCGTGGTGGAATACGGCGCGTGCGGCGAGAGGCCCGCGCTGCCCGCCGCACTTGGCAGCCGCTCAACCGTCTCGACGGCCTCGTGCAGAATGGCCCGCGGCGCGCGGCGGCTTTTCACGCCGGTCATTTCGATGAAGGAAAACACCCGCAGCGGCGTGGCCGCCCACACTTCCGGCAGCAGTTCCGGCACGGCCTCAATGTCCGCCACGGTCGTCGTCCCGTGGCGCAGGAGCTGGCGCGTGCCGTGAAGCCATGACTCCGCGTAGTCCGTGTAGCTCCAGCCGGCCTTGAGCGTGGTGATGGACTTGATCCAGTCGGTGAAGTGGCGCGGCGCGGGAATCATCCCGGCCATGCCGGTGTAGTCGAGGTGGCAGTGGGCGTTGATGAGGCCGGGCAGGAGCAGCATCTCGCCGAGATCGAGGACTTCCCCGGAAATTTTCCGCGCCATTTCCCGCCAGCGGCCCACGGCGCTGATGCGGCCCCCGGAAATGGAAACCGCGCCGTCGTCAATCGGCGGTGCGGAGACCGGCAGAACGACGCGGGCGCGGAGGGTGAGGGCGGGGCGTCCGGCCATCAAAGCTCGGCTTCCTGGCGGCGGCGCTTGTTGCGCGCGGCCACGGTGTGCTTGCGCGCCTTGTCCTTGTTGTGCCGCTTGCGGATCTGCTGCTCGATTTTTTTGGCGACCTTGTCAATGGCCGCGTAGAGGTCGGCGTCGTGCTCCTCGGCGAACAGATCCGGGCCGCGCACGCTCAACCGGATCGAGCAGCCGAACTGCCGGGCGGGGGCGCGGGTGCGGTCGTGCTCCAGCGTCACGCGGGCGTCCACCGCCCAGCGGTCGAAGTGCTCCAGCTTGTCAATGCGGACGAGGATGTGATCCTCGATGGCCTTGGTCAGCGTCACGTTGTGGGTCGAAAGAATCAACTTCATGGCGAAAGCTTGGTTTGTCGCCGCCGGAAAATCCAGCGAAACAATTCCACGGCTTTTGGGAACGTCCCGTCATTCCTTGCCCGCCGCCGTGATGAACGGCTGCAGCTCCTCCATCAGCCGCGCGAAGCCGTCGAGCGTGAGCTGCTGCGCGCCGTCGCTCCACGCCTCGGCGGGGTTCGGATGCACCTCGACGAGCAGCGCGTCGGCACCCATCGCTGCCGCGCCCTTGCACAGCGCCACGACGAGGTCGGCGCGGCCCGCGCCCTGGCTCGGATCAATCACGATGGGGCAGTGCGACTCCTTCTTGATGATCGGAATCGTCGCGAGGTCGAGCGTGTTGCGCGTGTAGGTCTCGAAGGTGCGGATGCCGCGCTCGCAGAACATCAGATTCGCATTGTCGTTCGCGAGGACGTATTCGCCCGCGAGCAGCCACTCCTCGATTTTCATCGAAAGGCCGCGCTTGAGCAGCACGGGCCGGCCCGTCTTGGCGGCGGCGATGAGGAGCTGGAAATTCTGCGCGTTGCGCGCGCCGATTTGCAGGATGTCCGCGTATTCGGCGACCATCTTGGCATGATCCTCGGAGAGCAGCTCGGTGATGACGGCGAGGCCGGTCTCCTTGCGCGCCTTGGCGAGCAGCTTCAAACCCTTCTCGCCGAGACCCTGGAATTCATACGGCGAGGTGCGCGGCTTGAACGCCCCGCCGCGCAGAATCGTCGCGCCGGCCTTCTTCACCGCGTGCGCGGTGGTGAGCAGCTGCTTCTCGCCCTCGACCGAGCACGGCCCGGCCATCACGACGAACTTTTTTCCGCCGATGACGGTGCCATTGGACAGCGTGATGGTGGAGTTCGCGGAATGCGCCTCGCGGCTGGTGAGCTTGTAACGCTTCTGGATGGGCGTGACGCTCTCGACCTGCGGCCAGGTGGTGAGCATTTCGAGCGACTTGTGCGTGCGCTCGTCGCCGATGGCGCCGATGACGGTGCGGGCCACGCCGCGCATGACGTGCGGGCGGTAGCCGAGCTTGCGGATTTCGGCGAGCACGGCGGCCTCCTCCCGCTTCGAGATTTTCGGTTTCAGGACGATGATCATGGTTTTTACTTTCTGCCGGCGGGCGCGCGCGGAACAAAAAAGCCGCAGGCACCCGGCCTGCGGCTCGTGGTTGAAGATTCGTTCAAGACAACCGGGCGCACAGGCTCATGTCGCGGCCAAAGTAACCGCGCCAGAAACCAAAATATCGCCGGCGGACTGAAATCATGGCGCGAGCGTGGCAAAAGCCCGCCGTCGCGTCAACGCGGGAATCAGCGAAGAGAGCAGGAGAGCATTGCAGCCTATCTGGATATTAGGCGTATGGCTCATGTCTTGTGACTCAACTTGAACAGTCTCCAAGTCAAAAATATCGTGCAAAGCAAAAAGCCAACAGTGAAATAAAGCCAAATAGAATAATCGGACTTCGAGCCGCGCTGTAAGGAATCAAAAACCAATCCGTCATCGGTGAATCCCTGAAAGGTCTCTATCTGCAATTTAGCAAATGAAACACAGAAGCCAGCGAAACAGATGCCCCATGAAATAAAGTGTAATATTTTGGACATACACGAATACGCCTAAAACCTAAATGGGCGGAGTGTTTTGCAGCCTATCCAGTTTCACGCCGTGAGAGTATTGCAGGCGCAGTTCCCTGTCCAGCACCGGGCTTGAGGCGGGTTGCGGGCGTTGGCCCTGTCGGTGCCGGTTCAGTGCGAATGCGGCTTGCCCGTGCCGCACATCCCGCAGGAACGGGGCGTGCCGCTGCACGCGGGCGCTTCGCCGCCGGAGCCGCCCGCAACGCTGGAGGCGAACACGGAGAGCTTCTTGGCCAGCCTGGTCGAGCCGCAGTGCGGGCAGGGCGTGCCCTCCCATTTCGTGGAGCGCACGAGCACCTCGCTGTCGCGGTCGCAGTCACCGCAGTGGAATTCGTAAATCGGCATGGCAGGAAACTAGCGTGCCGGGCAAAGAATTCAAGCCTAGGGCGGTGGCGCGCATCCGGGCACTGTCCTGGAGCGCCGGACTCCGATCCGGCAGGGGTGGAAAAAGACCGGTTCCGTGCCGATTCGGAGATCGGCGCTCCGCCGCGCCTGCCGGGATGGGGGCAGCTCGGATACGCCCGGTGCCCGCAACTTTTATTGAGCGGCTTGCCTTCGTCCGGCGTCTATGTCATTGTCGGGCATCAACAACATGAAACTGTCCTCACAATTTGCCGCTGTCTGCCTGTTCGCCGCACTGGCGGCCGCTCCACTCGCCGCACCGGCGGCGGACGCGAAGAAAGCCGCCAAGCCGTATCCGCTCAAGACCTGCGTCGTCTCCGACGAGAAGCTCGGCGAGATGGGGCCGCCGCACGTCATCACGCACGAGGGGCAGGAAATCAAGTTCTGCTGCAAGTCGTGCGTGAAGGACTTCGACAAAGACCCGAAGAAGTTCCTCAAAAAAGTCGCGGATGCCGGGAAGCCGGGCAAGAAGTGAATGCCGAAATTGATTTGCCAAAAATGAAAACCGCCATCGCCATGCTGTTGAGCCTGCTGCTGGCTGGCACGCCCTTCGCGCTTCCCGCGCGGGCGGCGGCATGCGGCGATGTGGCGGCGTGCAAGTCCTGCTGCGCCGGCAAAGCGGACTGCTGCGCCGCGCCCGCGCCGGAAGCTCCGGCGAGTCCCGCAGCCCCCGCGTCTACAGCGACACAGCACGAATGGCAGGCTGTGGCCGTCGTGCTGCATCTGCTCACCACGCTCGACACTTTTGCCCCGCAGTCCCTGACTTCAGTTTCGTTCGCGCCGCCCGGTGCGATGGCCGTCCCGATTTACCAGCGGGACTGCCAATACCTCGTTTGATTCCACTCATCCACGCCTGAAGTGTCTTTTGCGCCGGCGAAGTGTCGCCCGGCGCGGCGGACTTCAGGTGTGATTTTTCCCGATTCCGGCGAGCGCCATGCGCGCTCGCGCAATCCGCCTTCACCAGCGGGCCTTTTCCGAGTCAACGAAACTTTTTTTGATGTCATGAAGCGAATCACGTATTGCCAACTGTTCTTGTTCTCGCTCGCCGCGCTCGTCGGACGCGCGGGGGACCAGGGGCACGCCATTCCCACAAACGCCATCGTCGCCACGCCCGCTTTCATTGCCAAACTCGCGGATGAATTGCAGACGAACAGCCCCGCGCTCCACGCAGCGGCGGCGCGGGTGGATTCGGCACGCGCCGGGGTGCGCGCGGTGCGGCGCTGGGAAGACCCGGAGGCGACTTTCGGCGTGCTCGCCGCCGAGGCGATGCGCCGCAAAGATGATGGTGATTTGCTCGTCGGCGTCGAGCAAAAGCTGCCGCTGTTTGGCAAACCGGCGGCGAATCTCCACGTGGCCGAGGCCGCGCTTGCCACGCAGACGGCGGATGCTGACAGCCGCTTTCAACTGCTCCGGCTGGAACTGGCGAAGCAGGTTTTCCGCGTGGCGCTCGCCGACCATTTTGCCAGCGCCAGCCACGAAGACCGGGCGCTCGCCGAGTCGGGGTTGAAAATCGCGGAATCGCGCCTGCAAAGCGGCGTGGGGTCGCAATCCGAAGTGCTGCGCCTGCAAAACGAACTCGCCTCGCGCCGCGAGGACGTCCGCGCGCAGGCGGCGTCGCGCGATCAGGAGCGGCGCACTTTGAACCGGCTGATGGGCCGGGAGATTGATTCGCCATGGCCGCGCTTTGACCTGCCCGACCCCGCGCCGGAGATTCCGTTCACCGGGCGGGTGCGGGATTTGGTGTTGAAAAACGAAGCCCGCCTCAAGGTAATGCGCCACGAGACCGGGCAGGCGCGCGCCGAGGCCGAGCGCACGCGGCGGCAGCGCCGTCCAGACATCGCCGTGGGCATCGAGGGGCGGCAGTTTTCCGGCGAACCCGTGCCGCTGGAGGCGATGGTGACGGTGCGGGTGTCGCTGCCGTGGTTCAACGGCGACAAATACCGGCGCGACATCGAGCGCGACGAGGCGCGCGTCCGTGCCACGGAAATGGACGTGGCCGATTACGAACGCTTCGCCGTCACCGAGGCGGCGCGTGTGCTTACGGAGGCCACGAACGCCCGCCGCCGCGCGCTGCTGCACCGTGATGAAATCCTGCCCCGCGCCCGCCGTGCGCTGGAGGCGTCCACGCTGAACTGGGCGAACGGGCAGGGGATGCTGCTCGACGTGACCGAAGCGCGGCGGATGTTGATTGAATCCCGGCGCACTTACGCCGAGGCCGTCGCCATGCAATACCAGGCGCTCGCCGAGCTCGCGCTCTGCTGCGGCGTCGGCGAGCTGGAGGCTTTGCAGATGCTCGCTCCAATTCCCGTGAACTCCACAAATTCACCCGCACTTCCATGAAAACGACTAAAATAATTCTGCTAATCGCCGGCATCGCCGTGCTCGCCGCCGCCGGCGGATGGTTCGCCGCAAAACGCTGGCCCGCCTCGAAAGCGGAAGCGTCCTCCGCTGGGCGGAAAATTCTTTTCTACCAGAGCGCGATGCACCCGTGGATCAAGTCCGACAAACCGGGCAAATGCACCATCTGCGGCATGGATCTCGTGCCGGTGTATGAGGGCGAGAAGGGCTTCGAGAGCGGGGCCGGCCTCGTCACGCTTGGCAGCAATTCCATCAGCGTCCTCCACGTGCAGTCCGCCGAAGTCCGCCGAGCGCCGCTGCGCCGCACGGTGCGGGTCGCGGGCACGATTGACGACAACGACGCGCGCCACCGGCGGCTCTCCGCCTTCGTGGACGGACGGATTGAAAAACTTTTTGTCAATTTCACCGGTGCGGAAGTTGTCGCGGGCCAGCCGCTCGCGGTGCTTTACAGCCCCACTTTGTTCGTCGCCGAACGTGAATACCTCTTGCTGGTGAGGCAGGCGAAAGAAGGCGCGGAAACGAAACCGCTCGTCGAGGCGGCGGCGTTCAAGCTGCGGCGGATGGGTTTGAGCGACGCGCAAATCGCCGCGCTGCCCGCGAAGAGCGCGGCGGATTACCGCACCGAAATTCTCGCGCCGATGACCGGCACGGTCGTGACGCGCGAAATCTACGAGGGCCAATACGTGAAGGAGGGCGACCGGCTGTTTGAAATCGCCGACTTCGCGACGATGTGGTTCAAGTTCGACCTCTACGAACGCGACTTCGCTTGGGTGAAGCTTGGCCAGCAACTGGAAATCACCACGCCCGCGCTACCGGGGCTGGTGCTCACGGGCGCGGTCACGTTCATTGACCCGAACCTGAACGAGATGACGCGCAGCGCCAAGGCGCGCGTCGAGCTGCCGAATCCGCTGATTGAGGAAAACGGGACGAAGCGCCGGCAGTTGCGCCACCGGCTTTACGCCGAGGCCAGCGTGAAAGTGGAACTGCCGGAGACGCTCGTCATCCCGCGCGCGGCGGTGCTCTCGCCCGGCGGCGACCCGGTTGTCTATGTGGACAAGGGCGGCGGCACTTACGAACAGCGCAAAGTGAAGCTCGGCCGCGCCGGCGACGACGTGTGGGAAGTGCTTGGCGGCCTCGCAGAAGGCGAAAGCATCGTGCTCAACGGGAACCTGCTGATTGACGCGCAGGCGCAGCTCAACTCGTCGAGCGCAGGCGCGGGACACGCGCACGGCGAGACTGGCGGCGCTTCTGCATCGGGAAATCCATCCGCCAATTTGAGCGAAGCTGAACGCGCGACGGTTGGGGCATTCCTCAAGTTTGTCGCCTCGGTTTCCGACGCGCTGGCGGCGGATGACCTGGCGAAATTCAACGAGCTGGCCGCCGGTTCGCACGCGGCGATGGAAAAGCTGGCCGGCATCAGGGCGGATTCCCTGCGGGCCGTGCTCGGCCGCGTGCAAGCTGCGGCGCACCTGTCGAGGGCGGCGGATTTGCCGGCGGCACGAAAAAGCTTTCAGGCCTTGAGCCTCCCGGCGGTGGAACTGGCGCGGCTCACGCGCGGGCCGGAGGCGTCCGTGCGGATTTTCGAGTGCCCGATGACGAAGGAAGTGTTTGCCGGCGCGCCCGCGAAGGCGCAGTGGTTCCAGTTCGACGCCAGCAAGCGAAACCCCTACATGGGCAAACGGATGCTCGATTGCGGCACGGAAGTGAAATGAATTTCCGCCGCGTCGGCGGACAGGCAAAAAACAAATCAACACGAAGAAAACACATGAAAACAAAACATCTCATCCCCGTTGCGCTCGTGCTGGCGGGTGGAATCCTCCTCACCGGCTGCGGAAAATCCACGCCGTCTGCCGCCGACAAAGCGGCGGCCGCCAAGCCCTATCCGCTGCCCGTGTGCGTCGTCTCCGGTGAAAAGCTCGGCAGCATGGGCGACCCGTTTGTGTTCGTCCACCAGGGCCAGGAGATCAAGCTGTGCTGCGGCGGCTGCGAGGATGATTTCAAGAAGGAGCCGGCGAAATTTCTCGCCAAGCTCGCCAAGCCGGCGGAACCGAAGAAATAAACCTGATCGAATGCAAACGCCCGCATCATACTGCCGTTCCGCCTTTCGCGTTCCGCGCTCTGCGTTATGATCAACCGCCTCATTGAATGGTCGCTGCGCAACCGCTTTCTGGTCGTGTGCGGCGCGTTGCTCCTCGTCGCGCTCGGCGTGCGCGCTATCTACCGCACGCCGGTGGATGCGATTCCCGATTTGAGCGAAAACCAGGTCATCGTCTTTGCCGACTGGGCCGGGCGCTCGCCGCAGGAGGTCGAGGATCAGGTCACGTATCCGCTCTCGGTGAACCTCCAGGGGCTGGCGGGCGTGAAGGCGGTGCGCGCGAACTCGATGTTCGGTTTCTCGCTGATCACGATCGTCTTCGAGGACAGGGTGGATAATTACTTCGCCCGCTCGCGCGTCCTCGAACGGCTCAACCTCATCACGAGTCAGATGCCCGTTGGCGTTGTGCCGCAGCTCGGCCCCGACGCGACGGGGCTGGGGTGGGTTTATCAATACTACCTTCACGTCGAACCCAACACGGCCGCACACGCCTCTTCTCCCTCTCCCCTCGGAGGGGAGAGGGCCGGGGTGAGGGGTGGTTCCGACAATTCAACCGGCACCTATGACCTCGGCCAGCTCCGCGCATTGCAGGACTGGTTCATCCGCTACCAGCTCAACTCGGTGCAAGGTGTCGCCGAAGTCGGCGGCGTCGGCGGTTTTGTGCGGCAGTATCAGATTGAAGTCAGTTCGCTCAAGCTTCGCGCGGCGAAAGTGCCGTTGCGCGACGTGCTCGAAGCCGTCGAGCGCAGCAATCTCAATGTCGGCGGCAAGGTCATCGAGGAAAACGGCATGGAGTTCGTCGTGCGCGGCATCGGCCTCGTGAAGACCACGAATGCCGTCGCCGACCTCGAGAGTATCGTGCTGATGGAGCGCGACGGCACGCCGATTTACCTGCGCGACGTGGCGACCGTGCAGGTCGGCGGCGATTTCCGGCGCGGTGCGCTGGACGTGGATGGGCGCGAAGTCGTCGGCGGCACCGTGGTGATGCGGACGGGCGAGAACGCGATGGAAGTCATCCGCCGCGTGAAGGAAAAAATCGCGCAGATTCAAACGAGTTTGCCGCCGGGCGTGACCATCAAGCCATTCTACGACCGCAGCGAGCTGATTGACCGCACGATTGACACGCTCAAGCACGCGCTGGCCGAGGAGATGATTCTCGTCACGCTGGCGCACATCATTTTCCTGTTCCACTTCCGCAGCATCCTCATCGTGACGCTGCCGCTGCCGCTTTCGATTCTAGTGTCGTTCGTCTTGATGCAGCAGTTCGGCATCAGCTCGAACATCATGTCGCTCGCCGGCATCGCCATCGCCATCGGCGTGCTGGTGGACGCGGGCATCGTGATGACGGAAAATGTCATCCGGCATTGTGAAAAGGCGGAACGAGAAAAAGGACTCCGGTTTCGAGAGACAGAATTGGAAAGAGAGATCAAAGACGGTGAGGTAATTCGCATTCCTCCGCCTGGTTCGTCACTTCAACTGACTAGCGCTGAAACTTTGCACGCCACCCTCGCCGCCTCGAAGCAGGTGGGCCGCCCCATCTTCTTCGCGATGGTCATCATCATCCTCGCGTTCGTGCCGGTGTTCGCGTTGAGCGGGCAGGAGGGAAAACTTTTTCACCCGCTCGCGTTCACCAAGACCTTCGCGATGATCGGCTCGACGTTGCTGGCGGTGACGATTGTGCCCGCGCTCTGCGCGGCGCTCGTGCGCGGGCCGTTTCACTCCGAGGATCGCAACTGGGTCATGCGCGGGCTGCTGGCGATTTACGACCCGGTGCTTGACTGGGCGCTGCGCCGGCGCAAGACGGTGATGAGCCTCGCGGCGCTGCTGCTCGCGAGCGCGCTGGTGGTGGCGTTTGGTTTGCCGCGACCGTGGTTAAAAACACTGGAGCAGCGCGGCTGGCCGAAGCTTGCGCAGCACGCAAAAGGCTTTGGCAAGGAATTCATGCCGCCGCTGAACGAAGGCTCGCTGCTCTTCATGCCGGTGCTGCTGCCGAGCACTTCGATTACCGAGGTGAAGCGCATCATGGCGTGGCAGGACACGGTCATCCGCCAGACGCCGGAAGTGGAGAGCGTCGCCGGCAAGCTGGGCCGCGCCGAGACCGCCACCGACCCCGCGCCGGTCGAGATGATTGAGACGACCATCATGCTCAAGCCGGAGTGGGTGAAAACGAACCGCACCTGGCTGGGCTTCCTGAAACTTCCGACCAATGTCCGCAACCCCGAGTGGCGCGCGAACATGACACCGCAGAAAATCAAAGAGGAGTTGATGGAGCGCCTCGCCAAAGTGCCGGGCTACGTGCCGGGCTTCCTCCAGCCCATCGAGAACCGCGTGCTGATGATTTCCACCGGCATCCGCGCGCAGGTCGGCGTGAAGATTCTCGGCGACAACCTCGACGAGTTGCAGAAGTGGGCGTTCGAGGTCGAGAAGGTCGTCCGCACCGTCGAAGGCGCGGTGGGCGTCTCGCCGAGCCGCGTGCAGGGCAAGCCGTATCTCGAAATCGAAGTGGATCGCGTGGCGATGGCACGCTTCGGCCTGCGCGCGGCGGACGTGCTCGATGTCGTCGAGGCCGGCCTCGGCGGCAAGAATGTCAGCACGACCATCGAGGGCCGCGAGCGTTATCCGATTCAGGTGCGGCTGGAGCGCCACGAGCGCGAGGACATCGAGAAGCTTGGTGAAGTGCTCGTTGCCACGCCATCGGGAAAGATGGTTCCGCTCGGCCAGGTGGCGAAGATTCGCCGCACCGTCGGGCCGAGCGAGATTGCCAGCGAGAATGGCCGCCTGCGCGTGTTCGTGCAGGCCAACGTCAACGAGCGCGACATCGGCAGCTTCGTGAACGACATCCGGGCGCGCGTGGAAAAGGAAATCCTCCCGCGCCTGCCCAAGGGCATGACCATCGAATACTCCGGCGAATACGAGAACATGATGCGCGCCGCGCGCACGCTGAACCTCATCCTGCCCGCCGTGCTGCTCATCATCTTCCTGCTGCTCTACCTGGTGTATCACTCGGCGAAGGAGGCGGCGCACGTCATCCTCGCGGTGCCGTTCGCGCTGACGGGCGGCATCTTTCTGCAACACCTCCTCGGCTACAACTTCAGCGTCGCCGTGTGGGTCGGCTACATCGCGCTGTTCGGCACCGCCATCCAGACCGGCGTGGTGATGGTGGTGTATCTGGAGGAAATGGTGGCGAAGAAAAAGACGGAGCGCGAAGCCGCCGGCCAGCCCTTCACTCGCGACGATTTGATTCAGGCCATCAAGGACGGCGCGCGCCTGCGCCTGCGCCCGAAGGTGATGACCGTCGCCACGGTCGTCGCCAGCCTGCTGCCCATCATGTGGAGCGAACAGACCGGCTCCGAGGTGATGAAGCCGCTCGCCACGCCCGTCATCGGCGGGATGTTGAGCAGCCTCGTGCACATCCTCGTGGTGACGCCGGTGATTTTCGCGTGGCTGCGGGAAGGCGAATTGAACCGCCGCCCCGCCGCGACTGCCCCGCCCGCAACCCCGCAGAACAACAACCAACCAGCATGAGTAACTTCGATGCCAGCAATCCCGACGCGGAACATGTCCAGTGCGCCGTGTGCGAAAAGGCGATCAAGGGCGGCCAGTGGTTCGCGCGCATCAGCCACGGCCAATGGCTGGTCGCCCTGTGCTGTCCGCTTTGCACGGAGGTCTTTGAGGCCAAACCGGCGGCTTACATTCGGCGGATTGAGACGCTGTCCCTGCTGCGTTCGCCCGAAGGCCCGTTCAAGCAGGATTGATTCGTCGGGAAGCCGGACAATGCCGCGCTGCCTGTCCGCCGGGAGGTGATGAAGCCGCCCGCCGCACTCAACATCGGTGGGAAGGTGGACGCCGCCCGGCGCGAAAAGCTGCTGCAGGACGCCGGGGTGATTTTGATCCGCGCCGAAGTGGAAGCGAGCCCGGCGGAAGGCGCGCGGCCTTCAGGCCGCTTCGAGATCCACCGCGCCGGTGATTCACGAACGCCCCAAGCCTTGCGGCCGGTGAAGCGGCGTGAACGCCGCGCTCCCACGGCCGGGCTTTGGCCCCGATCCGTTTCCACTTCGGCGTTCGGGTTTAGCCACGGATGGAACACGGATGAAACACGGACGGTGGGAGGAAAGACCGACGCCACCCTCCCCATCGGATTTTCCCTCTCCGCGCTGGGGAGAAGGTGGCCGCAGGTCGGATGAGGTGCGGCGCACTGATTTTCGTTCTGCGCCGGGTTGAGTTGCCGATTGAACCACCAAGACACAGAGACCCACCCTACGGCTTCTTGAGCCGGAAGAACTGGTTGGTGCTGGTGAGCGGCAGGGTGACGGAATAGTAGCCCAGGTTGGACACGGCGGACTGCCCGACGGCGGCCCAGGAATTGGAAAGCCCCACGTTCGCGTTGCCATGGAGCGCGAAGCCCTGCGCGATGGCGTTCTGCCAGGAGAGCGTGAGATTGGTGTCAGTAACTGTAGGAATGAGGTAAGGCTGGGCCGTGCCGACGAGTGCCACGCTGTGAGCCTCACCCGCTGCAATAGCGGTCACATTGCTCAAGCCGGCAGGCACGTTCGTTTCTCCAAATTCAATACCCTCACCTCCCCACACCAACACAGTGCCGTCCTTCTTGATGGCTATAGTGTGATAACCTCCCGCCGCAATCGCCGTCACTTCGCTTTGTGCAGCCACAGCCACATTAGTCTGACCATAGTCGTTGCTTCCCCATGCCACCACTGATCCATCGTTCTCTAGCAGGCCTTTGAAAAATCGGCGGATTTTGGCGAACACTGGCTGGCCGGAGTTTTTTTGAGATGCCGACGTTCTGGCGTGGCCCGCCGTCGGAGTTTTTTCGCGCGGTCCGGTTCATCTGGACCGTTGTTGCCACTT
>JACRJY010000046.1 GCA_016235585.1 Verrucomicrobiota bacterium | reverse complement strand
CTGAACACTGATTACTTTCCCGCTCACACCATCAACCCAAAGAAAAACTATGGCACAACAAGCAATTGGCATGATTGAAACGCGCGGCCTCGTCGCGCTCGTCGAAGCAACGGACGCGATGCTCAAGGCCGCGAACGTCGAATTGGCCGGCCCGATGATTCAGGTCGGCAACGCCCTCGTCACCGCCGTCATCGTCGGCGACGTCGCCGCCGTGAAAGCCGCCACCGACGCCGGCGCCCAGGCCGTCAAGGCCATCAAGGGCGAAGTCGTCAGCGTCCACGTCATCGCGCGTCCGCACAACGACGTCGAGACTGTCCTGCCCAAAAAGAAGTAGTCAGAAGTCAGGAGTCAGAAGCCAGCATGCGCGACCGCATGATGGACACCGACTCCCAGCTCCTGACTCCCAACTCCTACCCACCATGTTCCTCGCGCGCGTCGAAGGCTCGGTAGTCTCCACCAAGAAGGACGCCAACATGAGCGGCCGCAAGCTGCTCCTGCTCCGGCCCCAACTCGTGGACGACAAGGACCCGACGCAGTTCCGCGCGGGCCAGAACACCATCGTCGCCGTGGACACCCTCGGCGCGGGCATCGGCGAGCTGGTGCTCTTCTGCCAGGGCAGCAGCGCCCGACTCGCCGGCGGCCTGCGCGAAGCCCCGGTGGACGCCGTCGTCATCGGCATCGTGGACGTCGTGGATGTGCTCGGAAAACAGATTTACAACGCGAAGACCTAGCTGCGGACGAGACCCGGCGTGCCGCCGCCCAGCGTTGAACTAGTGGCTTGTTGAAATTGTATGAGTGCCGTGAACGAAACTTTGATCCGCGATGTGGTGGCCGACGTGCTCGCCCGGCTTGGCGGCACACCCGCTGCAGCCAAACCCGCACCCGCCCCAGCGGCGAAAGCTGACTGTGGCTGCGGCGGCAAGGGCACGGCGAGCAGCGCCCCGGCCTTGCGCGGCAAGTTCGGTATCTATGCCGACGCCAATGAAGCCTGCGCCGCCGCACACGAATCCTTCCTGCAACTCCAGAAGGCTGGCGTCGCGGCACGCGTCAAGATTGTCGAAATCGTCAAGGCAATGGCCGAGGCGAACGCAGAGACTTGGGGCCGCATTGAGCTGGAGGAAACCAAGATCGGCCGGCTCGACCACAAGATCGAGAAGCTCAAGATCATCAAGCTCGTCCCCGGCGTTGAATGGCTCCGGCCCGACGCCCGCAGCGGCGATCACGGCATCACGCTCGAGGAATACACGCCTTTCGGCGTCGTAGGCGCGGTCACGCCGAGCACCCATTCCATTCCTACGTTGAGCGGCAACATCGTGAACATCTGCGCGGCGGGAAACGCCGTCGTGTTCAACCCGCATCCGAGCGCGGCGCGTTGCGCGGCGGTCGCCGTGCGCGCCTACAACGAGGCGATCTTTCGCGAGACCGGCATTGAGAACATCGCGACCATCATCGAGAAGCCCTCGATGGAAAGTTTCTCGGCGATGTGCAAACACGAAGCTGTGCGCATCCTGCTCGTCACCGGCGGTCCCGGCGTGGTGAAGGCCGCGATGCAGACCGGCAAACGCGCCATCTGCGCCGGCCCGGGCAATCCGCCCGTGTATGTGGACGACACCGCCTGCATGAAGCGCGCGGCCAAGGCCATCATCCAGGGCGCGAGCTACGACAACAACCTGCTGTGCATTGGCGAGAAGGAAGTCTTCGCGCTGGAAAACATCGCGGACAAGTTGATGGAGCAGATGTCGCAGAACGGCGCGGTGAAACTCACCAACGCGCAGCTCGACGCGCTGACCAAAGCCGCCTTCACCATCACGCCCGGCCAGGGCGGCGGGTGCGGCCATGCATCGGTGAACAAAGATTTTATCGGTAAGGATCCCATCGTGCTCGCGAAGGCCGCAGGTCTGAGCATTCCTTCCGGCACGCAACTCCTCTTCGCCGAAACAGGCGCGGACCATCCTTTTGTGGTCGAGGAGCAGATGATGCCTTTCCTCCCCATCACGCGGGTGAAGAGCCTGGAAGAAGGCGTCGCCCGCTCGCTCGAAGCCGAGCACGGCTACAAGCACACGAGCATCATTCACTCGCACGACCTTGAGGCCTTGACCCAAATGGGCCGCGCGCTCGACACGACTCTGTTCATCAAGAACGGCCCGTGTATGGCGGGTCTCGGACTCGGCGGCGAAGGTTACCTGAGCTTCAGCATCGCCACGCCAACCGGCGAAGGCGTGAGCAACCCGCGCACGTTCACGCGCGTGCGGCGTTGCGTGATGGTGGACAACTTGAAGATTTATTGAGGAGTCAGAAGCTAGGAGCCAGAATGAATCAACCCGCGCGCAGCTTCAGAGACTTGGTGGTGTGGCAGAAGGCCCACCAGTTCGTGCTGGCCATTTACCGGCTCACTAAGGGCTTCCCGGCTGATGAGCGGTTTGGGCTGACCTCGCAAATCAGGCGGGCAGCTGTGTCGGTTGCGGCCAACGTCTCAGAGGGATTTGCAAAACGCGGCAAGGCGGACAAGGCGCGCTTCTTCAACATCGCCCAAGGCTCGCTGGAGGAAGTTCACTACTACCTCATCCTCGGCAACGACTTGGGCT
>JACRJY010000048.1 GCA_016235585.1 Verrucomicrobiota bacterium | reverse complement strand
GCAAACCGCGCCATGGTGTCAAAGGAGGGGATAAACCTTCGGCTCATTTGCTGGGCGGCATCGCGATAGAACCCGCGCCCCTTTGCACACGGTCTTCCAAAGCGCCAGAGGACAGGCGCACTCCAAGACGCTTCGCGACTGCCGGGCGTCACCGGCCAACGCGCCAGCGTCGTGGACTGCGGCGGCCCTCCGCCGCTCTTAAACTCCGCAACCACGATGGGGTCACGCTCTCGCACGGCCCAAACCGCCAAACGGACAACAGCCTACCCCCGCCGCAAGGGTCGAAAATGGGCAAAAAGAGACAGTTGCGCCGCAATTCATTGGAAAACAGCAGGTTCGGAAGTTTCCAACGCCATTTCCGCAACTTGCAAAATGATTTTTATACTTTGCAAAGCCATTTTCCTAATTGTGGAAATGATTTCCATACTTGCCGGCGTCGTTTCCAAACTTGTCGGAGCCATTTTCCTAAGTATGGAAATGGTTTCCACAGTTGTCGGAGCCGTTTCCAAACTTGCCGGCGTCATTTTCCTAATTGTCGGCGCGGCTCCCAAACTTTGCGGAGCGGTTTCCAAACTTGTCGGCGTCGTTTCCATACTTTGCGGCGGCATTTCCACAGTTGTCGGCGCGGTTTTGAGACTTTGCGGGGCGGTTTCCAAACTTATCGGCGTCGTTTCCATACTTTGCGGCGCGGTTCCGCAAGTTATGGAAGCCGTTTTTCAAAGTCTCGGCGCGGCCATCCACGGCAGGGATGCGCTGCCGCAAGTTCCCCAGTTTTCGCCAAGGACGCGGGGCACCGCGTCCCTACCCGAGGTGGTGATTTCCCCGATTGCCGGAATGGCTCCGGCGGTTTGCCGACGCGGCTCGTCCTTTCCAATCGCCGGATGTGCAGCTTGCGGCGGCGGGCAGGTTTTACTGCCGCTCAAATTCGCCCTTGCCGAGCCGCTTCAGGACGGTGAAGCCGGCCTTCTTCGCGTCGGAGATGGAGAGGGGCTTGAGTTTCTTGGGCGAGCTGAACTGCGAGATGATTTTCTCCACGGGCTTCTTGCAGGCGGGGCATTGGGTGAGCGGCGCGGCGCTCAACGGGCGGCGCAGCGTGAAGCCGCCGCCGCAGATGGCGCAACGGCCCGCGCAGAGTTTGTATTCGTAAATGGGCATGGCGCGGAGGGTTTCAGGTTTTCAAGTCGTCACGTTGTCAGGTATTCAAGTTGGCAGCGAGTTCGACAGCAAAAACCTTCCCGGCGCTCAAGCCTTCACGCAGGCTTGAAAGCCTTCCTTGATTTTGGCCTCGTCCAAGTCCTTGCCGATGAAGACGAGCTGGTTCTGCTTCTTCTCGCCGACGTTCCACAGGCGGTCGGGCTGGGCATCGAACATCATCTGCACGCCCTGGAACACCACGCGCCTGGCCTGCCCGTAGATGTAGAGGATGCCCTTGCTGCGGTAGATGCTCTCGCCGTGCTCGCCAAGCAGCTCGGAGAGCCACTGCTCGGTCTTCTTCAAATCCAGCGGGCGATCCTCGGAAATGAAAAACGAACTGACGCTCTCGTCGTGGTGATGGTGGTCGTGCCCCTCGTGCTCGCAATGCTCGTCGCACTCGTGGTCATGGCCGTGGTCGTGAGCCTCGTGGTGTCCGTCGTTCGTGGCCGGAGCGGCAAACGGGGCGTTCAACTCGCGCGCCTTCACGTTGAGGATTTTGCCCACGTCAATTTCCGAGCGCTTCGTGCGGTGGATTTTTGCGAGCGGATTCATCCGCCGGATGCGCGCCTCGACGCGCTCCACGTCCGCCGTGGTCGCGAGGTCGGTCTTGTTCAGCAGGATTACGTCGGCGAAGGCGATCTGCGGCCTGGCCTCCGGCGCCTGGGTGAGCGTCTTCTCCAGGTGCCGCGCGTCGGCGACGGTCACGATGGCGTCGAGGCGGACTTTGTTTTTCAGCTCCGGCATATAGAACGTGTGCGCCAGCGGGCTGGGGTCGGCGAGGCCGGTGGTCTCGATGAGGATGTAGTCGAACTTGCGGCTCTTGAGGAACAGGTTGGCGAGGCTCTTGATCAGGTCGCCGCGCACGCGGCAGCAGAGGCAGCCGTTGTTCAGCTCGACGACCTCCTCGTCCGCGCCGACGACGAGCTGGTGGTCAATGCTCGCCGCGCCGAACTCGTTGATGATGATCGCGCACTTGTAGCCGTGCGGCTGGGTCATGAGGTGGTTCAGCAGCGTGGTCTTGCCCGCGCCGAGGAAGCCGGTGAGGACGGTGATGGGGACGGGGTCTCGCTGCTTCATGTGTCGTTGATGCGAAGTGGTAAAAATCAAATGGCGGAAGGGGCGAGATTCGAACTCGCGGTAGCCTTGCGACTACGCCTGATTTCGAGTCAGGTGCCTTGAACCACTCAGCCACCCTTCCGCGCAACGCCGGGAGTGTTGCGCGGCTACGCGCGGCGGGCAAGCTCATTCAAGGCCGCTTTTCGGGTTGATTCATTTCCCGCGCGCCGTAACGTGGCTCTCATCCTATGAAAATGTCTTTCTCCGCCGTTCCGGTCTTCGCCCTCGTGTTCGTGTTCACCGTCGCCGCCGCGCCGCCGGTGCCCAAGTTCCGCGCACAGGACATCGGTGCGATCAGCATCGGCTACGGCATCGCCATCGCCGACGTGGACGGCGACAAACGGCCCGATATTCTTCTCGCCGATCAGAAGACCATCCAGTGGTATCGCAATCCCGACTGGACGAGGCACGTCATGGCCGAGAACCTCACCGAGAAGGACAACGTCGCCATCGCCGCGCAGGACATTGACGGCGACGGCAAGTGCGAGGTCGCCGTCGGCGCGGGCTGGAACCCCGGCGACACCGTGAACAGCGGCGCGGTCTTCTACCTCGCCGCGCCCAAGGATCGGACGCAAAAGTGGGAGCCGGTCGCGCTCCATCACGAGCCGACCGTTCACCGGATGCACTGGGTGTTGAATCCTGCCGGGAAGTGGGAACTTGTGGTCAAGCCGCTCCATGGGCGCGGCAATAAGAACAACGAAGGCGACGGTTGCAAGATCCTCACCTACACCGTCCCCGCAAATCCCAAGGACAAATGGCCGACAAGCGTCGTGACCGACTTCACCCACGCCAGCCACAACTTCCAGCCCATCAACTGGGACACCGACGCCGAGCACGAGATTCTTCTTGGTGCCAAGGAAGGCGTCTTCTGGCTGGGCCGCAGTTCCGGCGCATGGAAGAAAAGGCAGCTTTCCACTGAATGGGCCGGCGAGGTGCGCGACGGAAAACTTCCCGGCGGCAAACGCTTTTACGCCACCATCGAGCCGATGCACGGCCTGACCAGCGCGGTTTATTTCGAACCGGCGAGCAAGAAAGGCCCGTGGACGCGCCGCGTGCTCGACGACACGCTCAAGGACGGCCACGCCGTCGCGGTGAATGATTTTCTTGGCCTTGGCAGCGATCAGGTTGTGCTCGGCTGGCGTGCGATGAATCCCAAGGGCACGCCCGGCGTGCGGCTGTTCACCCCGCTTGATGGCGAGGGCCGCGACTGGCGCAAATCGGAAATCTCCGGCGCGGAAGTGGCCATCGAGGACATCAAGGCCGCCGACCTCAACGGCGACGGCAAGCCCGACCTCGTCCTCGCGGGCCGCGCGACCAAAAACCTGCGGATTCTCTGGAACGAGACGGGGAAGTGAAGCCTACTTCTGCTTTGCCGCCTTGCGCCTGGCCCAGGCGGCCTTGAGCTTGGCGGAGAGTTTGGCCTTTGCCGCCGGACTCATGGGGCGACGGCGTCCGTCATTCTTTTTCGCGGCCGGGGCGGCAGAAGCCCCGGACTTGCGCCGGGCCCAGGCGATCTTCAGCTTGGCCGAGAGTTTCGCCTTGGCGGCCGGGCTCATTTTGCGCCGACGCCGGTCTTTCTTCGGGGCGGCGACACCTGCGGGGGTCGAGCCGCCGAAGATTTTGTTCAGCTCGCTGGTGAGCGACTCGATTTTCTCTTTGAGTTCGGCGGCGCGGCGGAGCTGCGCCGGAGAGAGGGTTTCAAATGATTTCATATTTTTATAGTGTGACGCGGCGAGTGTAGGCCATCGGGGCCGGACGACAAGTGTTTCTTGAGCGATGTCTTCGGCGACCGGCGCGGTTCCTTTGTTAAATCCCCCGCCAGATCATCTCCAGCGCGATGACGGAATAGGCGGTCACGAGCGCGGGGTCTTTCTCCCACCAGCGGGCGTTGTCGTTGGCCCACGAGCCGTCGCGGGCTTGCAGGTTGAGGAGTTTGAGCGCGACTTCCTTGCGCCAGTTCACGCGGCGTCCGTCCTTCAGCTCCAGTTCGTCCACGCCGAGAATCGTCAGCGCCTTGGTCATCGTGTGCAGGTAGTAGTAGAGGCCCGCCGCGCCCATGCCGGGGTTTTCGTCGAGCGTGTAGTTCGCGCGCAGCCAGTCGAACACGGCCTGCACGCGCGGGTCATTCGGCTTGAGGTCAGCGTAAATGTAGCTCAAGAGGCCGGCGTAGCTCGCGCTGCCGTAGCTGCGGAAGGCGACGCGCCCCGTGGCGCTGTTCGTCTCCGCGCCCGCCATGCTCTGGCCGGGATAATAAATGAATCCGCCCTTGTTCTTCGGCTCGTCGGAGGCCCAGTCCTGTTGGTTGAATGCGGAATGATTCTGGCAGTTTTGCAGGAAGGCAATCGCCGCGCCCCAATCGAGGTCGCGCGAGTCGGCGAGGGACTTGTCGGCGACGAGGCGCTTGCTGTAGTGCAGCGCTTCGAGCGCGAGGAGCGTGTTGTTCAAGTCCGAGTGCTGATACTTGCTGCCGTAGCCGATGCCGCCGTCGAACGGCGAGTCCAATTTGCTTTTTTCGCCGAGGTCAATCTGCGAGCCGACGAGATAGCTGCGCGCCCGGCGGGCTGGGGCGTCGTATTCGCCGCCGCGCGCGGCCATGAACGCCAGGAGCGCGGCGGCGGTGTTGTAGTTGGCGAGGTCGCGCTGGTAGATGCCGCCGTCGGGCTTCGCGCAGCCGAGCAGAAAGGCGTAACCCTTCTTCAGCGCGGGCGGCGGAGACTTGGTGAAGCGCCCGCTGGGTTCGCCTTGAAGGGCCGTGAGCGCGAGGGCGGTGACGGCGGGCTGGTCGGCGGTGCTCCACCAGCCGGCGGCGTTTTGATTCGCGAGCAGCCAGTCCAGCCCCCGGTCAATCGCGTGCTGCACTTCGTTGCGGAGTGAAACATCGCGCGGGGCGGAAATGGTTTTCTTCGGCGCGTCGGCGGAAAAGGCGGTGAAGGCGGTGGTGAAAAATGCGAGCGCGAGAATTGCGAGGCAGCACTTCATGGGATGAACGTAACGATGCGATGGTGACTTTACGCGCGGGCGAGGGCGTTCTCGCTCACGAACAGGTTGCGGGCGCGAAAGGCTGGCGGACTCTCCAAAAGCAAAACCGCCCGCAACGCCGCCAGGGGCGAGGCAAACCACGGGCAATGCAGCGTGCGCGCCTCGGCGGCGGTCCACGCTGGGAGGGGAAGTTGCCGGGCGCGGGCGAGTTCCTCGGCGGTGGCCGCCAGGTATGCGTCCTGCACGCGGCCAAGCTCGCCGAGATTCGGCGCGAGCAATGCCGGCGTGCCAGCGAGCGCTTCCGCGCCCGGCGCAGCGTAAAACTCATCCAGAAAATTCGCGAGGCATCGGTCAAACGAATCGCCGTCAAGCGTGAGTTGTGCGACTTCCGCCAGGGTTTTCGGCCTCATACTTTGCCCTCCTCAAAAAGCCCCTCGACCAGATACTGCGTCTTCACCGGGATGCGGCTGGCGGGATAATACTGTCCGACCAAGTCCAGGGTTTCCTTCGCGGATTTCAATTTCAAGTGGCGGAGGAGAAACGTGATGTCGGACACGTCGGATGGCTCGCCGGCCGTGCCGCCGAGGCGCGCGGCCATGCACTTCATGGCGAGCAGATACTCCGGCACCGGCATCGTCAGGCGCAGGTGGGGAAATTGCGGGAGATTCCCGGCGGTGGTCTCATGGCGCGTGGAGACAAAGCCTTTGACACCGTCATTCAACCAGTTGGCGGGCAAGTGCTGTTCCTCGGCAATTCGGCGGGCAAGCTCGCGAATCGTCCCGGTCGGTTGAAAGAGCGCATCCACGTCTTTCGTCGTAAGCCGGGCGGTGAACGCGAGCACCATCACCGTGCCACCAAACAGGCAGACCTCGCCCATGACGCCCTGCTTGCCGAGTTCGTCGGACAACGTGCCCAAGGCGGCGAGAATCTGTTCCCGCGTCAATGTTGAGCCGGTCGGTTCGCTCTGGGTGCTCATTGCCGGTGAGACTATCGCAAGCTGGAAAAAATTTCCACCTTTGCCTTCACGGAGAGGACTCCGTCAGTGCTGGTTGGAACTGCGGCTGGCCTTGGGCTGTTCAGCCGCCTTCGCCTTGTTCGACTTCAACGTGATTTTCACCTCGACGGGCGTTTTCACCGGCGGCGTTTTGGCGGTGAGGATTTCCCAAGTCTCGTCGTCGTCCGCGCCGGGGCGCGGGTTGTTGAACATCGCGAGTTCATCCGTGACGACGGCGATGAGGGAGCCTTCGCTCTGCGCGAGAAACTTGCCCTCCCACACCCGCGAGCCGGTGAAGGTGAACGGGCCGCGCGTCATCGGCGCTTTCGCGCGGCGGTTGAAGATGAATTCCTCGATGTTCGCGCGCCGCGTTTTGCCGTCGTTAGTCCAGCTCAATTCAATCGTCACCGGGTCGCCGGTGAGCCGCTGCGGCTTGGCGCGGTCGTGCAGGACGGGGCCGGTGGCGGGCGGATTGGTGCCGGTGCGGGCCGCGGCCTTCGCGCCGAGCAGCAGCATGGCGACCTGCAAATGGTGCGGGTCAATGTCCGTCCGCAGCAGGCTCTCGTGCGTCTTGCCGGTGCTGGTGACGAGCAGGTATTCGATGACTCCGGCGCTCATGTTCACGGCGGCGGGGAAGGTGACAGTGTGCCGCGCCTTGTCCAGCCGCACGCCGCCGATTTGGAAAATGCCGGGGGAAATCTCGCGAACCGGCGCGTTGGTGAACGGGGCAGGGGAGGGCGGTGCGACTTGGGCGCTCGCGCGAATGCCGGATTCCAACAGGAGGCCCCCCGCCAGCAGGCAAAGGCTGGCGGGGCGGTGACAGCATTTTGGCACCCAGAGCATCGTGTTTCCGGCGCAACAATAATCCAAACGCGCCGCGTTGCCAATGGCGCGCATCCATTCAGTTGCAGGCTTGCGGATTGCGGTGAAAGAATTTCATTTGCGGGTTGCCGGAGGCGTGACTAGCGTTTGCGTCCGTGAGTGTCCGCTTGATTGAACTTTTGAAACTGGATTGCTGAAACATGAGCCAACCTTCCCTGACCGCTGCTGAACTGACTGAATTGATCGCCGGCCTCAACCGCCTCGCCCGCAACCTCTGGTGGACCTGGAACCAGGAGGCGCAGGAAATCTTCCACGAACTTTCGCCGCGCGGATGGCAGAACCTCTACCACAACGCCGTGGCGGTGATGCATGAAGTCTCGGACTACGAGCTGCGCGTGCGGCTGCAGGATCGGGAGTTCGCCGCGCGCGTGCGCGAGGCGCTGCGCCTCTTCAACGAATATTTGAACGAGAAGAACACCTGGGGCGCGAAGAACGCCCCCGCGCTGCTGCGCGAGCCGGTGGCCTACTTTTCGGCGGAGTTCGGCTTTCACGAGACGCTGCCCATTGCGGCGGGTGGCCTCGGCATTCTCGCGGGCGACCACGCGAAGTCCGCGAGCGACCTGGGCCTGGGCTTCGTGGGCATCAGCCTGTTTTACCGCGAAGGCTATTTTCAACAGACCATCAATTCGGACAACTGGCAGACGGAATACTACACCCACGTCAACCCCCGGAACGTCCCGGTGGAGCCGGTGCTCGACGCGAAGGGCGAGCCGCTCGTCTGCTCGGTGAAAATCGGCACCAGCCAGGTGTATTTCCACGCCTGGCGCGTGAACGTGGGCCGCAACCCCGTCTATCTGCTCGACACCAACCGCCCGGAGAACGAGCAGCACTACCGCGACCTCACGCTGCGCGTCTATGGCGGCGACAGCGTCACGCGCATCATGCAGGAGATGGTGCTGGGCGTCGGCGGCGTGCGGCTGCTGCGCGCGCTCGGCGTGCAGCCCTCGACCTTCCACATGAACGAAGGTCACGCGGCGTTCCTCACGCTGGAACTGGTGCGCGAGAAAATGGCCGAGGGGAAAACTTTCGCCCAGGCCGCCGCCGGGACCAAGACCGAGTGCATCTTCACCACGCACACGCCGGTCGAGGCCGGGCACGACCGCTTCAGCAGCGACCTGATCAACTACGCCGCGCAGAAATTTGAAACCCAGCTCAAGGTCACGCACGTCGAGTTCATGGCGCTGGGGCGCGTGGACCCGAAGAATGACGCCGAGCCGTTCTGCATGACCGTGCTCGCGCTCAAGCTCTCCCGCGCCGCCAACGGCGTGAGCGAGCTGCACGGCCAGGTGAGCCGCGAGATGTGGCACCGCCTCTATCCCGAAAAATCCCTCAACGAAGTCCCCATCGGCCACATCACCAACGGCATTCACCTCCTCGGCTGGATGAAGGGGCCGCTGCGCCGGTTCTGGAAACGCAAGCTGGCCGGCAACGGCGGCAATGGCGGCCAGTCGCTTCCGTCCAACGCGAGCGAGTCCACCGTCTTCTGGCAGCGAAAGCCCGGCGTCGCGGTCGAGGCCGAGATCAATTCACCGGAATTCTGGCAGCGCCTCGCTGATCCCGGCTTCATTTCCGACGAGGAGCTGTGGGCGATGCGCTACCGGCTGCGGCGCGAACTGATCGAGTTCAGCCGCCGCCGCCTGCTGTTGCAGGGGCAGACGCTGCGGCAGGGCGACTTCATCGCGTTTGATCATCTCCTGAATCCCGACGCGCTCACCATCGGCTTCGCCCGGCGCTTCGCCACCTACAAGCGCGCGCCGCTCATCTTCCAGCAGTTCGAGAACATCGTGAAGGTGTGCAACGACAAGCAGCATCCCGTGCAGTTCATCTTCGCCGGCAAGGCGCATCCGCGCGACGACGAGGGGAAGAAGTTCATCCAGCACATCATCCACTTGAGCAAGCACAGCGACCTCAAGGGCCACCTCGTCTTCCTCGAAAACTACGACGTGCACGTCGCCCGGCAGATGGTCAGCGGCTGCGACGTGTGGCTGAACAACCCGCGCCGCCCGCTCGAAGCCTCCGGCACCAGCGGCATGAAGGCCGGCTGCCACGGCTGCCTCAACCTTTCCATCCTCGACGGCTGGTGGCGCGAGGGCTACGACGGCACCAACGGCTTCGCCATCGGCGACGACTCCCACCCCGGCAACGTCGAGGAGCAGGATCGCCTCGACAGCGCGAACCTCTACCGCGCGCTCACCGAGGAGGTCATCCCGTGCTACTTCAACCGCGACGCCCACGGCCTCCCGCGCCAGTGGATTGCGAAGATCCGCCGCGCCATGATCACACTCGTGCCGCAGTTCAACACCTGGCGCATGGTGCAGGAATACGCCCAGAAGTATTACCTGACGAAGTGAGGGCGGAAGGCGAAGGGGTGAGGCCTGAATTTTGAGGGATGGGGTTGCTACCCCTTCTTCGCGTAAAGCTTCGCCACGTAATCGCCGTAGCCGTTGAAGGGCAGCGTCCGCACGCGCTCGCCGGTGTCAATGATGCGCTCGGAGGCCTGCGACCAGCGCGGGTGCGGGAGGGCGGGGTTCACGTTGGATTCGAAGGGATACTCGTTCGGCGCGAGTGTTTCCCAAAGGGTGTTCGGCTGCTTCACCACGAAATCCATCTTCACGATGGACTTGATGCTCTTGTAGCCGTATTTCCACGGCACGATGAGGCGGAGGGGCGCGCCGTTCTGCCTGGGCAGCGGCTTGCCGTAGAGGCCGGTGACGACCATGGTGAGCGGGTGGAGCGCCTCGTCCATCCGCAGGCCCTCGGTGTAGGGCCACGGATAACCGCGCAGCCGCGCCACGCCGGGCATCTGCTCGGGGCGGAACGCGGTCTCGAAACGGACAAACTTTGCGTCGGACTTTGGCGCAACCTTCTCGATGAGCTTGGCGAGCGGGAATCCCGTCCACGGCACGACCATCGCCCACGCTTCGACGCAGCGGAAGCGATACACGCGCTCTTCAAGGCCGAACATCTCGACGAGTTCCTTCGCGTCCACGGTCATGGGCTTCTCGACGAAGCCGCCGATTTTCACGGGCCACGGCTCGGTGACGAATTTGCCGGTGAGCCGGTGGACCTCCTCCTTGTCCGTGGTGAACTCGTAGAAGTTGTTGTAAGTCCCGGCGACGCGCTCGGAGGTGAGCGGCCACTTGGCGGAAAACTCCGGGTGGCGCGGCGCGGGATAAACCTTGGAAGTCTTCACTGCGGCGGCGTCTTTCACCGGTGACTTGGCGTCGGCCTGCGCGAACGCCGTGTGCGCCGCCGCGAGGCCCGCGCCGGTGAAGCCCATCTGGCGCAGAAACTCGCGGCGCTTCAGGAACGCCTTCTCCGGCGTCACCAGATGTTCCGGGACGTGCCAGCCGGGGCGGATGAGGATGTTGGCCATGCGTCCAGCTTGACGAAAAACGGCGGCGGTTTCATCAAGAATTTTCGGCCCCAAGTTTTTCCAGCCCAATCCATGACGAGGCGCATGAGGCCGATTGTCCCGGCTGTCACCGTGCCGTTTTTTCCAAGTTATGGGCTTGAACAAATCGGCCCGGGTGACAAGTGTTTTCACCATGTTGACATCCACCCAGAGTTTCCGCCGTTTCCTCCAAAGCCTCGCCGTCCTTGCCGCCGTTCTCGCGGGCGGCCTCGCCTCGGCCCAGCCGTTGACCGACACGCACGCCAGCGTCCGCGCGGTCATCGCGGTGCAAGACCGCGTGACGCCCACGCTGATGAGCACGCCGGGCTACCTCGGCACCGCCGTCGGCGCGGATGACGCCGGGACGCCCGTGCTGGTGGTGTATGTGGATCGCGGCCACGCCGCCGTGGCGGATTTGGTTCGCTCGCTCCCTCCGCAACTGCGCGGCGTCGGCGTGCGCGCGGAGGTCACGGACAAATTCCGCGCCTTCGCCGGCAAGCCGGGCGGCGGCGGCACGGGCATCAGCTACACCGCCAAGCAGACCGCGCCCATCCAGCTCGGCACCTCCGGCGGCTGGCGCACCGACCTCGCCAACGGCTACTGCTGCGGCGGCACGCTCGGCTCGCTCGTCCAGGTCAACGGCGTTCAATACATCTTGAGCAACTACCACGTGCTCGAAGCCGACATCGTCACGGGCGGCAACAACCTGCTCGCCAACACCGGTGACGCGGTCATCCAGCCCGCGCTCATTGACGTGAGCTGCAATGCCGGCAACTCGCAGAACGTCGCGACGCTGGTGAAGGTCAGCTCCCTGCCCAACTCCAATGTGGACGCCGCCATCGCCCAGGTCGTGTCCGGCATGGTGCGGGCGGACGGCGCCATCCTCGGCATCGGGACGCTCTCCGCGCAAACGGCCAGCGCGGCCATCAACCAGCCCGTGAAGAAGAGCGGGCGCACCACGGGCCTGACCCGAAGCAAGATTTCCGGTTTGAACGCCACCATCAGCGTCACCTACGAGAACGAGTGCGCCGGCGGCACGGCGTTCACCAAGACGTTCACCGGCCAGATCGTCATCGCGAACAAGGGCGGCAAATTCCTCAACAGCGGCGACTCCGGCTCGCTGATGGTGGAGGACACCGCGACCAGCCCCCGCGCCGTCGGCCTGCTCTACGCGGGCAGCAGCAGCACCGCGATTGCCAATCCGATCAGCGAAGTGCTCCAGTTCCTCGGCAGCAAGCTCGGCGGCACCGCGACGATGGTCGGCAACTAATCCGCGCCCGCGTGCCGGAAAATACAGCGTCACAAAACTCCCGTCCGCCGTTGGCGGGCGGGAATTTTGCTTTTGCCGCCTTTCACCGGTCAAAAAAGGAAAAGAGTCGGGCAATTTTCAGGAAGCACCCATGGCCGGGGGCGGCAATGTTCAACAGTAAGTCCGCTGGCGAATGGTTCGCCGGCGTGAAACCTGAAGATGCTTATGGTCACGTATTGCATTATTGCCGCGGCGGCGGCGGGCGTTGTTGTCGCGTATATGCTCGTGGTGCACCAGTTCCTGAAGAACGCTCAATAGCGCCTCACCGCCGCGCGCAGTTCGGCGGCGACGATGCCGCCCGCGCATTCCGGCGCACCGCTGCGGAACGGGTGCCGCCAGTGGTCACGCAGGCCGAGCCGTGGGAGATCGGCTTCTTCAAGTCCGGGCGGCAGATCGGGCCGCCGCCGGCCAGCACAAAGAGCTGCGGCGCGGCGCGCGCGATCTGCTTGATGAGCCGGAAACTTTCCGCGGTGTTCAATTCGAGCGGATGCCGGCGCAGCTTCGCCGCCGCGCGGCAATGCCGGCAGGCGAATTTAAGCCAGGATGTCTTTGATGACGGTGCCGGAGAGGTTCGTCAGCCGGAAGTCGCGGCCGGCGTAGCGGTAAATCAGTTTCTCGTGGTCGAAACCGAGGAGATGAAGAATCGTGGCGTGGAAGTCCGGCACGTCCACCTTGTTCTCCGCCGCAGCGAAGCCCCATTGATCGGTCGCACCGTAGGCGAGGCCGCCCTTGACGCCACCGCCGGCCATCCAGATGGAAAAGCCGCGGTTGTTGTGGTCGCGGCCCTTGCCCTTGGTTTGATCCACGTTCTGGTTGGCGTCCACGGTGGGCGTGCGGCCAAATTCACCGGCCCAGATGATCAGCGTGTCATCGAGCATCCCGCGCTCCTTCAAGTCGGTGAGCAGTGCGGCGATGGGCTGGTCAATTTCCTTGGCGGCGCTGCGGACGCCGGTTTCCACCTGGGCATGATGATCCCAGGCGTTCTGCCAGACTTGCACGAAGCGCACGCCGCGTTCCAGCAGACGGCGCGCGATGAGAATCTGCCGCGCCTGCTGGCTGTCGCCGTAACGCGCACGGACGGCTTCCGGTTCCTTGTTGATGTCGAAGGCGTCGGTGGCTTCGAGCTGCATCCGGTAGGCGGTCTCGAAGGACTGGATGCGCGTCTCCAGCGGTTGATCCTGGGCGCGCTTGCGGCTGTGCTCGTCGTTCAACTGCCGCAAAAGGTCGAGCTGGCGGCGCTGCTCGGCGAGCGAAGTGCTGGAGCTTTTGATGAACTCGATGAGCTTGTCCACCTGCGTCGTGCGCGTGTCCACGTAGGTGCCCTGATAGATGCCGGGCAGAAACGCGCTCTGCCAGTTTTGATCGCCCTGCAACGGGCGGCTGGGTGACATGGCGATGAACGCGGGGAGATTCTGGTTCTCCGTGCCGAGGCCGTAAGTGACCCACGAACCGAGCGAGGGCCGCACGAGGCGCTGCTCGCCGGAGTTGATGAGCATCATGGAATGCTCGTGGCTCGGCGTGGCGGTGGACATCGAGCGAATGACCGCCAGCTTGTCCGCGTGCTCGCCGACTTTGGAAAACACCTCGCTGATTTCGAGGCCGCTCTGGCCGTATTTATTGAACTTGAACGGCGTCGGGAACGCCGCGCCCGGATGCGTCACGGCCTTGTCCACGTCCTTGAGCGATTGGCCGGCGTGTTTTTCGAGCATCGGCTTCGGGTCGAACGTGTCCACGTGCGACGGCCCGCCCTGCATGAAGAGGTGAAGGACACGCCTGGCCTTGCCGGGGAGGGGAGGAAGTTTTGGCGCGAGCGGGGAATTGCCGCCGACACCGTGCGCCGCCGGGTTCAACAGTCCCGCCGAGTCCAGCACCGACGCCAGGCCCAGCGCCCCCATGCCCATGCCGCAGCGGTTGAGAAAATCCCGGCGGGTCAGGAAGAAATCCCGCATCGGTGGGCGATGATGTTCGCGGTTCATGGGCCAACGGTTGATGACGAATGGTAGTCCTGAAGCTGACGGCGCAAAAGCGGAAAAATTCAGCGAGGGGAAAAATAGCATGATGCCGCAGAAGGGTTGACGTTTGAAGGTCGCGCCGTGACATTTCCCCCTGACGTTCAATGACGCTGGCGAACAAAATCACGATTCTGCGGATTCTCATCCTCCCGTTCTTCATCATCGAGGTGCTGCACTACCGCGCCAGCGGCGACGAGATCAACCGCCTGCTCGCCATCCTCGCGTTTGCGGCGGCGGCCATCACCGACGGCGTGGACGGCTACATCGCGCGCCGCTACAACCAGCGCAGCGAACTGGGCGCGGTGCTCGACCCGCTGGCCGACAAGCTCCTGCTCGTGTCCGGGCTGATTCTTTTGAGCCTGAACAGCCACGGACATTTCGACGAGCTTCCCGACTGGCTGCTCGCGACGGTGCTGGGCCGCGACGCGATCATCCTTGTGGGCGTGGGCGTGATTCATTTCACTTGCGGCAAGACAGTCGTGCAGCCGCGCATCAGCGGCAAGGTCGCCACGGTATTCCAGATGGTCACGATTGTCTGGGCGCTGCTCAAGTGGGATTCTGCCGCGCTGTATCATCTGTGCCTCGCGGCGGCGGTCTTCACCGGCGTCTCCGGCGTATATTATGTTGCCGACGGCATCCGGCAGTTGAGCGCCAGCCCGTCGAGCACGCCGACGCCGAAGGGGTGACCATTTTGAAATCATTAAACCGCTAATTCAAACATGGCCTCCAAACTTGAACTCAAACTGCGCGAAGGCGACCCCGCGCCGGACTTCACCGCCCAGACCAACGGCGGGCAGACCGTCTCGCTCGCCGACTTCAAGGGCAGGAATGTTGTCCTCTACTTTTATCCGAAGGACAACACGCCCGGCTGCAATCTGGAGGCGTGCGCCTTCCGTGATAACTTCGCCGCGCTCCAGAAAAAGGGCGCGGTGGTGCTCGGCGTCAGCACCGACCCGGTGAAGTCACATGATAAGTTCGTGGCGAAGTTCCAACTCCCATTCACCCTGCTGGCCGATCCGGAGAAGAAAATCGTCAACGCTTACGGTGTGTGGGGAGAGAAGAGTTTCATGGGGATGCGTTTTCAGGGCACGCACCGCGTCACGTTCCTCATCGGGCCGGATGGCGTGATCAAAAAGATTTGGCCGAAAGTGAAGCCATTGAGCCACGCGGCGGAAGTCCTCGCCGCGCTGTGAGCGGGCGGTTTTTCGCCGCCGCAAAACATTCCAAAGAAAAATTTGCCCGCGCCCGCATCCGCTGCTACCTTCGACGCATGGGCGCAAAACCTTCAGCCATGCAAATCACCACCCAGCTCGCGCTGTTTCTCGACAACAAGCCGGGCACGCTCGCGCGCGTGTGCGACGCCTTGAGCGCCGCAAAGATCAACATCTACGCCATCACCACCAGCGACACTGTGGATCACACCGTCGTCCGCATGGTGGTGAACGACCCGCGCCGGGCGCTGCTGCTCTGCGAGGAGCACGGCACGCTCGTCGTGGACAACGAGGTGCTGATGATCGAGGGCGACAACAAGCCCGGTTCCCTCGCCGCCATCGCGCACAAGCTCGCCAACGCCGGCATCAACATCGAATACTGCTACTGCGCCACCAGCCCCGGCTCCAAACGCGGCCTGCTGATCCTGCGGCCCTCCAATCCCAAGAAGGCGCTCAAGGTGCTGAACGGGTGAGGGTCTGCCCGTTTTTCTTTGGCCACAGATGAAACACAGATGAAACACGGATGGGGGTTTCAATCAGGAGAACTGTATGGCAGGTGTGACAAATCTGATTCCTGCCTTCCGAACAAAATCTGTGTTCAATCTGTGTTTCATCTGTGGCTAAAAAAATGATTTATGCCCAAGCCCACTGACATCCGCTGCGCCGCCGCCTCGCTATATTTCCTCCCCGTTCACACCCGGCTGCCGCTCAAATTCGGCACCGAAACCGTCAGCTACGTCACCTGTGCGCGGACGCGCGTGCGCGTGCGCGACGCCGGCGGGCGCACGGCGGAAGGCTGGGGCGAAACCCCGTTGAGCGTCACCTGGGTCTGGCCCAGCACGCGCAGCTACGAGGAACGCCACGACGCGATGAAAAAGTTTTGCGTCGTTGTCGCCGAAGCCTGGGCGCGCTTTGAATCCACCGGCCACCCGATGGAAGTCGGCTACGATTTTCAGGAACACGTCCTGCCGAAGCTGCTGAAAGAGTTCAACGCCCAGCGTCACGCCGGGGCCGACCCCATGCCCTGGCTCGCCGCGCTCGTCTGCTGCTCGCTCTTCGACATCGCGCTGCACGACGCCTACGGCAATCTCCTCGGCCGCCCCGTCTATGACACCTACGGGCCGGAGTTCATGAGCCGCACGCTCGCGGACTTCGTCGAACCGGCGGCGGACACGCGCGTTTCCTTCGCCGGCAAGTATCCGCAAGACTTCCTCGTTCGCCCGCGCCCGAATCAGATTCCCGCGTGGCATCTCGTCGGCGGCGTGGACTTGCTCGACAAATCCGAACTCACCGGCAAGGAGCCGCAGGACGGCTACCCCGTGCTGCTCGCCGACTGGATCCAGCGCGACGGCCTGAAATGCCTGAAAATCAAACTGCGCGGCAACGACGCGGCGTGGGACTACCAGCGCATCCTCAAGATTGGCGAAATCTCCCTCGCGCACGGCGTGGATTGGCTCACGGCGGACTTCAACTGCACCGTGAGCGACCCCGCCTACGTCAACACCATCCTCGACCGCCTGCGCGACGAGCACCCGCGCCTGCACGGCATGATTCTCTATGTCGAGCAGCCGTTCCCCTACGAGCTGGAGCTGCACCCGATTGATGTTCACAGCGTCTCCGCCCGCAAGCCGCTGTTCCTCGACGAGAGCGCGCACGACTGGCGGCACGTGCGGCTGGGCCGCGAGCTGGGCTGGACGGGCGTGGCGCTCAAGACCTGCAAGACCCAGACCGGCGCGCTGCTCTCCCTCTGCTGGGCCAGGGCACACGGCATGACCCTCATGGTGCAGGATCTCACCAACCCCATGCTCGCGCAGGTGCCGCACCTGCTCCTCGCCGCGCACGCGGGCACCATCATGGGCGTGGAAACCAACTCCATGCAGTTCTACCCCGAAGCCTCGAACGCCGAGGCCAGGGTGCATCCGGAAATCTACCGGCGGCGCAACGGACGCGTGGACTTGACCACCATCAGCGGCCCCGGCTTCGGCTATCGCGTGAATGAAATCCAACGCGAACTGCCGGCGGTGGCGAGCAGCGTGGAGGGGGAATGACGCATACGATTCAAGCTTTTCTCAATAAATTACGCCTATTTAGATTCTTCTGACTCCTCGAACGTCGCGGCGTAAAATGGCACCGTCATCTTTTTCCGTTCCGCATTCACAATGGTTCCAGTCTCTTTTCCCACCACAAACGTGCGCATTGCATATTGATAGACGACGAGTCCCTTTCCAGCGACGTATTGGGCACGCATGAGATTCCATTCGGCGTAGAACTTCGGGACTGACTCCGGCGGAAACGTCATGAAATCTAGAATCAGTTTCTTCGTTTTGTCACTCTCCATCCGTAGATATTGATATCGCGCGGACGGATGACTTTTCGCAACCGTCGCTGCAACATTCCGCAAATAGGCCTCGGGATCCTTTAAGTTTTTGAAAACACGAACAGATGCCAATCGGCTCCACTCCTTGATATTTTCACCTTGCGGAATGTATTCTCGCAATTCCACTTTTGAGTTTGTCGGGGCATACGCTCGAAAAAGTTTCAAGTCGCCGATTGTGATGAACGGTTCTGCCTTAAGAGTGGAGACCGTGGCAAAACACAGGATGAGGAGCAAACCTTTCATATATTTTCGCCAAAAGATATTGGGCAGCTGGTTTTGTAGCCTATCCATCTTCATGCTGGCGACAATATTCTGGACGTAAGTTTCAGTCCAGCCGCTTTTCGTTTTGGCTTGTGCTCCAATCCAGCGCGATCGGCGCGGCATCTTTGTAGATTCGCGCCGGGCAATTTTCCAAAGCTCCGTCAGGAGCGGCATCTTCCGTCCCCATCTTCCCGGTGATGCCGCTCCTCCGGAGCTTTGCCCGTTCCCTGCGCCGCCATTCTACAGAGAGGCCAGCCCTGACGGGCTTTCCGCCGCCGAGGGCTTCCCCTGTGTCTTGAAAGCCGGGCTGATGGGTTGATTTCATGGGTTTTCCGGCTAAAAGCCTCAATTTAAGCGCTTTAGAACGCTTTCCACGGGAAAATGATCGCGTTCATCGCGGAAATGATCGCGATCATTTCGGCAATGAACGCCTTCATTGCGCCCGAGAGCGCGATCATTGCGGCAATGAAAGCCTTCATTGAGACGATGAGAGCGATCATTGCGCCGATGAGAGCAATCTTTCCGGCGATGAAGGCCTTCATTGAGACGAAGAACGCGATCATTTCGGCAATGAACGTGATCATTTCCGCGATGAGCGCGTTCTTTTGGCCCGGGAAGGCGTTCTTTTCCGTCAGGAAGGGGTTCCCGGAGCGCGGGAATGGAGCCTTGGCCACGGAGTTTCCGAATCCGTGTTCCGTCCGTGTTCCGTCCGTGGCTGAATTCAATCGAACCGGATCAGACGGGGAAAATTCCCTCCGGCGGGGCTGGCAAATCATTTCCCGATGGGATAAAACTCCGGGGAATGTTGCGCGTCCTGTTCATCACGCAAGATGATCCGTTCTACATCCCGCATTTTTTCCGGGAGTTCGTCCGCATTTTCCACGACGGGGAAATCGCGGTGCTCGGCGCGGTCATCCAGGCGCCGCTGGGCAAGAAATCCTTCGCCGCGCTGGTGCGGCAGATGTTCGACTTCTACGGGCCGGTGGATTTCCTGCGGGTGGGCGGCAAATACGCGGGGTTCAAAGTCCTGAACGCCCTCGCGGTCAAAGTTTTTCACGGGCGCTTTCCCGGCGTGTTCTCGCTGGAGCATTTTATGCTGAAGGAAAATTGGAAAATCATCCGCATCCGGGACATGAACTCCGCCGAGTCGCTGCAACGGCTGGACGAAATGAAGGTGGACCTGCTGGTGTCGGTGGCGGCGAGCCAGAAGCTCAAACCGGAGCTGCTGGCGCGGCCCCGGCTGGGCTGCATCAACATCCACAACTCGAAACTGCCGAAGAACCGCGGGATGCTGCCGAACTTCTGGTCGCTTTTCCGTTGCGACACGGAGCCGGTTTCGGCGATGACGGTGCATCGCATGAACGCCACGCTCGATGACGGCCCGATTGTCCTGCAAAAAGAATTCCCGCTCGACCCAAAGGAGACGCTCGACGAGCTGATCATCCGCACCAAGCGGATGAACGCGCACGTGGTGCTGGAGGCGATGCAGCTTTTCAAGCGCGGCGAGCCGCCGCTGCTGCCGAACGACGCGGCGCAGGCGACCTACAACACGTTCCCCACGAAGGAGGACGTGCGGCGGTTCCGCGCGAAAGGACTGCGGCTGATATGAGCGCGACGCAGCCAAAAGCTTTGATGAGCATTGACGTGGAGGACTGGTTCCAGGTCGAGAACCTCCGCAGCGCCATCACGAAGGAGAGCTGGCCACAGCGGGAGTTTCGCGCCGAGCGCAACACGGATTTGATTCTCGAAATCCTGCGGCAGAACAACACCAAGGCGACGTTCTTCATCCTCGCGTGGTGCGCGGAGAAGGCACCGCAGATCGTCCGGCGCATCCACGCGGAGGGCCACGAGATCGCCAGCCACGGCTACGGGCATGACTTGGTCTATAACCTGACGCACGAGCAGTTCCGCGAGGACATCCGCAAATCCAAGTCCCTCATCGAGGACATCACCGGCGAGCGGGTGCTGGGCTATCGCGCGCCGAATTTCTCCATCACGGACTGGGCGATTGAGATTTTGATGGAGCTGGGCTTCCGCTACGACTCCAGCCTGTTCCCGACGATGGCGCACGACCGTTACGGCAAGCTGACGACGTTCAAGATTCAGGACGCGCCGGTTTTCGAGCTGCGGGATGGGTTTTATCAGGTGCTGCTGTCGTGCCTGCCGCTGCTGGGGAAGAACTTTCCGTGGGCGGGCGGCGGATATTTCCGGCTGATACCGTATCCGGTGTTCCAGCGCGGCGTCGCGCGCATCCTGGCGGGGCGGGGGACGTATTGCTTCTACATCCACCCGTGGGAGTTCGATCCCGGCCAGCCGCGCGTGAAGAACGTGAAGGCGTCGAACCGTTTCCGCCACTACAACAACCTCGCCCGCACCGAGGCGCGCTACCGGCAACTGGTGGCGGACTTCCGCTTCGAGCCGATCCGCAACGCGCTGCCGCCGCTGTGAATCTCTGACGAACCTCCATGCCTCCCTCAATTTCATGGCCGGAAGGAAAACGGTTTGCCTTCACGATTTTCGACGACACCGACGCGGCGACGGTCGCGAACGTGAAGCCGGTCTATGATTTGCTGCGCGACTGCGGCCTGCGGACGACGAAATCCGTCTGGCCGCTGGCGGGCACGGAGCCGCCGGCGATTGTGGGCGGCGCGACGTGCGCGGACGCGGACTACCTCGCGTGGGTGCGGCAGTTGCAGCGCGAGGGTTTTGAAATCGGCTTTCACAACGCCACCTATCACAGTTCGAAGCGCGCACGAACTTTGGAAGGACTCGATGAGTTCGCGCGCCTCTTCGGCCACGCACCCCGCGCGATGGCCAACCACACCATCTGCCGCGAGGGAATTTACTGGGGCAGCGACCGTGTCACCGGAGTCAACCGCGTGATTTACAATGCCACGCGGCTGTTCCGAAACACGGACTGGTTTCGCGGCCACGTGGAGGGCGATGAGTTTTTCTGGGGCGACTTGTGCAGGGAGCGCGTCAAGTATGTCCGCAATTTTATTTTCGCCGACCTCAACACGCTCAAGGAATGCCCGCTCATGCCGTATCACGATCCCGTCCGGCCCTGGGTCAACCATTGGTATGCGTCGTCCGAGGGCACGAACGTCCGCGACTTCAACGCGACGCTCGCGGAGGCGAACCAGGACCGCCTCGAAGCCGAGGGCGGCGCGTGCATCATGTATTCGCATCTCGCCAAGGGTTTTTTCACCGGCGGCGAATTGAACCCGCGTTTCAATAGCTTGATCGAGCGGCTGGGTCGGAAGAACGGCTGGTTCGTCCCCGTCAGCGATCTGCTTGATTATCTGATCAAGGTGAAGGGCGAAAAAATCCTGACTCCCGGCGAGCGCGCCGCGCTGGAGCGCCGGTGGCTTCGGCATAAATTCCGCGTCGGCACCACCTGACATGGGCCTCGAAATCCAACCCTACAGGGCCGGCGACGTGGAGGCCGTGCGGGCGTTCAACGCCCGGCTCAAGCAGGGCGGCTGCGCGTTCCAGTTTCCCGAGCGTGCCGAGTCCGCCTGGCTGCCGCCGGCGGCGGGCGAGAAGATTTACGAGGAATATTTTCTGGCCCGCGCGGAAACGGGCGTGCATGGCGGCTACATTCTCAAGCACCAGCCGTTCCGAGTTGATGATCGGGAGGTTTCCATCGGCTCGCTCTACTTGCCGCTGTCCGAGGGCGTCGTGGACAAGCGCCACAACCCGGTGGGATTTGGATTACTGCGGGACGCGCTGCATCGTCAGCCGCTGCTCTACTCGCTCGGCATGGGCGGGTTTCACAATCCCTATCCGCGCCTGCTAAAGGCCGCTGGTTGGTCGCTGTGCGCCGTGCCGTTTTTTTTCCACGTCGCCCGGCCCAATGCGTTCTTCAAGAACATCGTCCATCTGCGCCACTCGCGCGCGCGGCGGCTGGCGCTGGATTTCCTCGCCGCCAGCGGGCTGGGATACGCGGGAGTGAAGCTGGTCAATGCCCTCAACGATTGCAAAGGCCGCCGGCCCGGCGCGCTCACTGCGGAACTCGTCCCCGAATTCGGGCCGTGGGCGGATGAAGTTTGGGCGGCGGGCCGCGAACGATGCTCGCTCGTCGCGGTGCGCGACGCGAAGTCGCTGCGCCGGCTGTATCCGGCGGACAAACTCAAATATCTGAAATTGAAAGTGAGTGCGGACGGCATGACGTCCGGCTGGGCCGTGCTGCTCGACACGCCGATGACGAATCACAAGCAGTTCGGCGCGATGCGCGTTGGCTCGGTGATTGACTGCTTTGCCGCATCCGGCGGTGAAACCGCCGTGGCGACGGCGGCGAAAGAATTCCTCATTGGCCGCGGTGTGGATTTGCTCGTCACCAACCAGTCGCACCGGGACTGGCGCGCGGCGTTTTCGCGCGCGGGCTTCCTGTCCGGCCCGTCGAATTTCATCTTCGCCGCCTCGCCGCCACTGGTGGAGGCAATCACGCCGTTCGAGCAAACGAAGGAACTGATTCACTTCACCCGTGGCGACGGCGAAGGCCCCAGCCACTTGTGACGGTCAAGGCGCGGCGGGCAGCCGCAGCTATTTCCCGTTGAATATTCCCTGCCGCGCCGCCATCGCGGCAAAGGTGCCGTTCGCTTTGAGCAGTTCGTTGAACGTGCCTTGCTCGATGATTTCCCCTTGAGACAGCACGATGATGCGGTCGGTGTTCGCCAGCGTCGAGAGCCGGTGCGCGACGCAGATGACGGTGCGGTTCTGCGCGAGTTTGTCGAGTTCAGCTTGCACTTCTGCCTCGGTGTGAGAATCGAGCGCGGCTGTGGCTTCGTCTAGCACAAGAATCGGCGCGTTGCGGATGAAGGCTCGTGCGATGGCGAGGCGTTGCCGCTGGCCGCCGGAGAGGGTCACGCCGCGCTCGCCCACTCGCGTGTCGTAGCCCTGCGGCATATGTGTGATGAACTCATGTGCGTTCGCCGCGCGCGCGGCGGCTTCGATTTCATCACGGCTGGCGGTTGTGCCGAATTTTCCGTAGGCGATGTTCTGCGCCACCGTGGTGTCGAACACGACGACATCCTGGCTCACGAGCGCCATGATCCGCCGGAGATCCCCCGTGGAGATTTCGCGCAAATCCAACCCGTCAATCTTTACCGCGCCCTGCGTCGGGTCGTAGAATCGGAAGAACAGATTCACCAGCGTGCTTTTGCCGGAGCCGTTCTCACCGGCGACGCCCAGTTTGAAGCCGCGCGGGATGGTGAGGCTGACGTTCTTCACGACGTTCTGATGGCCGTAGGAGAAGGTGACGTTCTCCAGCGTGACGGCGGAGTTGAATGCCTTCAGCGCCTTGGGCTGCGCGGGTTCCTTCACCGAGGGCTGTTCCTGAAGAATCTTCACCAGCCGCTCGACGCCCACGCTGCTCTGCTGGAAAACCATGTGGACGAAGGAAAGCTTCTTGATCGGCGTGTAGATGGACACCACGCCCGCGAGGAAAATCAGCGCCTCCTTCAGCCCGCGCCCGGTGTGGAAAATCCACACGATGAGCAGGCCGAAGGCAATCGCGGCGAGCGTTTCGATGATGGGTTTCATCAGTTCGCGTGCCTGGATGCTCTTCATGCCGTGATGCACGAGGCTCTTGGAATGCGTGCGGAAGCGTTCCACCTGTTCGTCCTCCAGGTTGAACGCCTTCACGATGCGGATGCTGGAGAGCAGTTCCACGAGCAGGCTGGACTGTGAGATGCCGGCGGCGGTGGTGCCGGCCATCGCGCGGCGCAGTTTTCTTCCCAGCACGACGAACGGCAGCACGCACGTCGGCAGGATGATCATCGTGAAGAGCATCAGTTTCCAGTCGAGGTAGCACAGGTAGGCCAGCGTGGCCGCGATGGTGACGGGCTCTTTGATGATGTCCGAGAAGCCCAGGCTCAACGAGCGGTGCAGCGCGGCGGTGTCGCCGTTCACGCGCGTCATCAGGTCGCCCATCGTCGAGCGGTTGAAGAAGTCGAGCGAGAGGCTGTTCAATTTGATCAGCACGTCGAGACGGAGATCGTTGATGACCCGCTCGCTGACCCAGCCCATCAGGTAGCTGCTGAAGTAGCCGATGAAACCCCGCGCGCCCACGAGCAGCGGCAGCAGCAGCAGCACGCCCAGCACCTGCTGGCCGGTGATCGGACGCCCCGCCAGCGGCAGCCACGGATCAAGCGCGCCCTGGAGCGAAGCCCGGAATTCGCTGAAGGCCTTGAGCGCACCTTCGAGTTCCGGCGTCGCCTTTTCGACCGCCGACACAACGTGATCCGCCTTTTGCGCCGGCTGCACGGAAGGATTAAGCCGGTCGAGCAGGGTGTTGCCCGCGCTCAACAGCACCGCGTTTGACAGGCCAAACAGCACGCCCAGCGCCACGCCGAGGAAGAGGCGGAGCCAATACCGCCGCAGGTAAGGCCAGCCAAAGCGGAGGATGATGAGGGCGTAGCGCATTTGTTGCCGTCATGGTTGTGGGTTTGCGCGCAGAGTCAAGCCGCGCGTTCGCCCGGTGGTGGCTCGGTTTGCTGTTCAGTGGAGCGCCGAGCATTGCTCGGCCAGCGTGAAACACGATGTCCTCCGCGCCGAGCAATGCTCGGCGCTCCATAATTGAGTCAATACTGTTTGCCCCGGCAACTTTGCGTTTGTCACTTCGCGCCGCGAATGCTTCACTGCGGGCGCAATAAATTTCATCGCCGTGGCGCAATCCGTGGACATTTCAATCATCGTTCCCGCCTTCAACGAGGCGGACAACGTCCTGCCGCTTGTCGCGGAAGTCACGGCGGCGTTCGCGAAAGTCGCCGCCACCTACGAGCTCGTCCTCGTGGATGATTGCAGCCGCGACGCGACGTGGGAGAAAATCCAGGAGGCGCATCGCCGCGACCCGCGCGTGCGCGGCCTGCGGCTCACCCGCAACAGCGGCCAGAGCGCCGCGCTTTGGACGGGTATTCTGGCCACGACCAGCCCTGTCATCGCCACGCTTGACGCGGATTTGCAGAATGACCCCGCCGACCTGCCGCGCCTGCTCGTGGAGTTGAAGGACGTGGATTTTGTCTGCGGCGCGCGCGCGAAGCGGCAGGACAACTTCGTCCGCCGTTGTTCCTCGCGCATCGCCCGCGCGGCGCGCAAGGCTGTGCTCGGCGCGGATTTTGCCGACACCGGCTGCGCGCTGCGCGTGTTCAAGCGCGAGACCATGGCGGGACTTTTCGGTTTCAACGGCCTGCACCGCTTCCTCCCGATTCTCGTCCACGGCGGCGGCTTCACGACGAAGGAAGTGCCGGTGAACCATCGTCCGCGCGTGGCGGGCGTCTCCAAATACGGCGTCTGGAACCGCGTGTGGCGCGGCCTCGTGGACCTCTTCGGCGTGGCGTGGTTTCAAAAGCGGCGCGTGAAGCCGGTTTCCTTCACCAAGTTTCCCTGATTACTTCCTGACGGAGATGTCTTTCAACGAAACGATGTGAATCGGATCAAGGCTGTCAATGAAACCGTCCTTGTCTACGACCGCCACGCTGCGTTTGGCGATGAGTATGAACTCCGGGTGCGACACGTCGTAGGTGCGTCCGTCGGAAAGATGAATCGTGAACGGGCGGAACCCTCCTCGAACCCGCTTGCGGATGTCTTCAACATTCATGGACATCATTTGCGCTCAATTTTCCTTTGCGTCAAGCCGCCAAATGCATTTGGGCTTTCCCCGGTTTTTTCAGGAGGAGTTGAACAGCGAGAGTTGGAGGTGGGCGCGTGGGCAGGCGGGAGGCGGACGGGACGCGGCCCAGCGGCCCAGTCGCGCGAGCAACACCCGGATGCCATCGGCCAGCGCGTCGTAGTGGAAGTCCGGCACGCCAAAAGAAGCGTTTGGCCAGCTTGCACACGTGGCTGGCCAGCACCGCCAGCTTGAGGGATTCGCCCAGCCACGCGGCCGTAAAATACGCGCTCGCCATCATCAGGGCGGCCAGGTTGCGCAGCCGTTCATACGTGAGCACGCGCAGATCCTCGAGGCGGTAGCTTTGCTTGATGAAGCGGAGGGTTTCCTCGACCAGCCACCGCGTCAGATAGCCGCTGACGATCTGCCACAACGAGTGGCGCGTGGCCCGCACCGGCACGTTGGTCAGCAGCAGCATCGGCTCCGCTCCGAAGCCTTTCACCACGACCAGCCAGAGCGGCCTGTCCGCTCGTCCGGGCAGATGCACGGGCCGGAACCCATATTCCAAATGCACCTTGCGCTCCGCGCCCGCCTGCTCGCGCACCACCGTCTCGGCGAAGCGCATCGTCACGCCGCGGGCCAGGTCGCGCCCGCTGCGGCAGCGCCCGCGCACCATCAGATGACGATTGCCGACGAGGCGGATGATGAAGCGCAAGCCCTGGTTTAACAGGGGAAGGTAGAGCCGCGAGCGATCCCCGCCGCGGTCCATCACGAAGATGCCCCGGCCGTGCGTGGCCGTGGCGATCGTGTTCACCATCGCCAGCAACTGCGCGTTCTCGCTCACGAAGTCCGGCGCCTCCGCCGACCAGAGCCGCTGCAGCAGGGGCAGCACGCGCCGGCTGCGCGGTTCGCACGCCAGCGCCACGCCGCACCAGTAGCCGTTGACCAACTCGCCGGTGCTCCCGTCGCGCACGCGCGCCAGCAGGGGCATGTGCTGCGCGTAGGGTTTGCGCAGATCCGTCGGGTCCACGATCAGCAGCGTGTCCGGGTGGATGCGCCGGGCCGCATCGGCCACCACCTGCTCCTGCACCCGCTGCCCCAGACCGGGGGCAGCCAGATGATGCGAGAGCCGTTCCTCCATCTTCTTGAGCAGGATGTCCTCACCCAGCGCGTGCGAAATCTGGCTCACCTTGCAGGCCTGGCTGGCCGCCACCCCGAAGAGCATCTGCTCGATGAACTTGAGTTGCGGCTGGGAAAACCGGGGAGAGAATATCTCCGAAAAATGATGGATCTGATCCCGGAGTTTTTGGGCGACGCGTGGCAGGTGCATGGCGAAAGATCATCGGAAAAGAAGAACCGAAGCACCTCCAATCTACGGCTCCAGCCCAAGGACTCCAAACCACTTGGCCGCAGCAGCAACCTGCTTCCAATCCGTCACTTGTGAATCTCAACCCTCAAAAACCGGGGATAGTCCTGGTTTCAAGGTGCGGCCTCTCGCTCGCGAATCCTCCGTGCTGGCTCCGATGGGAAGCCCTCTACTTCTTCACGCCACGCAGATGCTCGTCAAACCAGTCCGCCATTTGAGCGTAGCTCGGCTCCCGATCCGGCCAGCCATGTCCCGCGCCCGGCTTGACGATGAGCCTAGCGGTGGCACCCGCCTTGGTGGCGCGGGCCACAAACGTCTCCGCCTGCTGGATGGGCACCAGCGTGTCCGCGTCGCCGTGGATGATGAGCGTGGGCGGCAGCTTCGGCGTGATGAAATAAATCGGCGAGACCTGCCGCCCCAGCTTCTGCCGGCCTTCCGCCGTGTTCGCCTCGGAACCAAACGCCGCCTTGTAGTTCTTCAAAATGCCGACGCCCACCGCGTCCTCGCCGGGCTTGCCGTAGTTCAGGAAATCCGTCGGGGGAAACAGGCACGCCACCGCCTGCACCGCGCTGCTCGTGCGGTCAACCGGGTCCTTCGCCTGCGCCGGCCCCGGCCCGCCATGCACGGCCATCGTCAGCGAGAGATGCCCGCCCGCGCTGCCGCCGCTGATGCCCAGCCGCTCCGGGTTCACGCCCCACTGCTTCGCGTTGAACCGGATGAAGCGGATGGCCCGGTGGATGTCCTCCGTGATTTCGGGGATGGTGAACTTGGGCTGGCAGCCGTGGCAGACCGCGAAGATCGTGTAGCCCCGCTCCAGAAACGGCGCGTAGAGCTTGGGGCTAACGCCCGCGTGCGAGGACACCCAGCCGCCGCTGACCATGTAGACAATCCCGAAACCGTTGCTCTTGGCGGGCTGAATCACATCCAGCGTGAGCGCCACGCCGAACTTGCGCCCATAGACCACATCCTCGGTGCGCGTGAACGCCGCCGGGCTTTGGGCGCGAACCGACAGCAGGCCCGCCGCCACGAGAACAACCAGCGCAAAGAAACTTCGGATTTTTTTCACAGCTGTCCCCCAGGGTTGACGGTTTCGTGAGGTAAAAAAAGAGTTGGCCTGCGGCTTTGAACCCGGCCACAAGGTCGGGGATGAAAAAACCAAAGCTCCGCAAGCCAACCCCGGGGAAATTCTCGCTCCTCCGG
>JACRJY010000043.1 GCA_016235585.1 Verrucomicrobiota bacterium | reverse complement strand
CTTCCCCAGCTACGATGTCTCGGCGGAACTCGACCCAAACCGCGCCATCCTCAACCGCATCCAGCGCGCGGCGGCGGGCCGGATCAAGCTGGGCATTGACCTGCGCGGCGGCACGGCCTTCCTCGTGGAGATGGAAACCAACAACGTCGCCCAGGGCACCGAGCAGAACGCGCTCAACCACGCCGTCGAGGTGCTCCGCAAGCGCGTGGATCAGTTCGGCGTGGCCGAGCCGATCATCCAGCCGTCGGGCGAGAACCGCATCCAGGTGCAGATTCCCGGCCTGTCCGAGGCGGACAAATTGAGCGCCCGCGCGCAGTTGGAAAAGGCGGCCTTCCTCAAGTTCTGCATGGTGCATCCGCAGAATGACGAGTTGGTCGGCCAAGGCATGGGTGCGCCGGGCTATGAGCTGATGAAGCTCAAGACCCGCAATCCCAAGGCGCCGAAAGACTCCCTGCAATCGCTCCTCGTCAAGCGCCAGGCGGAGATGACCGGCGAATCCATCAAGGACGCCGCCGTCTATCCCGATCCCACCACCGGCCAGCCGCAGATTCACTTCCGCCTGAACTCCGAGGGGGCGGCGCTGTTCGGCCGGATCACCTCGGCGAACATCGGCCAGCGCCTGGCCATCGTGCTCGACGGCGAGCTGCGTTCCGCGCCGGTCATCCAGGGGGCCATCACCGGCGGCAGCGGCCAGATCACCGGCGACTTCGACCTCAAGGAAGCCTACGAGCTGGCCAACGTCCTCCAGAACCCGCTCAAGGCCCCGGTGAAAATCCTCGCCGAGAACGGCGTGGATCCCTCGCTCGGCAAGGACGCGATTGACAGCGGCATCAAGGCGTCGCTTTACGGCACGGCGGCGGTGGCGGTGTTCATGGCGGTGTATTACCTCTCCTCCGGCCTGATCGCCAACGTGGCGCTGATGGCGAACATCGTCATCCTCATCGGCGTGATGTGCTCCTTCGGCACCACGCTCACGCTGCCGGGCATCGCGGGCATCGTGCTGACCATCGGCATGTCGGTGGACGCCAACGTGCTGATCTTCGAGCGCATCCGCGAGGAGCTGGGCAAGGGCAAGTCGCTGCGCGGCGCGCTCTCCGCCGGCTACGACCGCGCGTTCGGAACCATTTTTGACTCGCACGTCACGACGCTGATTTCGTCCATCATCCTGATCTACATGGGCACCGGCCCGATCAAGGGCTTCGGCGTCACGCTGACCATCGGCGTCTCGGCGAGCCTGTTCACCGCGCTGGTCATCACGCGGCTCATCTTCGACTTCTTGATCGCGAAGAACATCATCAAGTCGCTGCCGATGATGCACTTGATCAAGAACACCAAGCTCGACTTCATGAAGCTCGCCAAGCCCGCGTTCATCCTGTCGTGGGCGATCATCCTCGTCGGCCTCGGCTACGGCGCGTTCGTGCGCGGGCACAAGGTGTTCGGCATTGATTTCGCCGGCGGCGACAATCTGACCATGAGCTTCGTGCAGAAGGTTGACCCCGAAAAACTGCGCCACGCCGTGACGGGTGCGGGCGTCAGCGATCCCTCCATCCAATACCAGCGGGACATCAGCACCGGCTCCGAGACGCTGCGCGTGACCAGCACCTTTGGCACCGGCGACAAGGTGGAGACGGAACTGGCGAAGCAGTTCCCCGAGGCGAAGTTCAAGCGCGTCGCCCTCGACAAGATCGGCCCCGTCATCGGCAAGGAGATTCAGGCCACCGCGCTCGGGGCCGGATTGCTCTCGCTCTTCGGCATCCTCGTGTATGTGGCGTTCCGCTATGAATTCTCGTTTGCCATCGGCGCGGTCGTGGCGATTCTGCACGACGTGCTGATGACCATCGGCTGCTATTTCCTGGCCGGGCGCGAGCTGAACGCCACGATGGTCGCCGCCGTGCTGACCATCATCGGCTTCTCGATCAACGACACCGTCGTGATCTTCGACCGCATCCGCGAGGATTTGAAGCTCGGCGTGCGCGGCACCTTCCGCGAACTGATCAACCAGGCGCTCAACCAGACCTTGAGCCGCACGATCATCACGTCCGGCACGGTCTTCCTCGCCACGCTGTCGCTCTACATCTTCGGCGGCGGCGCGATCAACGACTTTGCCTTCACCTTCCTCGTCGGCATCATCACCGGCACCTACTCCTCGATCTATATCGCCAGCGCGCTGGTGCTCTGGTGGCACAAGGGCCAGCGCCCCAAGAATGCCTCGGCGGTGATGATGGCGGACGAGCAGCCCGTCGCGGCGAAGGCCTGATCCACCATGCTGGCCGTCGCCGCCATTGAGACCTGGCACTGGCTGGTGTTTGTCGCGGCAATCCTCGTCTTCCTCGCGCTCGATCTCGGCGTCTTCCATCGCCAGGCGCACGTTGTAAAATTCAAAGAGGCGCTCGGCTGGACGACCGTCTGGTTCATCCTGGCCATCGCCTTCGCGCTCTTCCTCGCGCCCGCCCTCGTGCCGAGCTGGGGTGCGGCGGAAAAGGACGAGTTCATCACCGGCTACATCGTCGAGCTGTCGCTCTCGATGGACAACGTCTTCGTCATGGCGCTCATCTTCTCCTACTTCCGCGTGCCGCTGGAACACCAGCATCGCGTGCTCTTCTGGGGCATCCTCGGCGCGCTGGTGATGCGCGGGCTGATGATCTGGCTGGGCGCGGAGCTGATCGAGCACTTCAAATGGAGCATCGTGCTCTTCGGCGCCTTCCTGATCTTCACCGGCATCAAAATGTTCTTCGCCAAGGAGGAGGGCGTGCATCCGGAGCAAAACCCGTTCATCCGCCTGGCGCACGTGTTTTTCCCGGTGACGAAGCAGTTCGAGGGGCAGAAATTTTTCACCCGCCTCGATGGCCGCCGCGCGCTCACGCCGCTCGCGCTCGTGCTGGTGATGGTGGAGACGACCGACCTCGTCTTCGCGCTCGACTCCATCCCGGCCATCTTCGCCATCACGAACAAGCCCTTCATCGTTTTCACCTCGAACGTCTTCGCCATCCTCGGCCTGCGCTCGCTCTATTTCGTGCTGGCGGGGGCGATTGGTTATTTCCGCTACCTCAAGTTCGGCCTGTCCATCGTGCTCATCTTCATCGGCGGCAAGATGCTCGCGGGCTTCTGGGGGCATCACATCCCCACGCGCCTCTCGCTGTGGATCGTGGCGGGCATCATCGTTCTCTCCATCCTTCTCTCCGTGCTGGCGGCGCGGTTCGGGAAGAAATCCTCCGGATGAAATACCGCTGGTCCATCGCGCCGCCCCAGCCGTTGCTCACGGAAAAACTCGCCGCCGAACTCGCCGTCTCGCCGCTGCTCGCGCAATGCCTCGTCAATCGCGGCCTCACCACGCCGGAAGACTGCGCCGCCTTTCTCGACCCGCGCCTGAAAAGCCTCGCCGACCCGTTCCTCCTGCCGAACATGAGCGCCGCCGTCGCGCGCCTCTTCGCCGCGCGCGAACGCGGCGAGCGCCTCGTCATCTTCGGCGACTACGACGTGGACGGCGTCACCTCCACCGCGCTGCTCTGCCAGGTGCTGGGCGCGCTCGGCTGGCAGGCGGATTTTTATCTGCCGGGCCGCATGGACGAAGGCTACGGCTTGAGCCGCGACGGCGCGGCCAACTGCCTCCAGAAATTCCCCGTCACACTGCTGCTCGCCGTGGACTGCGGCTCCACCGCCATCGAAACCATCGCCTGGCTGCGCGAGCGCGGCGTGGACGTGATTGTCCTCGATCACCACCAAGTCTCCACGCCCGCGCCCGAAGCCGTCGCGCTGGTGAATCCGCAATTATCTCAAATCTCAAATCTCAACTCTCAAATCTTCACCGAACTGTGTTCGGTGGGCCTCGCGTTCAAGCTTGCCCACGCGCTCGTCAAGCGCGGGCGCGAACTCGGCCTTGCCGAGGCCGCGCAGTTCGACATCCGCCAGTTCCTCGACCTCGTCGCGCTCGGCACCATCGCCGACCTCGTGCCGCTCACGGGCGAAAACCGCATCCTCGTCTCCGCCGGTCTGGAGAAATTGAACCAGCTTCAACGCCCCGGCCTGCGGGCGTTGCGCGACGTGGCGCAGGTCAGCCGCGAGATTGGCGTCTATGAAGTCGGCTTCCAGCTCGCCCCGCGCCTCAACGCCGCCGGTCGCCTCGAAAACGCCGCCGGAGCGCTGAACCTCATTCTCGCCCGTGATGCAGCCGAGGCGCTGCCGCTCGCGCACCAGCTCGACGCGCGCAACCGCGAGCGCCAGGAAATCGAGCGCGGCATCGCCGACGAGGCCGCCGGCGCGGTGCGCGCCCGCTTCAACGCGGAGACGGATTTCGTCATCGTCGAGGGGCAGTTGCTCTGGCACATCGGCGTCGTCGGCATCGTCGCGTCGCGTGTGCTGCGGGAGTTTTACCGGCCCACTATCATCCTCGGCGGCGATGCGGGCGAATGGCGCGGCTCGGGCCGGAGCATCGAGGGCTTCGACCTCGCGGCGGCGCTGCGCGAGTGCGGCGATCTGCTCGCGCGCCACGGCGGCCACGCGATGGCCGCCGGCTTGAGCGTCGCACCGGACAACGTGGACGCGCTGCGCCAGCGGTTGAACGAACTGGCCCGCCGCGCGCTCAAGCCGGAGCAGCTCGTCCCGCCGCTGCGGCTCGACGCGGAGATTGATTTGGAAAACCTCACCGCGCTCTCGTTGAAGGAACTCGCGCGCCTCGAACCCGTCGGCCAGGGCAACCCGCCGGTGCAGCTCGTCGCGCGCAATTTGAAGCTGGCCCGCCCGCCGCAAAAAATCGGGAAACAGCAGCAGCACCTCAAATTCACCGTCACCGCCGGCGGGAGGAACTTCGACGCGCTGTGGTGGAACGCGGCCAAGGCCGAGGTTCCGCGCGGAGCGTTCGACCTCGCCTTCGCGCCGCAGATGAACGAGTTCAACGGCACTTCCTCCGTGCAGCTCAAGGTGCTCGACTGGCGCGCAGCTTGAGCCGATTCGCAGACGCGCTCACCATAACAGCGCCGGCGACAACAGCGGTAATCAAGGCGGCCAGTCGGAACATTTTACTTCCTCACGGAGCCGTTGCCTTGAGCAGTTCGTGAACCTTCTTCACCAGCGTGTCCTCGACCGCCGGGGCGAAGCGCGTGGGGAAGCCGTAGTAAATCAGGTTGGAATCCGCCTCGTAGCCGCCCTCGGTGAGGATGCGCATGGAGGGCACGTAGGCAAAGATGTCGTTGCAGTAGCCCGCGACCCACAGGCGCTCGTCGGGCAGCTCGCGTTTGAGGCGCAGCGAGTAATCCACGCACGTTTCACCGCTGATGGCGACGAGCGTGAGGTCGCCGCCGAAGCGCAGCACCTGCAACGGCGCGGGGTAGCTCGTCATCAATTTTTCACCGCGCGCCATCACATCGAGGTGCTGCTGTGCGTAACGCTGCGTGGCGGGGGCCTTCTCCTTCAACTTCGCTTCGTAATAATCCTTGCCCGGCGTTTTCTCCAGCGGCAGTTCGGCGCGGTCGAACGCCCCGCGTAACGGGCCGCGCACGGGCCGCATCGGCCCGGTCAGCACGCGCGCCACCGCGCCGGCGAGCTGCAAGCCGTGCGCACGGGCGAACAGCATCGTGCCGCCGGGGCGCGGGTTTGGGTTCATGTCCGCGCCGCAGCCGGTGATGAACAGCGCGGTCGCGCCGGCATAAGTCTGCTCCAGGTTCGCCTGCGCGTAGCCGGCCCAGTCGCCGCTGACTTCGTAGGTTCCGCCGGGCGTGGTGCAATGGCAGGCGTAGCCGAACACCACGGCCTTGAGTGCGCCATCCGCGCCCTCCACGCGCAGCACGGGCACGCTGTGATCCACCACGCCGGTTGGATTGACGCCGAAGCCGACGCCTTTCGGGCCGAAGGCGCGGCGGTTGGCGGCGAACTTCGCCTCGCCCTGGCCGTGGCTCAATTTCACCGGCCGCAAATCCTTCAGCGCGGCGGCGGCGGCCTCGAAGGATTTTTGCAGGAACATTTTGGTGTAAGCCTCGACATCCGCCGCCTCCTTGCCCTCCAGTCCATACATGGTCGTGAGGCAGCCGTGGATGACGGGCGTGTTGTGGCTGTGCGAACAGGCGAAGAGGAAGCGTGCGCGCGGCACTTTCAACTCGCGCTCGATGCGCGCAGCCAGTTCGTCATTGAACCAGCGCGGTGTGCCGATGGTGTCGGCGGTGACGATGAGCGTGCGCACGCCGGTCTGGTCCTCCAGCGCGAGCGCCTTGACGAAGATTCGCTGATCCACGCTCTCGGAGGGCTTGTTGCGGCTGGCGTAACCGGCGAGGCGGATGGGGCCGGCGGGCGTGATGTCGGCGCGGGCGACACCGGCCTTGAAGTCTTGGGCGTGCAGCGAAAGAGAAACGATGGCGATCCAGCACGAGATGGCGGTTTTCATAAATCTTGTTGCAAGTTGCAGGTTGCACGGTTGCAGGTTTGTTCCGAAGGACGCCTGGCTGCGACAACTTGCAACCGGCAACCCTTCAACCTGCGACCGTTGGTTACTTCGTCAAAATTTCCTTCAACACCCGCCCGTCCACGTCCTGCATTTCCAGGCCGAGCAGCGCGGCCATCGTGGGCGCGACGTCGGTGTTGCTGATGGTGCCGAGCGTGCTGCCGGGCTTGATGCCCGCGCCCCACGCCACGAAGCTCGCGTGCATCCGCGGCTGGAACTGGTTGTAGCCGTGCGTGCCCTTCACCGCGTCGGTCTTGGGTGTCACGATGATTTCCCCCGCCGCCGTGTCGGAAAACGAGTAGCCTTCCTTCGCCGACAACATCAGGTCGGCCATGTTCGCGTCGCGCTTCGGGTCGGCGAGGCCGTATTTCTTGAAGTCCGACGGCGGGATGACGACGTCAATGCCCTCGACTTTTTGGAACAGCTTCGTCAGCCGCGCGATGTGCTTCTCGCGGTTCGCATGATCCAGCACGTAGAGGAAACAGCCGCCGCCCTGACCGAGCGCGCGGACTTTCGCGTGGGCGATTTTCGTGCCTTCGAGCTGGAGCAGGCCCTCCTTTTTCAGCAGCACGTTGGGCTGGATGGACTGCTGGTAGCGGAAAAAGCCGTGGTCGCTCGCCACGATGAGCGTGGCCTTGCCGGGGAAGGTCTTCTTCAAGTTGTCCCAGACTTCACGCACACGGTCGTCGGCGAATTTCACCGCCGCGTAGGCCTCCGGCGACTGCGGGCCTTTGGCGTGCTCGACGTGGTCCACCTCGACAAGGTGCAGCAGCCCGACGTGCGGACGGTGGTTGCGGACGACGTGGTTGAACATCTGCACATACATCTTGTCGCGCTCCTCGCCCTTGCCAGTCTTGCACCACTCCTCCTGCTTTTCGTAGGGAATGCCGGCGGCCTTGAACTCCGCGAGCAGCTTGGGCGTGCCGTAAGCCTGCCAGAGCGAGTTGCTGAAGCAGTCGGGCACCGTCCAGTCGAGTGTCTTCGCGCCGCGCGAGGCGGGCCAGATGATGGCGGCGGTGCGGAGGCCGGCGGCCTTCGCCACGTCGTAAATCGTCGGCGACTTCACGATTTCCTCCTTGTTGAAGAACGGGTCGGGGATCAGCGGCACGGACTCGTTTTTTGCGCGGCTGAAGTAATTGTTGCCGATGACGCCGTGTTTCGCCGGATGGGTGCCGGTGACGAGCGTGGTGTGGTTCGGCCAGGTGACCGACGGCATCGAGGCGCGCATCATCTGCGCCCGCGCACCCGTGGCGGCGAGTTCGCGGATGGTCGGCATCTCGGCCTTCGGGTCATCGAAGTAGTAGTGCGCGAGGCCGTCCACGCTGATGAGCACGACGAGGCGGGCGGGGCTGGTCTGGGCGGCGGCACGCGGGGTGACGCCCGCCGCGAACAGCGCGGCCAGGCAAAGCAAGACGGTGAGGCGATTCATAAGATGCGGCAATAGACGATGCATGAGGGTTGGAAATTTTGTTTCAGTGATGAGCCAAGACTAGCCGAAGCTGTGAATGAGACAAGCGGCGACTTGCCTGGAACCGACTACCACGCCAGCAGCAAAATCAGCACGCCGACGCCGATGCGATACCAGCCGAACGCGGTGAACGTGTGGCTCTGGATGTAGCGCAGCAGCCACTTCACCGCGAGAAACGCCGTGACTGCCGCCACCGCCGTGCCGAGGGCGAGCAGCGCCCAGTTCTCGCCGCCGGTGCCGTGGTGGCGGAGTTCACTGACGATTTCCAGACCGCCAGCCGCCAGCAGCGTGGGAATGCCGAGGATGAACGAGAACTCCGTCGCCGCCGGGCGGCTCAAGCCCAGCACGAGCGCGGCGAGAATCGTCGTGCCGGAGCGCGACGCGCCGGGAAATACGACGGCGAGCAGTTGCGCCGCGCCAATCGTCAGCGCGACGGCCCAGGTGATGTCGTCGCGGGTGGCGCGACCGCGCAGCCAGCGTTCCACGACGACGAAAAACACGCCGCCGACCAGCGTGGCCCACGCGATGGGCGCGACTTCCTTCGGCAGTTTCAGCCCGGCTTTCTTCAGCAGCACGCCGCCCACGCCGGTGATGACAAACGCCGCCGCCAGTTTCAGGAGATAGTCGCGCGCCTCCGGCTGCCGCCATTCGAGGGCCAGTTGTTTCACGCGCCGGGAGAAAACCACGAGCACCGCGAGCACCGCGCCGCACTGGATGACGACGTTGAACAGGTCGCTCTGCCGCGGCATCCAGCGCTCGGCGATGAGCAGATGGCCGGTGGACGAGACGGGGAGAAACTCCGTCACGCCTTCGACGATTCCGAGGAGGATGACCGCGATCCAGTCTGGCACGCGGTGTTTAGACGCGAAACCGCCGCTGCTGACAAGAAATGAAATTCAGAAGTTCGAGATGAACGAGCCACCTCAATCGCCCGCGCCGGTGAACGCCCTTCGTCCGCGCACGGAAATTTTGCCGCCCGCGAGCAGCGTAATGGCCGCCGGATACAGCGTGCGCTCCGCCTGTTGGATGCGCTCGTGCAGGCTCTCCGGCGTGTCGGTGTCGAGCACCGGCACGGTCTGCTGGGCGATGATCGCGCCGGTGTCAATGCCCTGATCCACGAAATGCACGGTGCAGCCGGTGAACTTCACGCCGTAGTCCAGCGCCTGCCGCCACGCCTCCAGCCCCGGAAACGACGGGAGCAGCGACGGATGGATGTTGATGACGCGCTGCGGAAACGCCCGCAGGAATTCGCCCTTCAAAATCCGCATGAAGCCCGCCAGCACCACGAGGTCCACCCGTGCCGCCTGCAGCGCGGCAATGCAGGCGCGCTCGGCCTCCTCGTCGAGCTTGGTGCGGAATTTCCCCGGCGGGATGAACTGCGCGGGCAGCCCGCGCTTCGCCGCGCGCGCGAGGATGCCCGCGTCCGCCACGTCGCTCAACACGAGCGCCACCTCGGCGGGGATTTGCCCCGCTGCCGCCGCGTCCGCGATGGCCGTCATGTTCGAGCCTTTGCCGGAGCCGAGGATGCCGAGGCGCAGTCTGGTCGTGTTGCTCACGCCGGGTTTTTAACAAACGAGCGGGTGAAAACAAAGCCGGAAGCGCGCGGTTTTTTTGGCCACGGATGAAACACGGATTGAACACGGAGCCGGAAGGGTGAGTTTTCTCCATGCGGCCAGTTCCCCATGCCGAATCCGTGTTTGTTCCGTGTTTCATCCGTGGCTCATTAAAATTGCATTCAGGCGGGGTTTGACACTCGTTCCGCCGCCCCGGCATACTGCGCGGATGAAATTTGCGATGCTTCTTGCCGCGCTGGCGCTGGCGCAGACCGTGGGCGCCGCAGGCGGAGCGTCGCTTTACGAGATTCCGCTCAAGGACATCGGCGGCAAGGACACGTCGCTCAAGGCCTGGCAGGGCCGGGTGATGCTGATCGTGAATGTGGCGTCCGAATGCGGCCTCACGCCGCAATACGAGGGGCTGGAGGCGCTGCACCGGAAGTTCAAGGACAAGGGTTTCGCCGTGCTCGGCTTTCCGTGCAACCAGTTCGGCGGCCAGGAGCCGGGCTCCAACGCAGAGATCAAAAAGTTCTGCACGAAGAATTACAGCGTCACTTTCCCGCTCTTCGACAAAATCGAAGTCAAGGGCAGGGGCCAGCACCCGCTTTACGCCGCGCTGACGGGCAAGGGCGCACCGTTCCCCGGCGACGTGACGTGGAACTTCGGCAAGTTCCTCGTGGGCCGCAACGGAAAAATTTTCAAGCGCTTCGATCCGGAAACCGCGCCGGATTCGGCGGAGGTCATCGAGGCCGTCGAAAAGGCGCTGGCGGCGAAGTAATTCCAAATTCACAACGAACGGAAAACCAACGGGAACCCATCATGGCAAAAATCAAGCACATCGCCTTCCTCAAATTCAAACCGGACACCAGCGCGGAGCAGGTGGCAACCATCTTCAATGAACTGCTCGACCTCTCGGAGAGCATCCCCGGCATTGAGGACTACGTGGCCGGCGAGAACAACAGTCCGCAAGGCGAGAGCCAGGGCTACACGCACGCCTTCGTGATGACCTTCACCGACGCGGCGGCGCGCGACGCCTACCTGCCGCATCCCGACCATGAGCGGTTCAAGGCCAACGCCCTGCCGCACATCGAGTCGGTGGCCGTGGTGGATTTTGAAGTCTGATTCCGCCACGCCGGCGCGCCCTCGGTAAATCACCTGACTCCGCGCGGCTTGCCTGCGCGCGCGCGGGCCGCTAGGTTGGCGGCACACGCGATGTCCTTTGGATTCCCACAAGGCCTGGTTTCGTCCGCCGGCGCGCGCCTCGCGCCGGTGAAGAAACTGGCGCAGCGCCTCAAGGCGCGCGGCACCGCGCTGTGGAAACTCCTCGCGCACGACCGCATTGAGTCCGAATCCCGCTGGCCGCTCTACGCGGCGATGGGGATGGCGGCGGCGATCTTCGCGCTGGATCTGGTCGTCCGCCAGGAGGTGGCGGTGCATGTCCTCTACGTCGGCGCGGTGGTGATCGCGCTCTTCAGCCAGCGGCAGCGGCACGCGCTGGTCATCGCCAACCTCTGCACGGCGCTCACGGTCGGCGGGATGTTTCTCGCCGCGCCGCCGCCGGAACTGGGCGGCCTGCACTGGAGCAGCATTCTCAACCGCCTGCTCACGCTTTACGCGGTGTGGATGGCCGTCTTCGCCGCGTATCTCCGCCAGCGCGCGGAACGGATGCTGCAGGAGACCCGCACCGCGCTGGAGGCGCAGCTCAAGCAGCGCGCCATCGAGATGAACCAGACGCGGGCGGAGTTCAAAAATGTCATCGCCAGCCGCGAGCGCGCGGAGGAGTCGCTCCGCCAGCTCACCGGCGCGCTGCTGCGGGCGCAGGACGAGGAGCGCCGGCGCATCGCCCGCGAACTGCACGACTCCACCGGCCAGAGCCTCGCCGCCATCTCCGTGAACCTTGCGCGGCTTGAAAAACTTTTGCCGCCGGACAACCCCAAAATCGCCGACGTGCTGGCCCATGCCGTGGAAACGGCCCAGCAGACCTCGCGCGAAATCCGCACGCTTTCCTATCTGCTGCATCCGCCATTGCTGGAGGAGGCCGGCCTCACCTCGGCGGTGCGCTGGTATGCCGACGGCTTCGCCCAACGCAGCGGCATCAAGGTGACGGTGGATGTGCCCGCGCAGTTTGACCGGCTTTCCATGGACGTGGAGACGACGCTGTTCCGCATCGTGCAGGAGAGTTTGACGAACATATCCCGCCACTCCCAGAGCTTGACGGCGAAAATCCGCATCATCCGCCACGCCGGGGAAATCATGCTCGAAGTGCAGGACGAAGGCCGGGGCATCCCGCCGGAGAAGCTCGAAAAAGTGAACGACAACATCTCCGGCCTCGGTGTCGGCATCGCTGGCATCTGGGAGCGCGTGCGCCAGTTTGAAGGTGACCTGGACATCAACTCGAACAATCACGGCACCACCGTCACCGTGGTGCTGCCCATCAAGGAGGAAGTCCCATGAGCCAGCTCCGCATCGTCATCGCCGACGACCACGACGTCGTCCGGCGCGGTCTCAAATCCGTCCTCGAAGACCAGCCCCACTGGGAAGTCTGCGGCGAGGCCAACACCGGGCGCAAGGCCGTCGAGCTCGTCCGCGCGCACAAGCCGGACATCGTCGTGCTCGACATCACCATGCCGGAATTGAACGGGCTGGAGGCCGCCCGCCAGATTCAAAAGACCAATCCCGAAACCAAGATGTTGATTCTCACCGTGCATGAATCCGAGCAGCTCGTTCACGACGTGCTCAAGGCCGGCGCGCGGGGTTACATCCTGAAGTCCGACGCGGGCCGCGACCTCGTCGCCGCCATCAACGCCCTGCGCCAGGGGAAAACCTTCTTCACCACCAAGGTCGCGCGCATCGTGGCGGGCGCGCAAAACAAGGCCGTTTCCGCCGTCGCCGACGATGCGGAATCTGGCGTCACCTCGCTCACCGCGCGCGAGCGCGAAATCGTCCAGCTCCTCGCCGAGGGCAAGCTCAACAAGGAGGTCGCCGACATTCTCGGCATCAGCGTCAAGACCGTCGAGACGCACCGCACGAACATCATGCGCAAGCTGCGCTTCCACTCCATCAGCGAGTTGGTGCGCTACGCCATCCGCAACAAGCTGGTGGCGGCGTGAGGGAAGTCCGGCGGCGGGCGGGCGGCGCCCGGCACGATGGGTCAAGGCGTTACGGGGCGCTCTCCAGTTGCCGGCGTTGCGCCTGCCTCCGGCCTTCCCGCCTCGTTTCCGGGCCATTTTTCATCTTGCGACCCGCTTTGCAAAACTGTTAGAAATACCGCCCTTATGGCAGCCATCGGACGATTCCAGAAGGGCGACGAAATCTTTCATGCGAAAGTGGTGGACGGGGAGCTATTCCGTCTCCAGGGAGATGTCTTTGGTTCGCCGTCCTTCGAGAAGAAGCCGCTCTCCATCAAGGGCGTGAAAACGCTCGTGCCGGTGGTGCCGTCGAAAATCATCGCCGTCGGCCTGAACTACGCCGACCACGCGCGTGAATCGGGCAAGCCGCTGCCCAAGGAGCCGCTCTTCTGGT
>JACRJY010000045.1 GCA_016235585.1 Verrucomicrobiota bacterium | reverse complement strand
CCGCCCGATCTGCCGGGGCCAGCGCCGCGGGGGTGGACAGCGGCTGCAGCGTCTAGGTGAGCGGCACGTCGCACGGCGGCGGCAGCGGCAATGACTACGCGACGATCAAGTATTCCAGCGCCGGCGCGCCGCTCTGGACCAACCGCTTCAACGGCGCGGCCAGTTCAAATGATGTCGCCATGGCCATCGCGGTGGACGCCAGCCGGAGCGTCTTCGTGACCGGCTCGACCATCGGCACGGGCAGCAATGATTTTGCGACGATCAAGTATTCCAGCGCGGGCGCGGCGCTCTGGACGAACTACTACAACGGAACGGGCAACTCCAACGACGTGGCCGTCGCAGTGGAGGTGGATGCGGGCGGAAATGTGCTTGTGGCCGGGTATTCCCGGGGCAGCGGCACCGGCAACGACTACGCGGTGATCAAGTATTCCAACACCGGCACGCCCCTCTGGACCAACCGCTACAACGGCCCGGCCAACGGCCCGGATCAGCCCGCCGCCCTCGCGACGGACACGAACGGAAGCGTCTTTGTGACCGGATATTCCGCCGGAAGCGGCAATGACTACGCGACCGTCAAGTATTCCAGCGCGGGCGCGCCGCTCTGGACGAACCGCTACAACGGCCCGGGCAACAACACCGACGAGGCCGTGGCCGTGGCGGTGGACGGCAGCGGGAACGTCCTGGTGGCCGGGTATTCGCGCGGCGGCACCAGCGGCAATGATTACGCGGCGATCAAGTATTCCAACACGGGCGCGCCCCTCTGGACCAACCGCTACAACGGCCCCGGCAACAGCGCGGACAACGCCTTTGCCCTCGCCGTGGACCGCGGCGGTTACGTGATCCTGACCGGCGGCTCGGCGGGCAGCGGCAGCGGGGATGACTTCGCGACCATCAAATACCAAGGCGCGCTGCAGCCGTTCATCACGGTTCAGCCGCCGGGCCAGGTGCTGTATCCGGGGACGAACGTGACCTTCCGCGTCACGGCCACCGGCCTCGCGCCGCTGGCGTATCAGTGGCGCAAGAACGGCATTGGCATCGGCAACGCCACCAACAGCAGCTACGGCATCGCCGGCCTGGCCACGAATGACGCCGGGAATTTCGACGTGGTGCTCACGAATTATTACGGCTCCGTCACCAGCGCGGTGGCGGTGCTGACCGTGACGCTCGCGCCGGTCATCACGGTGCAGGCGCCCGACCAGGTGGTGTTCCCCGGGGCCAACGTCACCTTCACCATGACGGCGGCGGGCGAACCGCCGCTGGCGTATCAATGGCGCAAAGACGGCGTCACCCTTCTCAATGCCACGAATACCAGCTACAGCCTCACCGGCGTGACGACCAATGACAGCGGCGACTTCACGCTGGTGGTCACCAACGCCCACGGCGCGGTCACCAGTGCGGTCGCCACGCTGACGGTGGTTCTTCCCCCCGCCATCAGCGTCCAGCCGTCCAGCCAGACGGCGGTGTCGGAGTCGGGCGTGAGCTTCACCGTCACGGCCAGTGGCGGCGCGCTCTCCTACCAGTGGCGGCGGGACGGCAGCGTCTTGTTGGACGTCGGCAACATCACGGGCGCGAACACGGCGACGCTCACGCTGACCGATGTTTCCTCCGGGGACGCCGGCATCTACTCGGTGTTCATCAGCAACCCGGCGGGCAGCGTGACAAGCTCCAACGCCACACTCACTCTCGTTGTGCCGCCGGAAATCACCATCCCGCCCGCCAGCCAGAATGTCGCCGCCGGGCGCAATGTGACCTTCACCGTCGCGGCCACCGGCAGCGCGCCGCTGCAATACCAGTGGAGGCTGAACACGGTGAACATCGCCAATGCGACCAACGCGACGCTCACCCTGACCAGCGTCGGGGCGGCGAACGCGGGCAGCTACACGGTGGTGGTGACCAACCTCGCCGGCTCCGCGACCAGCCCCGCCGCCACGCTCATCGTGCGCGTGCCGCCCGTCATCACGCTCCAGCCGCAGAGCCAGACGGCCATCGTCGGGGCCAACGTCACCTTCACCGTCGCCGCCACGGGCACGCCGCCGCTGACTTATCAGTGGCAAAACAACGGCATCAAAATCCTGAACGCCACGGGCACTTCGCTGACCCTGGTCGAGGTGCAGGGCACGAACGCGGGCGGCTACAACGTGATCGTGTCCGGCCCCGACGCCGCCGTGGCCAGCGCGACGGCCAGCCTGACGGTGGACCTGCCTCCCCTGCCCTTCGCGGACAATTTCACCAACCGCGTCACGACCAATTCCTATTCCGGCTCCGGCAGCGGCGGCAACACCAACGCCAGCCGGGAGACGGGCGAACCCCGGCACGCGAACAAGACCGGCGGCAAATCCGTCTGGCTGAACTGGCAGGCGCCCGCCAACGGCGCGGCCACCTTCAGCACGCGCGGCAGCAGCTTCGACACGATGCTCGCGGTCTACACCGGCACCAACCTGACCGCGCTCACCGAGGTCGCCAGCGACGACGATGCCGGCGGGCTTTACACCAGCCAGGTGAAATTCAACGCGCTGGCGGGGACGAACTACGCCATCGCCGTGGACGGCCTGGCGAACGCGGCGGGCCGGATTGTGTTGAACTGGACTCTCGACGACACCGTGGTCGAGGTGCCGCGCATCCTGGTGCATCCGGTCAACCAGACCGTGGGCGTCGGCGCGGACGTGACCTTCACCGTGTCCGGCGCGGGCACGCCGCCGTTGAGCTACCAGTGGTATTTCCGGGGCACGGCCATCGCGGGGGCGACGAACACCAGCCTGACCATCCTCAACGTGCAGGTGTCCGACGTGGGCGCCTACCTCGCCCGCGTCAACAACGCGTTCGGCCAGACGGCGCAGAGCCTCCCGTGCATTCTGGAAATCGGCGGCAACGCCGAGGCCCAGTCGAGGGACAAGTTCGAGGACCTGTTCGAGATCGTCAACATCGGCTCGGGCGCGTCGGCCAAGTCCATCCGCCGCCGGCTGGCGGGTTTCCCGTCCGTGTCGGTCGGGACGCTGGGGACGCAGATTTTCAACAACCTGGATTCCGCCGATCAGTTGAACCAGCCGATCAGCGGCTCGGTCAGCGGCGGCTCCACCCGCTGGTTCGTCATCAAGGCCGCCGGCAGCGGCGTCATGGTGGTTGACACCATCGGCAGCGACATCAACACCGTGATGGCCGTCTACACCGGCACCAACCTCCTCGAACTCGTGTTCGTGGCGGAGGACGACAATGGCGCGCCGGATGGAATCCGAAGCCGGGTGCGTTTCCCGGCGGTGAACGGGACGGACTACGTGGTGGCGGTGGACGGCGTGAACGGGGCGAAGGGAAACATCGCCTTGAACTGGGGCCTAGGGACGGTGCCCGCCTTCACCCTGCATCCGACCGACCGCAAGGCGACCGTCAGCGAGACGGTGGTGTTCAGCGCGCAGGCCGCGAGCCTCCCGGTGCCGTTTTACCAGTGGCGCAAGGACGGCGTGGCGCTGCCCGGGCAGACGGGCGCGACGCTGGTGTTTGACCACGTCCTGGCCGAGGACGCGGGCTGGTATGACGTGGTGGTGAGCAACTTCACCGGCCTGGCCGTGAGCGAGCCCGCCAATCTCACCGTGGGCACGGCCACCCGCATGGTGAACAACACGCGCACCCCCGGCGGTTTCAGCGTGACCCTCCAGACGGAGCCGGGCAAAACCTACGAGCTGCAGGCCACCGACTCGCTGGAATCGGATTCCTGGACCGCCATCCGCACCATCATTGGCGACGGCGCGTTCCAAGTCTTCACCGATCCGCAGGCCAGCGGCGCGAAGCGGTTTTACCGGCTGGTGATTTACTAGGCGGCAGGGGCGTGCCGTGGATTCATTTCAACGGCAAAATTCACCGGTGGCGCAAACGGGGATTGATTGTGCGCCGCCGATGGATTAGGAACTCCCCGCGTCCGCCGCCATGAATCCCGAACCCGCCAACCAAGACCCGATGAACCGAGCACGGGCGTGGCTGGGGTTTCTCCGGCGGCATTTCGGCGCAATCCTGGCGGCGGCCACCGGCATCGTGCTGCTGCAGCCCGTCGGCGACGACCTGGCGCGGTGGAGTTACGACCTCCCGTTTCTGTCGCGGCGCAGCAGCAGGGTGGAGGAGGCGGTGATCATCTACCTCGACAACGATTCCCACCGGGACTTGAACCAGCCCTACAACGCCCCGTGGGATCGCGCGCTGCACGCCCGGCTGCTGGACAAGCTCAAGGCGGCGGGCGCGCGGGCGGTGGTGTTCGACATCATTTTTGCCGAGGCCAACACGAACGCCCCGGCGTCGGACGAGGCGCTGGCGCGGGCCATCGCCGACAACGGCCGGGTCATCCTCGCCGCCGAATGGTCGCAAATCAAACCCAGCGACGAGGTGGAAATCAAAATCGCGCCGCTTCAGGCCTTGATGCCCCACGAGCCGTTTGTCAGCGCCGCCGCCGGCTGGGGGCACGCGAAGCTGCCCTATGATCCCGACGCGGTCGTCCGCGCCTTTCCCGCCAATGAGAGGGCGGTTTCCGGGTTCGACTTTTTCCCCTCGCTCGCCTGGGCCGCCGCCAAGTTCGCCGGCTCGCCCACGGTGCGGAAACCCGGCGGCGAACATGCGCCGCGCTGGATGAGCTACTACGGGCCGCCGGGAATCATCGCCGCCTACCCCTACTCGGTGAACTTTCTTCCTGACGTGCCGGACTCCATCCTGGAGGATTACTACAAGGACAAGGTCGTGTTCATCGGGGCGCAGCTCTCGGCGGATTTTTCCGGCAAGGGCAAGGACGAGTTCGCCACGCCCTACAGCAAATGGACCCGGCGTTTTTCACCGGGAGTTGAAATCCAGGCCACCGCCTTTCTAAACCTGCTGCGCGGCGACTGGCTCACGCGCGTGCCGGAGCTGCTGGAACTCGTCCTCGTGATTTTCGTCGGCGCCTTTTCCAGCGTGGCCCTGCAGCGGACGATCAGCCGCCGGCGCGTGGCCGAACTGCTGGCCCTTGGCCTGGTGGTGGGAGTCACGGTCGCGGCCCATCTGCTCGTGTGGAAGTTCAACGTCTGGTTCGCCTGGCTGATCGTGGCGATTCAAGTGGTGGTCGCCTATCTCTGGGCGCTGGTGCGCCACGCCTGGGCGCTGGGCATCCAGAAGGGAATCCTCCAGCGCTCACTCACGCTCCACCTCTCCCCCGCGCGCGTGGAACAGCTGCTCAAGGAGCCGGAACTGCTCAAACCCGGCGGCCGGCAGCAGGAGGTGAGCGTGCTCTTCACCGACATCGCGGACTTCTCCAAGCTCGCGCAGCGGAAAACCCCGGAAGACCTCTTCAAGATGCTCAACGGCTATTACGCCGCCGCGCTCAAGGGCGTCCACCAGACGGACGGCACGGTGGTGCAGCTCATCGGCGACGCCATCTTCGCCGTGTGGAACGCCCCGCTGCCGCACCCGGATCACCGCGTGCGCGCCTGCCGGGCGGCGATCGAGCTGCACGCGCACCTCGCCGACTTCGAGCCGCGGCAGGCGGGCCGCCCGCAGTTCGTCACGCGCGCCGGCGTCCACACCGGCCCGGCGGTGGTGGGCAACCTGGGCAGCCAGGATCGGTTCGAGTTCACCGCCATCGGCGAGACGGTGAACCTCGCCTCGCGGCTGGAAGGGCTGAACAAACACCTCGGCACGAGCATCCTCGCCACGCGCGCCATCCAGAGCGCCGTCGAGGAGGAGCTGACCTGCCGCGCCGTCGGCCTGTTCCAGTTCAAGGGATTTGGCAACGTCGTGGAAGTCTATGAACTGATGGGCCGGACCGACATCGCGGAGACCACGCGCCCGTGGCGGGCGGTTTTTGACGAGGGCCTGCACTTGTTCAGGCCGGCAAGTTCAACGCCGCCGAGGCGAAGTTTCGCGAAGCCATCCAGTCTCGCCGGAGCGCCGACCAGTCCGCCGCGCTGCTCGGCGAGGAGCCGCCGGCGGACGGGCCGTCACAGTTTTACCTCGAACGCATCGCGGAGTTTCGCCTCCAGCCGCCGCCGGAAAACTGGCGCGGCGAAATCGTGATGAAGGAGAAATGACTCCGGCGGCGGCGATGGCCGCGAAAAGAGCCGATTTGGGCCGTTGACAAGTCCCGGCGTTTCGCTACGGTGTTCGCCCTTGTAAGTAAAAAAACGCTATGCCGAACACGAAATCCGCCGAACGCCGCATGCGCAGCAGCGCGCGCAAAGAAGCCCGCAACCACGCCACCTTAAGTTTCCTCAAGAAGCTGGAGAAGCAATACGGCGCCCACCTCGAAGAAGGCGGGAAGAAGGACAAGGCGCCCGCCGCCCTGCGCGACCTCTGCTCGGCCCTCGACAAGGCCGTCAAGGCCGGCGTGCTCAAACGCGCCACAGTGGACCGCAAAAAGTCCCGCCTCACGCTGCGTTTGAACCGGGCCAAGTAGGCCCGCAAACCCTTTCACCGGGCGTCCGCTGGGACGCCCTTTTTCTTTCGCCCGGCTCCGCGCGTCAATGCCCGGCCCACGCGCGGTTCGGCTTCTCCCAGAGCAGCCGCGCGGCATAGACGCGCCCGTTCGCGCCATATTTTTCCAAGACGGCGGGGGCCATGCCCTCGGAGGTCGTCACCCACGTCTCGCGCTCGCTCACGTCCACCACGGCGAAGTTGCCGAGCTGCGCGCCCTTGTTCGGCACGAGGATTTTTTCCGTCGCGCGCCGGACGACCAGCTTGTCCGGGTCAATCTGCGCCATGAACAGCGGCGCGCGGTGGCGGGCGACGTGGTCGTTGTCCGCGCCGCGCCGGGTGTAGGTGAGGAACAGCCCGTCGCCGTGCGTGACCCAGTGGGCCTGCGTGTTGTAGCTGCCGAGATCAGTGCCGTCGTCGAACGTCCATTTGCGCGGCTCGCTGAAATGCAGCCCGTCCTTGCTCACGGCGACATAGGCCGCGCGGTCGTTGCGCATGGTGAGGAAGAATTTTCCGCCGAACTTCGCGAGGCTCGGCTCGTAGAGGCCGCGCTCGATGTCCACAAACAATTCGCTGCCGTGCTCGGAATAGCGCAGCTCTTTTCCATCGAACTTGCAGCGCACGACCGTCGTGAAATACGCCTTGTCCGGGATGTTCTTCGAGTAAATCGGCAGCAGGATGTCGCCGTTCTCCAGATCCACGCGCTGCGTGCTGCCCGCACCGGCACAGGAGAACTTCGCCTCGTCGGGCATCGGGAGCGCCTGCCACTTCGTCCACGTGTGCGTCTTTGGCTCATAGACCGACCAGACCGTCGCGCGCGGGCGCACCTTGACCAGCTTGTTGTTCTCGTAAAAGACCGTGTGGCCGGTGCCGAGCAGCGTGCCGGACTTCGCGTGCCACTTCGGCGTGAAGTCGCAGATGCCCTCCTCGATGCCCTTCACGGCGGGATGCCGGCCCAGTGTGTCGAGATGCTCGACGGGTTTGCTCCAAGTCTTGCCAAGGTCGGTGGTGAACAGCGACTGCACGGGGAAGAAAACGTCGCTCTGCTTGAGCCACCACTTCTGCACGGTGAGCACCACGGTCGGCACCGGGCCGGGAATCGCGCCCGCGCGCGGATGAAACCAGCAGAACTCCCCGTCGTAGCCGTCGCTGACGACGTCGAGCTGGAGCCGGTAGCCCACGGGCTTGGGAGCCTCCGCTCCGGCGGCGCACACGAGGAGAGACGCGGACAATAGTCCAATCAGGCAGTGATATTTCATGCGTGTGCAAGAGCTTGGCCCAGGCAAACCGGCTGTCAATCCCGCGGAGAAAACCATTGCCCCGCGCCGCCCGTCGTCTAGCCTTTCCTACCTTGAATTTTATGGCACAGAAAACTTATCAATTCGTCACGAACCTCTGGAACGACGCCGAGTTCGCCAAGCTCTCCAGCGTGGATCGGCTCGTCTATCGCTCGAACAAGCTCGGCGCGGATCAGCGCATCACCAACACCGGCGGCGGCAACACCTCCTCCAAGCTGATGGAGAAAGACCCGCTCACTGGCGAGCCAGTCGAGGTGCTGTGGGTCAAAGGCTCCGGCGGCGATCTCCGCACCAGCGGGCGCGAAAACTTCTCCTCGCTTTACCAGGCCCGGCTCCTCGGCCTCCAGAAATCCTACGCCGCCCGTCCCGACAAGGGCCTCAAGTCGCAGGCCGAGGACGACATGGTGGCGGCCTACAACCACGCGACCTTCAACCTGAACCCGCGCGCCAGTTCGATTGACACGCCGCTGCATTCGTTCATCCCCGGCAAGCACGTGGATCACACGCATCCGAACGCGCCCATCGCCATCGCCGCCACGCCGCGCTGCGTGGAAATTACGAAAGAGATTTACGGCGACGAAATGGCGTATGTGCCGTGGATGCGGCCCGGCTTCGAACTGGGACTGGCCATGCAGGAAATCTGCCGCACGAACAAAAAGGCGCGCGGCATCATGATGGGCCAGCACGGCCTCATCAACTGGGCCGACGATGACAAGGAATGCTATTTCCTCACGCTCGACTTCATCGAAAGGGCCTCGCAATACATCGAGGCGAAGTATCAGGCCAAGGGCGGTGATGCGGCGGCCTTTGGCGGCGCGAAGTTCCAGTCGCTCCCGCCGGAGAAGCGCAACGAGACTTTCGCCGCCATCCTCCCGTGGCTGCGCGGTCAGGTCAGCCAGCAGAGGCGCTTCATCGGCACCGTGCAGGACGACGAGAAGATTCTCCGTTTCGTGAACTCGCAGGACGCGCCCCGCCTCGCCGAGTTGGGCACGAGCTGTCCCGACCATTTTCTCCGCACAAAAATCAAGCCGCTCTACGTGGATTGGAACCCGCAGGCCGAGGATGTCGCCGCGCTCAAAGCCAAGCTCAAGACCGGCCTCGAAGCCTATCGCAAGGACTACGCCGCTTATTACGCGAAGTGCCGGCACGCCAACTCGCCCGCGATGCGCGACCCGAATCCGACGGTCATCTTGATCCCCGGCTGCGGCATGATTGCGTGGGGCAAGGACAAGTCCGAGTCCCGCGTCACCGCCGAGTTCTACAACTGCGCCGTCGAAGTCATGCGCGGCGCGGAGGCGATTGACCGATACATTGCGCTGCCGCAGCAGGAGGCGTTCGACATCGAGTATTGGCTGCTGGAAGAAGCGAAGTTGAAACGCATGCCCGCCGAGAAGGAACTCGCGCGGCAGGTGGTCGTGGTGATCGGCGCTGCTTCCGGCATCGGCAAGGAAGTGGCGCACCGGCTGGCGCGGGAAGCCGCGCACATTGTCTGTGTGGATCTCAAGCTGGAGGCCGCGCAGGCCACGGCGAAGGAAATCACCGACAAGTTCGGCGCGGGCATCGGCGTGGCGGGCACCGGCGTCTCCAACTGCGGCGTCGCCCTCGGCCTCGCGTGCGACATCACCAAGCGCACGAGCGTGCGCGCGATGCTCGACCAGGTCGCGCTGGCCTACGGCGGCTTTGATTCCATTGTCGTGACCGCCGGCATCTTCGTCGCGCCGGACACGAGTGGGCGCATCCCCGACGACAAGTGGCCGCTCACGTTCGCAATCAACGTCATGGGTTCCTACATCGTGGCCGACGAGGCAAAGCGCACGTGGTTGGAGCAGGGCTTGACCGGCAGCCTCGTGTTGACGACAAGCGCCAACGCCGTGGTCGCGAAGAAAGGCTCCGTCGCCTACGACACCTCGAAGGCCGCCGCGAATCATCTCGTCGGCGAACTCGCGGTGGAACTTTCTCCGCTCATCCGCGTCAACGGCGTCGCACCCGCGACCGTGGTGCAGGGCAGCGCGATGTTCCCGCGCGACCGCGTCATCGCCAGCCTCGCCAAATACAACATTCCCTACACCGAGGACGAATCGAGCGAGGCGCTGACCGAGCGGCTCGCCCGCTTCTACGCCGAGCGCACGCTGACAAAGAACCCCATCACGCCCGCCGACCAGGCGGAGGGATTTTTCCTGCTGGTTTCCAACCGTCTCGCCAAGACGACGGGCCACATTCTCCCAGTGGACGGCGGCTTGAGCGACGCGTTTCTGCGGTGACCGTCGTTCAGGTTTTTTCGCGGTGACATATCAGCACGCCGAGTTAAGCTGGGTTTGTTCACGAATAAAAAAACCGTCACGATAACAGCCATGAGCGCCTTGCTTCCTGAAGTTTCCGCCTTCCTCAATTCCTCCCCCATCAAACAATTCATCGGCGGCGAGTGGGTCGCCGCCGCGAGCGGCGGCACGCTGGAGACGCGCGATCCCGGCGACGGCAAAGTCATCGCCAAGTTTGCGGCGGGCGACGCGCGCGACGTGGATGCCGCGGTGAACGCTGCACAGCAGGCGTTCCGCAAATCCGGCTGGGCCACGCTGCCGAACAACGACCGCGCCGTTTATCTCCACCGCCTCGCCGACCTCGTGGATCAGCGCCGCGAAGTCCTCGCGCAGATCGAGTCGCTCGATGTCGGGAAGCCCGTCGGGCAGGCGCGCGGCGACATACAGAACGTCGCCGCCTCGCTGCGCTACTTCGCCGACCTCAACGTCAACATGAGGCGGCACGAGCCGATCGCCGTGAAGGGATTCGACGCGCGCTCCATCCGCGTGCCCTACGGTGTGTGCGGTTTTATTTTTCCGTGGAACTTCCCGCTGCTGCTCGTCGGCTGGGGCATTTCGCCCGCGCTCGCGGCGGGCAACACCGTTGTCATCAAGCCCGCCGAGGACACGCCGTTGAGCACGCTCTATTTCGCGAAGCTCGTCGAGGAAGTCGGCATCCCGCGCGGCATCGTCAACGTCATCACCGGTCTCGGCGAGACGGCGGGCGCGGCGCTCTCGCGGCACGCGGGCATCAAGCGCATGTCGTTCACCGGCTCGCCCGAGGTCGGCCGCCTTGTCGGCGAGGCGTGCGGAAAAAATCTCGTGCCGGTGAAACTGGAACTCGGCGGCAAGGGCGCGGCCGTGGTGTTCGACGACGTGGACGTGGCCGCGACGGCGCAGGCGCTCGCGGGTGCGATCACGTTCAACAGCGGCCAGGTCTGCTGCACGGCGACACGCTGGCTGGTGCATGAAAAGATTTACGACGAACTCGTGGACCGCGCGTGCAAGGCGCTCACGAGCGTCGCCATCGGGCACGAGATGGACGCCGCCACGCAGATGGGCCCGGTGGTGAGCGAGAAGCAGCGCCAGCGCGTGCTCGGCTACCTCGACCGCGGCGAGAAGGAGGGCGCGAAGGTCGTGTTGCGCGGCGGCGCGGCGAACGTGAGCGGTCATCAAGCCGGTTATTACGTGAAGCCCGCGCTGCTCGGCGGTTCGCCGGACAACGTTTGTTGCCGCGAGGAAATTTTTGGCCCGACCGCCTACCTGATGAAGTTCAAGAGCGAGGACGAAGCCGTCGAACTGGTGAACCGCTCGACCTACGGACTGGCGAACAGCGTGTGGAGCCAGAACCTCGACCGCGCCAACCGCGTGGCCGAGGCGATGGTGGCGGGGAACAGTTGGATCAACGCGCACAACCTTTTCGCGCACGGCATCCCCTACGGCGGCTGCAACTTGAGCGGCCTGGGCGGCGGCGTGAACAGCCCGGAGACGTTCCTCGACTACCTGCGCCCGCAGTCCGTTGTGCGGCCGCTGTGAATGGAGCGCCGAGCATCGCTCGGCACGAAGGGCGAGTAGCTACCAATCGCCGAGCGATGCTCGGCGCTCCGCCTACTCGTATCTCCGATTCAATCGCGCAACGTGATACGCAGCGCTTTGTTTGGAAGTCATCTTCTCGAAGTCCGGAGAACCGTTCGAATGCTTCGGCCAGTCCGCTGCCAGCGGGGTGGAGGAAGTCGTCTTCGCCACCGGATTGTTTCGCACTTCCACCGTCGCGCGTTTCGTCGCGCTGCCGTCGTAGCTCATCGCCTGGTCTGTGAGCTTGAGGT
>JACRJY010000049.1 GCA_016235585.1 Verrucomicrobiota bacterium | reverse complement strand
TTGGCTCGCACCGGGTCGCGCAGCAACGCCAGCAGCGGCAGCGCGTAGATGACGCCAATCATGCCGCACATGCTGAACGCCCAGCGCCAGCCGTGCTCCGGCGAATCGGCCACGTAGCCCGCGAAGCCGCCGAGGATTTGCCCGACGTAAATGCCCGCCTGATGCACGCCGACCGCGCGCGAGCGGGTGAAGCCGGCGTGGTATTCGGAAATCAGCGCCAGCGCCGTGGGAATGTAGAACGCCTCGCTCACACCCATGAGCGCGCGCGCCGCGATGAGTTCGTGATAGGTCGTCACGTGCCCGGTCCACCACGTCACCGCCGACCACACGAACAGGCTCGCGCCAATGACGAGCCGTTTGCTCACGCGGTCTGCGATGAAGCCGCCGAACGGACTCAAGATGGCGTAGGTCCACTTGAAGCACGCGAGCACCATGCCCCAGTCGGCCTTGTTCGCGATGCTCGGGATGTCGCCGACCATCGAGGCCTTCATCGTCGCGAGCATCTGCCGGTCGAGGTAGTTCAGCAGCGCGACGGGAAACAACAGCGCAACGACAAACCACGCGTAGCGCAGAGGATGGGCGGAGGTGGCGGTCATCGCGTGCGGTTAATCCAGCAATACGGAACCGGAGTTGGATGCCCAGACCGCGCTTGCGTCTTGGACTGCGGCAGCCCTCTGCCGCTTTTCGTGAGTTCTAGCGCGCCTGAAAGCGGCAGAGGGCTGCCGCAGTTCAAGACCTCGCGGATGGACGAACGGCGCGCGGCGAACGGAACTATTGTGTAAGGAGGGCGCATTTGAAATCAGCTCCAACCCCGCTCGCGACTACGACCGCCGCAGACGTTCACGCGAATCCCGAGCGCGCGCGCGAATGCCGCTTTGGCGAAGAAACATTCATCCGCCGCGTTGGCGTCTTTCGCGTAGGCGACCTGGATGTGATTCGCCTTGTGCTTGGCCATGAGCTGGTCGCGCGACACGCCGTAGGTGACGGCGTGCATGATGGGCCATTGCGGCGTGGTGCCCTGCCAACGGCGCTCGGTCTCCTCGCGCGGCAACGTCACGACTCCGCCACGGCCGATGTCCATGTGGAGCGATTCGCCCTCGACGTAGATGCGTGACCAGACGATTTCGCCGGGCTTGCTGATGCCTCGCAACGTGGAGCCGCCGTTCGGAAAATACATCGCCGGCTGGCGAAAACCTTCCGCGCCCTTCCAGCCACCGATGAAATGCGCGGGCGGCGCGGCGCCGCTGATGAGGAAGACCCAGACGAACTCGGAACTCGGAACTCGGAACTCGGAAGACTTGCCGCCGGCGCGTAATTCCTTCATTCCGCGTTCCGCATTCCGCGTTCCGCGTTCAAACACGGCGCCCCAGCGCACATCGTGCAGCGTGTTCTCCACCGGTTGGCCGAGCGCCGCGTGGACGCGCTGCGTGAGCAGGCCATCGAGGCCGGCGCACTCGTCCACTTCGTTGAAGTGCGTGACGGGCTTGCCCGCGTAGAGCACGCGCTTGCCATCGCGCGAGCGCACGGGCGGGCGGGCGGAGTTGTTCAACGTGCCCTCGACGAGGTCGCTCGCTGGCAGCAAATCTTTCAGCCCCTGCTGATACTGGATGCCGATGGCGTCGCAGCCGAAATCATCCGCGAGGCGCACGGCGGCGACATACATTTTGCATTGGAGGCGGATTTGCGCGTCGGTCAGGTCGCGCCCGTGCTTCGGGCCGGTGTGGAATTTCATCCCGCTCTTCTCCAGCCATACGCGCACCGCATCGGCCCCGGCGTTCGGCACGCGCATCGTCTCGGCGTAGAGAGCGGACTGGCTCAAGCGCTCCTTGAACACACCGCACGCGTGCAGCGCGTGGTCGGGGATGATGGCGTTGAACATGCCCATGCAACCTTCATCGAACACGCCGAGGATGGCCTTCTCGCTGCGCAACTGCGTCGCGAGCCTCTCGCCGAGCTTCGCCGCGCTCACGGGCACTTTCACTTTCTCCAGCGGCCGCGCGTGCGATGTGTCGTGCGTGATGCGGCCGGTCTTCAGCCACTGCCGCAGCTTCGAGCGGAAAAATGCATCGGTAAAATCCTCGCTCCACAGCGTCGAGTAACGCACGCCGGCTTTCGTGAGCGAGCCGTTGAGATTCAACATGCCGACGAGCCCCGGCCACTGGCCACTCCAGTTGGCGACCGTCAAAATCGGCCCGCGATGCGTGGTGAGACCCGCGAGCACGTGATGCGAATACTGCCACACCGCCTCCGCAACGATGAGCGGCGCTTCGGGTTCCACGTTGCGAAACACCTCAAGCCCCATCTTCTGCGAATCGATGAAGCCATGCTTCGCCTTCGCATCGAACGGATGCGCGCGCGCCACCTTGAAGCCTTCAGCGGAGAGCGCCGCGCCGAGCGCCTTCTCCATCGCGGCCTGCGCCGGCCAGCAGACTTGATTGGCAGAGAGACGCAGGTCGCCGCTGGCGACGAGTTGGACGGTGTCACGAGTGTTCTTCGGTCGTTTCATAAAACTGGAAATCATGAGTGGGGTTATCGGGCCATGCCCGCGGGCGGCGTCCAGATTGTCCCTTCGATGGCGCGGTCTTCGCCACGCGGGCCGTTGTAGTAATAAACGGTCAGCACCTTCCCATCGGGCCGGACAACGCTGCGCGGGTAGCCGAGGTCGCCGTCGAAGCCGTCGTCGCGAATCACGACTTCCGGCAGCCAGGTTCTGCCTTCGTCAGCGCTGATCCGGGCGCGGATGCCGAATGGCTTGCGGCGATGACCGTAGGTGACGCACAGGCGGCCGTCCGGCAGCAGCACCGTGGCGGGCGGGTTCCCGCCGATGTTGCCCGTCACGGCGTTCACGTGAGTCCAGTGCCGGCCGAGATCGTCGCTGCGCCAGAGCTGGATCGTGTAGTCGGGCTTGCCCATGCGGATGGTCGCGAGCAGCGCACCGCCCGGCAGGCGCACCGTGCTCGGCATGATCGCAAAGCCACCCGGCGGCGGCTCGTCGCCGATGAACGACATGAGCTTCCACGTGAGCCCGCCATCGGTCGTGCACGCGCAAAACACGCGGCCTTCGTTTTGGTCAGACTTCTTCGCGCAAGTGCCGAACATGAGGCAATCGCGCGGTCCGAGCGGGATCAAATCGGTGCGTGCCGCGATGCCGTCCACGCCCTCGACCGCGAAACGGAACGGCCCGCGCCACGTCTTGCAGCGGTCTGTGCTCGCATAAAACCACGACGGCCCCCGGTGCAGGCCGCCGAAACGGAACATCAAAGCGAAATCGGGCGCGGTGAAATCGAGCGGCTCCGTCAGCGGCGCGGGTTGCGCCTCCTTCTTTGGGTCGGCGAAAGGCACGTCTTCCTCCGTCTTCCACGTCCTGCCGCCGTCGAGGCTGCGCGCCTGGATTTCGTAGCTCGGCTTCGTGCGGTCGATGCGGTGGTCCGTCGTCGTCTCGCGATACCACGTGGAGGTGAATCCGACGACGAGTTCATCGCCCCACTGCCACAGCCCATGATTCGCCGGCCAGCCCCCGTAGCGACCGGCTTCCTTGTAAACGACGACGTTCTCTTTTGTCGCCGGACGCAAAACCGGCATTTTGTTCGCGGGGATCGCGTCCGTGGCGATTTCGAGTTTCGCATCCGCAGCGAAGGCGAATGCACTCGAGAAAATCCACCACAACAACAGCGCCACCGATGGAGCAATGCGTGAATGGGAAAGGATGTGTCTGTTCATGAGTTCGGCTTCGCGGAAAAGAAATCGCCGAGACGCAGATACTCGCGATAGAGCGCATCGTAGGCGGCGCGATGGGAGCGGTTCGGTTTGAAAGCGGACGCGGTGCCGGGCTTCGGCGTGGCCATCGCGCGGATGGCGTCGCCGGGTGATTTGAACGCGCCTGCGGCGAGCGCACCGAGAATCGCGGCACCGAGCGCGGGGCCTTGCTTGCTCGGGTGAACGGTGATGTTTTCACCGAGCACGTCGGCATAGACCTGCACGACGAGCGGGTTGTGGTGCGGCAGTCCGCCGGTCGCCACGAACTTGTTCACGGCCACGCCGCCGTCGCGCAGCAATTCGACAATCCAGCGCACACCGAACGCCGAGGCTTCGAGCAACGCGCGGTAGAGATGCGCCGGGCGATGGTGCAGCGCGAGTCCGGCGAACGCGCCGTGCAGCGAGCCATCCATGAGCGGCGTGCGGCAGCCGTTGAACCAATCCACACACATCACACCCTCAGCACCCGGCGGCAGTGCGGCGGCCTCGCGAGCGAGCGCGGCGAAATCGCGCTGGCCGGTGAGCTTGCGGAGCCAGTCGAACGCATCGCCGACCGCGGCCTGTCCGGTCTCGTAGCCGAAGAAGCCGGGGAGGATTCCGTCCTTCACCACGCCCGCTACGCCGGGGACGCTGCGTTCCACTTCGCTGTTAAGCATGTGGCAGGAGCTCGTGCCCATCACCATCACGAGGGTGCCGGGATCCGCCGCGCCCGCGCCGGGAACACCCGCGTGCGCATCGATGATGGCGGCGCTGACGGGAGTGCCTTCGCGCAGACCGAGCTTCTTTGCCATTGCCGCCGTGAGTCCGTCCGCGGCAACACCCGGCGCGAGCAGGCGACCGGGCATCTTGTCTTTCACGACGCGCGCGAACTTCGGGTTCACCGCGCGCAGAAAATCCTCCGACGGGTAACCGTCCGTCGCGCTCCACATTCCTTTGTAGCCGGCCTGACACGTCGAGCGCGGGAGTGATTCCGCTGGGCCGCCGACGAGTTGCCACACGAACCAGTCTCCCGCTTCGAGCCACACCTCCGCCGCGTCGTAGGCGCGCGGGGCGAGTTCGAGCGTCTCCAGCATTTTCGGGAAATACCATTCCAGGCCGATGATGCCGCCGTAACGTTGGAGAAAATTTTCGCCGCGCTCACGGGCGACGGCATTGATGCGGTCGGTCTGCGATTGCGCGCCGTGATGCTTCCACAGCTTCGGCCACGCGAGCGGCTCGGCGGCGAACTCCTTCAGCAGACACAGCGGCGTGCCGTCGCGCTTCGTCGGCAACATCGTGCAGCTCGTGAAATCCACGCCGATGCCGAGCACCTCGGCATTCCTCGCAGAACGCAGCACCGCACGCGTCGCCTTCGCCGCCGAGTCGAGCCAGTCGAGCGGATGCTGGAGCGCGTAATGCGGCGGCAACTTCTTCTTCGAACCGGGGAGCGACTCGATGATTTGCCCGTGCGGATACTTCGCCACGGCGGATGCCCGTTCGCGCCCGCGCAAATCCACGAGCACCGCGCGCACGCTTTCCGTGCCGAAGTCGAGACCGAGAGCCGCTTTCATTTCGCGTGCGGATTTTTCAGATAGTAGAACCGCCCGTCCTCCGCGCCGCCGAGGAAGTCGGGAATGCCGTCGCCGTTGAAGTCCACCGTGGTCGGGCTGACGTCATGGCCCTCGATGTTCTGTTCGACGAGCAGGCCCATGTCGCGGAAGAACCATTTACCGTCGGCGCTGGCGGTCTGGCGCAGGAGATTCGCGTTGGCGGAGTTCAACAGGATGTCGAGCTTGCCGTCGCCGTCCCAGTCCGCGATGCAAAGTTTGCGGCGGCCGCTCTTGCCGGCGATGCCGGAATTCAAACGCAACGGTTCGCCCGGGTTCATCGCAACCAGAGTGCGGGCCTTGGTGTCAGCGGCGGATTTGGCAACCGGTTCCGCGCGGTCGGCGCAAAGGACACGCTTGGGCGCGAGCAGTGCAAGCCGAGTTCCTGCAATCGGAATTCCGGACGGATCCGGATTTACATTGCCGGACTTAATAGTGCGCTCGAAGAAAGCGACATAGCCCTCCTGATCCAGCATCACGAGATCGGTGAGGCCGTCGCGATTCCAATCCACGGCGACGGGCGTGGTGCGCCATTGTGTGAGCAGCGCCTCGCCCTTGGGGCGGAGCCAGCCGTAAGCGAGCGTCGGCTGCGCACCGCTCCACGCGACCTCGACGGGCTGCGCGGCGGCGAGTTTCGGTGATTTGCGCGTGCCGACATTCTTGAACCACATCACGCGGCCGAGAATGGAGTTCATCAAGATGTCCGGCAGCCCGTCGCCGTCCCAATCCGCCACGCTCAACGTCGTGTAGCCCCACTTTGCCTCGCACGGGCCTTGAATGCTGCCATTGTAGCCGGCCATGGGGCGGATGACTTGGCCGCCGGCTTCGAGATTTTTCGGCGCGGCCCACTTGGGCCTTTCGACCTTCGGGCCGGAGAGGTTTTCAAAAAACGCAATATAGCCAGCAGTGTTGCCGCTGATGATGTCGGTGTCGCCGTCGCCGTCCCAATCGAATCCCACCGGCGTCGCGAGCGCGCCGAACTTCACATCCTCGGCCTCCTGCTGGAAATAGACCGGCGGAAGGAATTGCGGCGTGTGGTCGGCGGTGAACTTGCCGGTGTTCTCGATGAACGCCACGCGCCCATCTTCGTCCCCGACGATGAGATCGAGGTCGCCGTCCTTGTCCCAATCAATCGCGGTGGGCGTGATCATTTCCAGATCCATTGTCAGTGGCTTCGGCAAGCCGGGAAGTTTCCCCGCCTCCTGCACCGCGAGCCATGCACTCGGAAATCCTTTCGCGTTCGCAGGCAACGTCAGCCGGCGACCGGTGGCATACATGGGTTTCGTGCGCGTGCCGGTGTTCTCGAAGTAGGTGAAGCCGTCGAGGAACTCGCCGCAGAGCAAATCGAGATCACCATCACCGTCGAAGTCTGCGAAGTTCGGCGAGGGCCAGCCGAAGGTCTCGACCTGTTGGTCGCCGGCCTTCACCTTCACCGGCTTGGCGTAGCCGGGTTTCGCCGTCGTGTTCGTGTTGCGGAGGAGATAGACGAAGCCGCGCAACGGCCCGTTGGTCCACTTGCCCTCGGGCGTGTAGGCATTGTCCCAGCCGTAGTCCGTCCAGTCGCCGACGCCCACCACGAGGTCGAGCTTCTTGTCGCCGTCGTAGTCCACATACCGCCACATGTTCGCCCGGACTTTGTTCAGGTGAATGTTCGCGGGCAGCGAGAGTTTCTTCGCGTTGTCGAGGCCGGTCTTGAGGAAGTCGGGATGCTCGTTGCCCGGCGAAAGCACGCGCGGTTTGCCATCCACGTAACTGACCTGGACGTTCTGCAATCCCTTGCTGATGCGGCGGCCCGGTTTGAACACGGGCAGCTTGTTCTTCGCCGTGTCGCCGCTGACGTTCTCGAAGAAATAGACGCCGTTGTAAGGCTTGTCGGGGCAGTTCACGACGAGGTCGAGGTCGCCGTCGCCATCGAAATCCATCGGCAGCGGCCATGCCCACAGGCCGACGCCAAGGTCCACGACAAGGCCGGGGTGGTTGTATTTGAGACGCTCCAAGTTTTGAGCGCCCGCGTCGAGGGAAAGTGTTGCCAGCAGCAGGCCACACAAGGCCACCGCGCGAAGACAGTTCGTGTTCATGTCGTTTGTTTGACGGACAGACTAGCGCAGCCGTGCGATTCCGTCTTTCAGAATCGTCGCGTGGATGATATTGCACAGGCGATGCGCGACGAAAAACATCCGCCCGCCGAGCTGCTCGTGCGCGGCGCGGACCTCGGCCTGCCCCTCGTGGAAACACTGGGGGCCATCCGCAGCCACAGCGCGTCGCGCATCACCTGGCACGCGCACGAGCACTTTGAACTGCTCTTCCTGCTGGAGGGCGCGACGGCCTACGAGTTTTCCGGCGGACGCACGGTGGAGCTGCCCGGCGGGCATTTCCTCGTGGTGCCGCCGCGCACGCGGCATCGCGGCACGCATGACATCCGGATGCCCGCGAGCCTGTGCGGCGTGGTGTTCGACCCGCGCCGCCCGGCGGCGGGGCGCAACACGCCATTCCGCGCGCGCGACCTCGACTGGCTGGCGCACCAGTTCGAGCGGCACGCGCTGGCGGTGCAGCCGATGGGGCCGGAGCTGCGCCGGCTGGCGGCGGCCTTGAGCCGGCAGGTGCGCGAGTTTCACAGCCGGGGGAAAGATCGGACGCGGGTGATTTCACTGCGGCTGCTGGCGGGTTCCGTCCTGTTGGAAGCGGCGCGGCAACTGACCGGCGCGGCCCACGCGAAACCGCAGCGCGCCGTCACGGCGGCCATCGCGCATCTGGAGGGCCACTATCAGGAGCCGCTGCGGATGGCGGCGCTGGCCCGCGCGGCGGGCTACGGGCGGGCGCGGCTCTTCCAGCTTTTCAAGCAATCCACCGGCATGACGCCGAACGACTATCTCCAGCGGCTGCGCGTGAACAAGGCGCGCGAACTTCTCGCCGGCACCACGCGCACGATCACGGACATCGCGCACGACGCCGGCTTTTCCTCCAGCCAGTATTTCAGCAACGTGTTCCGCAAATACGCCGGCACCACGCCGAGCCGGTTCCGGCATACATCAACGTCCAATCGTGGAGGAATAATCAGGCGCTAAATCATCAGGAAGCCAAAACGGCCCGGTAAAATATCCGGACGCCGTTCAACGTCTGACCCACGCATGAATCACACCCTGCTTCTCACCCTTGCCGCACTTCTGCTCGCGCCGTTCAATACGCTTCCTGCCGCCGATTCCGTTCCGCCGAAGGGTTTCCGCGCGCTCTGCAACGGCAAGGATCTCACCGGCTGGCACGGCCTGAACCCGCACACTGGTGCCAAGCTCACCGGTGAGAAGAAGGACGCGAACCTCAAGCAGCAGCGCGAGGATTTTCCGAACCACTGGCGCGTCGAGAACGGCGAACTCGTCAACGCCGGCACCGGGCCTTACGCCACGACCGACGCGGAGTTCGGCGACATCGAGTTGCACATCGAATACCAGACCGTCGCCAAGGCCGACAGCGGCATCTATCTGCGCGGCACGCCGCAGGTGCAGATTTGGGACAAGAACCAGGTGTTCGATGAGAAGAAACCCGACCGCAAACCCCACCTCGGCTCCGGCGGCCTCTTCAACAACACGCCCAACACGCCCGGCCGCGACCCGCTCATGGTCGCGGACAAACCCTTCGGCGAATGGAACAAGTTTCGCGTCCGCCAGATCGGTGCGCGCACCTGGGTGTGGCTCAACGACAAACTCGTGGTGGACGGTAACGTGATGGAAAATTATTGGGACCGCACCAAGCCGCTGCCCGCCAAAGGCCCGATCATGCTGCAAACCCACGGCGGCGAAATCCGCTGGCGCAACCTCTTCGTGCGCGAGATCAGCGCGACGGAGGCGAAGAAGATTCTGGCGGAGGCGGGCCAGAAGTAGGTGCGGAGCGGCGACTCTCTTGTCGCCGTCGTCAT
>JACRJY010000039.1 GCA_016235585.1 Verrucomicrobiota bacterium | reverse complement strand
GTTGCGCGGCGAAATTCAAGCGCGCGTTCAAATGACTCCGCGTGTCCGCCTCCGGCTCCCTCTCCCGGCGGGAGAGGGCTGGGGTGTGGGAGAACGCCTCCGCGCAACGACGATGACCGTTTTTGAAATTACGAGGCACGCCCCAACGCCGCGCGCTACTTCTTCCCCAGCCCGTTGTAGAGCGCCTCGATGTAGCGGCTGCTGCCGGTCGGGCCGGCCACCGCGCCGAACTCCTTCCACTGTGCCCACGCGGGGTCGGCCTTGATGTCGGCGAGCGACTTGCCGGCGGCGATGGCCTTCTTCACGACGCCGGAGGTGGCGGTGAGCATGTCGTGAAATTTCTTCAAATCCGCCTTCGTCGCCAGCGCACCGTGACCGGGGATGATTTTCGTTTTGTCATCGCACTGCGCGAGGACGTTGCCGACGGTCTTGATGTAGCCCTGCACGTCGCCGCCGCTGGCGAAGTCAATGAAGGGGAAGCGCGGGTTCACGAACTGGTCGCCCATGTGGAGGACGCCCGACTTGGTGAAGTGAATGATGACATCGCCGTCCGTGTGGCCGGGGCCGACGTGCCAGAGGCGGATTTCCTCGCCGTTGAAGTGGACCGACGCGGTGTCGTTGACGGTGACGACGGGCATCGCCTCGGGCGGCGCGGGCTTGGCGGCGCTGCCGAGGCGCAGGCGGGCGTTCTGGTGCGCGATGATGACGCCCTTCTTGCCGAAGTGCGCGTTGCCGCCGGTGTGGTCGCCGTGCCAGTGGGTGTTGAGCATGAACTTGAGCGGGCCGGGGTTGAGCTTGGCGACGGCGGCCTCGATCTTGGCCGCGAGCGGGAGGAACTCGTTGTCCACCATCAGCACGCCGTCCGGCCCGACGGAGACGCCGATGTTGCCGCCGGAACCTTCGAGCATATACACGTTGCCCGCGACGTGCGTGGTCTTGATCTCGACGCTGGCGTAGTTCTGCTGCGCGAACGCGGTGACGGCGCAGAGCGCGAGGCTGGTGAGGGCGGCGAATGTTTTCATGGTTGGGAGTGTGAATGAAGGGCGGGCGCGGGCGAATGGGGAAAGTTTGCAGTCTATCTGTGTATTAGGCCGATGTCTCATACAAAAATTCGCGGCCTTTTGGCGAGATGCGATAGCTGGGCGGCGAGTAACTCGTGTCCCACAGATATTCCAATTTCGTAAGCTGATCCAAGACAAAGCGGGCCTTTGGAAGATCAAGACCAACTCGGCCAGCAATGAACTCAAAATCGATATAATGATCCGTCGTGTCGCTGTTCAGAAGTTCCAGAATCTTGCGTTGGTCATCGGACAATTGCTTGACTGGATGAGTGTGTTGAATCTGTGCGCGAAGCTGACTGTTCTCGATCTCAAGTCTCGATACCTTCGTCGTAAGTGTCGCATTCTCTTGAACGATCAACGCCAGCTTTTTCTCCAAAAGGTCAATCACGTCCTTGGCCAACCCGTGGGTGTTGACGATACGGACAACTTCTTTGGCAATGTCGGTGGCACTCATAGCGCGAGTCGGCCTAACTAGCGATAGACGGCGCGTTGTGCGGCCAGTCCGTTTTCATGAAGCGACACTATTCTTGGCCTAAATTCCTGTCCAGCCTTGTTCACCCAAGCTCATGCGCTCCGCCGGGCGGTTTTCAAGCGCGGAACGGCGGTTCCATGGCGCGAAACCCGGGTTTTGCGGCCCAGACCCCGGTTTTTCGGCACGGAACCGTGGTCTGGCGGCGTGAGACCCCGGTCTGGCGGAAATTAACCGTGGCCTCGTTTCGTGCGGCGGCGGCCTCGCGGCGGCAGGCCGTGGCCTCGTGAAAATTAACCCCGGTCTGGTGGCAGGAAACCGTGGCCTCGTCGCGCCAGACCGGGGTCTGGCGGCGCGAAACCGTGGTTCCCTCGCCTCAAACCGTGGTCTCGTGGCGTCAGGCCGGAGTCTGATGGCGTGAGATCGCAGTTCCGCCGCTTCAGACCGTGGTTCCGTGGCGCGAGGCCGCGGCCTGACGGCGCGAGGAACCCGCCTTTTCAGCCCGCCGCCGGGGTTTGAATCGGCAGGCCGAGGGTTTCCTCCCAGAAGAAGCGGAAGGCGGGGATGCTGCGGCGCAGGGCCGCCGCGTCCTCCGGCGTGAGGAGCAGGTATTGGAACTCCGCCTCGGTGATCAGCTCGTCGCGGTCGTTGCCGAGGACGGGCCTGACGTGCGAGGGGACGGTTTCAGTCTTGCCGATCTGCGCGATGGCGATTTCCAATCCGAGCGGGAAGAGCAGGCCGCCGGGCGGGCAGATGTCCTGGAGCGGAATTTTGCCGCTGCGGGGCGGGAGGTTGTGCAGGGTGAGCCGCGCGCTCATGGCGCGGATGACCGGCTGCTGGAGCAGCTTGAGGCAGGAGAAGTTCTGCACCAGCTCACGGTTCTGCCAGAGCGATTTGAGTTTTTCCTCCAGGCCCTGGTGCTGGATGAAGCCGTAGAACGCCGTCTCGGAAAACGCGGTGACGATGACCGGGCTGTGGGCGACGACGGAGGCGTTGCGCTGGCCCTTGCCGGTGATGACGGACATTTCGCCGATCAGCTCGCCCGCCTCCATCTGCGCGACGACGGATTTTTTCTGCCCGTCGTGGAGGACGACCTGCGCGTAGCCGGTGAGGATCATGTAGACGAAGCCCTCGCTGCGGCTGCCCTGGCGGATGATGATGTCACCGGCGTTGTAGGCGAAGACCTGCTGGTTGGCGAGCAGGTTGGAAATCCACACGGGCGGCATCTCCGGGAAGTATTCGAGGAGGAATTCAATCGTGCGCGTGAGGTTGTAGTCGGTGTTGCCGCGCACGACGGTGAAGCGTTTGCCGGACGAGGCGACGGTGAACTGCGCCTGAAATTGATCCGGCAATTTGTCGAGGTGCATGAACACCACGCGGTCGGCGGGCGACTCCAGCGCGTCCGACGGGTCGCCGTGGATGACGCCCTCACCGCCGTCGGCCACGAGCAGGTGCGCGGCCTTGCGGTAGAGGTCGGAGATTTCCGAGAAGCGCGCGGGCGTGACGACGCCGGTGGTCTGCAGGCGCTTCACGTCCTTCAGCGACTGGGTGTCGCTCGTGAAAATCATGCGATACACATTGCCGGCATGGACGGTCTCGAACTGCGCGCCAATCGTGGGGATGGAATGGCTCGACCAGAAGGGGGTGATGCGCAGGCCGAAAAAGTCCGTGTCCTCGCCGGGGGTGAGCGGGATGAAGTCGAAGTATTCCGTCAGGCTCTCCTCCGGGCGATCCAAGATGAGCGAGAGCTTGCGGAGCATCATGCGGAAGACGACGGGCGTGGTGAGCACCTGCATCCGGCGGTTGTATTGGAGCAGCGAGATGAGGTTGCAGTGGTCGTCGTGGATGTGGCTCAAGAAAATGCTGTGCACCTGGTTGCGCGCGACGCCGCGGGCTTTGAGGTGGTAGTTGAGGAAGGGTATCGCATCCACGAGCATATAATTCCCGTTGTAGCACATCGCCATGCCGGAGCAGGCCTGCGTGACGCTGAAGCCCGACGAGCCGCCGAGCACCTCGATGCCGAACTTCACCAGCGTCGTCACCGTGAGGTCGGTGTTGACGGGGTAGGGCGGGGCCTGATCCTCGGTGAGCGTCAGGTCCACCGTCACCGTGCCGGTGCGGCCGGCGAGCTTGAAGACATTTGGCCTGACGCGGGAGATTTTCACCCAGCCGAGGTCGGCCTCGTTGTCCTCCACGGATGCGGTGGCGACCATCTTGTCCATCGTCACGGGCTTGCCGTCCTTGTCCTTGAGGTGGAACCAGCGGATTTCGCGGGCGAGGGCGTCGGCCTGCTCGGCGGGCATCCCCCAGGCCTTCATCTGCTCGGCGTCGGGGCCGAAGAGCGAGAGGTGGAGCAGTTCCTTCGCGGCCTCGACGCGGCGCGTGCTGCCGACGAGCAGCAGCGGCTTGAGCTCCTTCTTCGGGTTGAAAAACAAATGGTGATACAGCGGGAACTCCACGGCCACTTGTGATTCGCCCCGGCTGATGGGCTGGTCGGGCAGCAGGATGGCCTGCGGCGAGGCCAGGCATTTTTGCAGCATCACCTTGACGATTTCGGGCGGGCAGCCGGCGAGCAGGGATTTCTCGCCGTCGGTCACATAAAAGCTGCCGGGGAAAATGGGGATGACTTTCATGGGTGCGAATGTTGCCAAAGGGCGGCGGGCAGGCAAGGCGATAGTAGGGTCTGGCGCGGGACAAAAGTTGTGCGCCGCCGGCGCCTTAAAACTTCACCGATTCCAGAAACTTGAGGCTCTGCGGAATCTGCTCCACCGAGGATGGCGACTCGTCCTCGATGAAATAGTATTTCACGCCCGCCTTCTTGGCGGCGGCGAGGATGGCGGGCCATTTCATCTGGCCGGTGCCGAGCGGCACGTCGTTGCTCACGTCGGTCTTGCCGGTGAGGAAGCCGGTGGCGACGCCTTGCTTGAGGTCTTTCAGGTGAATGAGCTGCCAGCGGCCGGGATATTTCGCCAGCAGCTTCGCCGGATCGTGGCCGGGGAACACGACCCAGAGGATGTCCATCTCGAAGCTCACATACTGCGGGTTGGTCTCCTTGATGATCAAATCCATCAGCGTGCCGTCGCCGTGCGGCTGAAACTCGAAGCCGTGGCAGTGGTAGAAAAATTTCAGCCCGTGCTGCGCGAGCATCTCGCCCGCCTTGTTGAAGACGGCGGCGATCTCGCGCGCCTGCTTCTCGTCGAGGTCGCCTTTGTGGTCGGCCCAGGCGCAGCCGGCGTATTCGAGGCCGAGCGCCTTGGCCTCCTGCGCGACGGCCTCGGGGTCATCCTTGAATTTCTTGTAGGGGAAATGCCCGCTCACGGCCTTGATGCCGCGCTCGGCGAGCAGCGCCTTCATTTTTTCCGGCGCGAGATTGTAGGTGCCGGCCAGTTCGGCGTATTGGATGCCGAAGCCCTTCACCGTGTCGAGCGTGGCGGGCGGGCCGTGCGCGGTGAACTGCGCGCGCAGGCTGTAGAGCTGGAGGCCGACCGGGCCTTTGAAGCTCGCGCCGGTGCCCGTGTCCGCCGCGAAGCCCGTGGAAACCAGCGCCAGCGCAACGGCGGAAGCGAAAGCGATGCGTGAGAAAGTTTTCATGGTGTCGAGCGTAGCAATGTCGTCCGGTGAGTGGAAGCCGGGAGATATTGAAGGCAATTCAATACGTCGCGCGCCCGCCGGACAGATCGAACACCGCGCCAGTGCTGAACGAACATTCCGCCGACGCCAGCCACGCGACGAGCGCCGCCGCCTCCTCGACTTTGCCGAAGCGGCCCATCGGGATTTTCGACAGCAGATAGTCAATGTGCTCCTGCGTGAGCTGCTTGAGGATGTCCGTCTGGATGACGGCAGGCGTGACGCAGTTGACGAGGACGCCGGACTGCGCGAGCTCCTTGCCGAGCGACTTGTTGAGCGCGATGACACCCGCCTTGGCCGCGCTGTAGTGCGAGGCATTGGGGTTGCCCTCCTTGCCCGCGATGGAGGCGATGTTAACGATGCGGCCGTAGCTCTTGTCCATCATGTGCGGCACCACGGCGCGGCAGCAGAAGAAGACGGCGTTCAAATCCAAGTCCACCACTTCGCGCCACTCGGACGGCGAAAGCTCCCACGTTTTCTTGTTCACGCCCGCAATGCCGGCGTTGTTCACGAGGATGTCCAGAGCGCCGTATTGCTTGCGCTCGACGGCGGCGGCGGCCTTCACGTCGTCGGGGCTGGTGAGGTCCACCACCTGGATTTGCGCGCCCCCATGGCCGGCCATGGCCTTGGCGGCGGCTTCGAGCGCCGCCGCGTCGCGATCCCACAGGCTCACGCGCGCGCCGGAGATGAGCAGGCGCTTGGCAATGGCCAGACCGATGCCACGCGCGCCGCCGGTGACAATCGCGCTCCTGCCCTGCAAATCAATCTGGTTCATGCGGCGAGTGTAAATCACCCGGCGGCGGTGTCGAGTCCGGCATTTGATGACGAACCACGGAAGACACGGAGCACACGGAAGGGGAATAATCTTCAAGGAGTGTGGTCTGGCAATTCGTTCTCGTCCTCGTCCTCGTTTTCATGGGAGTTCGAGGACGACGACGAGAACGAGGACGGGTTCCCTGCGTGCCTTCCGTGTGCTCCGTGTCTTCCGTGGTTGATCAGGTTTCCCCGGCGCGCTAGCTTGCGCCCATGAAAACCCTCCTCGCCATCGGCGCGCATTACGATGACTGCGTGTTCGGAATTCCAGGAATCATGATTCAGGCGGTCCGCAAGCAATACCGCGTGGTGATTCTCTCGCTCATCGGCGATTACACAAACTGGCCGCCCGCCCAGGGCCGCGAGCGCGAACTGCTCGAAACCAGCCGGCAGCTCGCGCACTTCGTCGGCGCGGAGATGCGCTTCCTCAAATACGCTTCGGGCCGCTTCCTCGCCAACTCCGAGACCACGCGCGCCGTGGCCGAGGTCGTCGCTGACGTGCAGCCGGACGTCGCCTTCATGCTGTGGCATCACGACCGGCATCCCGACCATGAGGCCGCGTCGGCCATCAGCAAGATTGCGCTCAAGCAGGCCGGCAGCATCCTTGGCCGCGACAAGGTGAAGGTGCCGCGCCAGATTTATCTCTACGACAACGGCCCCGGCCACACCATCGGCTTCGAGCCGAACACGTTTGTGGACGTTTCGGCGGAATGGCCCTCCGCGATGGAGTGGCTCGGCCAGCTCATGGCCTTCGTGCGGAAGAAGGAATACAGCGAGTTCGACCCCGACGCCTCGCAGACCGCCAAGGCCAACCTCGCGCGGTATCGCGGCGCATCCTGCGGCGTGAAATACGCCGAAGCCGTGTGGGCGATGAATAACCGGACGGTGGAAATCTTGTGAAAGTTTTCAGGAACGAGTGATTTACTTTTTCCGAAGCAGCTGTAAGCTGCATCCCATAGGAAAAGCCCTTATGAAACAGCCAGTCCATCTTTGGATTTTTGCGCTTGTGGCTTTTCTTTTTTCCACTCACCCAGGTTCTGCTGCCGACACAATTACGCTTCAAATCAAGCCAGCAACCACTCAATGGGAGGTTGGCCTGCGCTCACAAATGGCGTTGCCGGTGAGCGCGATGTATTCCGAATACTCGATCCAGTGGAGCACCAACATGGTGAACTGGCAGTCGGCCACTGCCCCGGCCAACGGTGGCGTCGGGGTATCCGATGAAACTTTGCGAATCCTCGTGCCGCCGCCCGGCAGCGGCCATGCGTTCTACCGAGTGGTGGCCAATGTGAAGCTTGCCACCGCCGGGAGCCGGCTGGGTGAAGCGGTCTATGGCTACAGCACGGAGTTTGCGCGGCAACTGCAATTGACCGGCCAGCTTCCGTTGAGTGAATTGGCGAATCTCTATCCGCTCACCAACGCCTACCTGCCGCAAATCACCTTCGACCCGGCGACCGCCGAGTTCTGGGATCAATTCAATCTCGACCCGGCGGTGCACAATGCGACGAATTCAACCCAAACGCGCCTGACCGACTTCCGGCTGAACACCAACGAACTTGCCATCTTCCAGACGAACGGCTTCGTGGTCAGTGCACGGCTGGGTGATGACAGTTTTGCCGATTCTTTCTACAAGATTTTTACCGACGATCTGCCGGTGTTTGTTTCCTGCGATGCCGTGCTGCATGCCTGGCACCGTTCCTACGTCTCCATGCTGGAGGAAATCGAGGAAATTTTCCTCGCGCCGACCCTGGAGACGATCCTCCAAAACATGGCGGCGCAGGTGCCCAGCGTATGGTCGCAGGTGTCGGAAACCACCCAGCGCAACGCCGTAAAGGACGCGGACTACTTCCTGGCCGTTGCCCGATCCCTGATCACGGGCACGGACAACTTCGGGTCGCTCGGCCAAAATTCACTGATTTCATCCACGCTCGCCGCCATCAACAATTTACAGCCGGGCTACGTCAGTGCTTTTGGGACATTCCGTTCGGTGGATTTTTCCCAATTCCAAGTGCGCGGCCACTACGAAACTTCGCAACGCCTGCAAAGATATTTCCGCGCCATGATGTGGTGCGGGCTGATGGACTTCCGCTTCGCGGGCGCAACCAGCGACAACTCAACACGCGAGCTGGCCGGGGCGGCGGCCATGCACGTGCTGATGAACAATTCCGGCCAGCTCAACAACTGGAAATTTCTCAACGAGGTGATTCAGATGTTTGTCGGACTGCCGGATTCGCTGAACTTCGCCCAGTTGAACGATCTCATGGCAACGGCGGGCATCCAGTCAGCCGCCAGCCTGCCGGGCACCTCTGGGCTTCAGAGCCTTCAGTCGCAGATCATGGCGGGCCAGCTTGGTGTGCAGAATATCCAGAGCGGTTACTTCTGGTCGCCGCTATCCCGGCAGCAGATCAAACTGCCCCGGTCGTTCACCGTCCAAGGACAGCGTTTTGTCATGGATGCCTGGGCGATGGGGCAATGCGTGTTCGACAAAATCATCTGGGATGAAGACGGCATTCCCGGCGTGGAGGACAAGGTTTTGCGGCGCGTGCCAAGTGCCCTGGATGTTGCGTTCACGGTTCTCGGCAACAATCAGGTCGTGCCCGAAATCGCCTCCCGCATTGCGGCCACGAATGGCCACCCGTGGCGCGACGGGCGTCCTTACCAGCATAATCTGGCGGCTGTGCGGCGGGTGATTGATCTGCAAAATTCCTCCGTCTGGACCAACAACATCTACAATTGCTGGCTCGGTTGTCTCCGCGAGCTTTCACCCCCGACCACCGGGCCGGAATTCCCGGACGCCATGCGGACAAGGGCTTGGGCGATGAAAACACTCAACACGCAACTGGCCTCATGGACTCAACTGCGCCACGACACCGTGCTCTATGCCAAGCAGCCCTATACGGGAATACTCGCGTGCTCCTACCCAGATGGGTTCATCGAACCCAGGGTGAGCTTCTGGGAGCGGATGCGAGACATGGCACTCCGAACGATGGACATGGTTGCCAACCTTCCAGATACCGGGGATTTCGTTTTTGAGTCGAATGCCAGCTTTGATTCAGCATTCACGTATTCGATTGGAACAATTTTCTCAAACCGCCTGACGTTTCTCGACAACTTCGCCGCGCAAATGACCACGTTGCGCGACATTTCCATCAAGGAACTCAACCGCCAGCCTCTCACCACTAATGAAACGTTTTTTTTGCAGACCGTGATCGAAGGCTACAGTGCCGCATATACTGGTGTCCGCACTTACAGCGGCTGGTATCCAACACTGTTTTACCGCAACGCCAGAACTCGGCAATCATCAGTTTTTTTGGATCAATCCGATCTCGAAGACGCCTTGGTCACCGACGTGCATACCGACACGCCTGACGATATCGTCGGCGACCCGGGCGCGATTCTCCACGAAGGAGTCGGGCGCATTCACCTGCTGATCATGGCTGTGAACTTGGGATTGAACGACGTGGCGGTTTATGCCGGTCCCGTCATGAGCCACTACGAGTTCGAACTCGGCCCCACCACGCGCAAGAGTGATTCCCAGTGGAAGTCCGAGGTGAACGCGCGCAACCTGCCGCCTCAACCCGATTGGACTCGCGGGTATCTGGTTCCTTGATCCGAAGACTGCCATCCCACCAAGGCTTCCGCCTTGGCGAATGGGCGATTTGATACGTCCACGTATCTCGGCGCTTGCCACTCGCCGGGAACGCTGGCATAAATTCGCGCCATGAATTCCTCCGCGCCCGGCCAGAAATTCACCACCACCGAGTGGCTCATCCTCATCGTCGCCGCCATCGGCTTCCTCTTCGACACCTACGAGCTGCTGCTGCTGCCGCTCATCGCCGCGCCGGCCATCGCGGAGATTCTCCAGCTGCCCGCCAGCCATCCTGATGTCACCGCCTGGGTGGGGCGCCTGCTCTGGATTGCGGCCTTGAGCGGCGGCGTCTTCGGCCTCATTGGCGGCTGGCTCACCGACCGGCTGGGGCGCAAGACGGTGCTTGCCTTGAGCATCGCGGTGTATTCGCTCTCGCCCGTGGCGGCGGCGTTCAGCACGAGCCTGGAGTGGTTTGTGTTCTGGCGCTGCGCGACGTTCGTCGGCGTCTGCGTTGAATTCGTCGCGGCCATCACGTGGCTCGCCGAACTTTTCCCCGACAAGCACCGCAAGGAAAAAGTCCTCGGCTGGACACAGGCGTTCGCGTCCGTCGGCGGCCTGTTCGTCACGGTGGTGAACGGGTGGATTCTGAAGAACGCCGCGTCACTCCCGGCACTGCCGGTGGCCGAGCCGTTCAATGCCCACGCCGACTGGCGCTACACGCTCATCACGGGTTTGCTCCCGGCGATTCCCATCGCGCTGCTGCTGCCGTTTGTGCCGGAGTCGAAGGTGTGGCGTGAGCGCCGCGCCGCCGGCACGCTCAAGCGCGCGAGCTTCGGCGAGCTTTTCTCGCCCGCGCTGCGCCGCACCACGCTCGTCACCGCCGCGCTCTCCGCGTGCGCCTACGGCGTGGCTTTTGGCGCGCTGCAACTCACGCCAACCCGCATCGTTCCCGGTTTGAGCACGCTCGCCGAGCAGCAGAAAATTTTGAAGCCGCTCCAAGTGGAGGCCGCTGGCTTCAACAAGCAGCTCGATGAAGTCCGCCCCGCGTTCGACAAGTCCTGCACCGAGGTGGCGGGCCTGCGCGAGTTGTCCGGCCAGCGCGCGAAGCTCCGCATCGCCATGCGCGCCGCGCAAAAACCGCTGGCCGACCCCAAGGCCACCGACGCCGACAAGGCTGCGGTCGCGGCCAAGCTTGAACCGCTCAACAAACAGCTCGCCAGCCTCGACGCCAGACTCACCGAACTCACCGCGAGCAATCCCGGCGCGAAGAAGGCGCTGCTCGACCGCGAGAAGCTGCTCGGCCAGCTCGGCGCGAACCGCGCGAAACAGGAAGGCCCCGACACCATCGTGAAGACCAAGGGCAAGGACGTGCAGTTCTGGCAGGAGATGGGCGGACTCGGCGGGCGCATCGCGCTCGCGCTGCTGCTCGCCGTGTCCATCAGCCGGGGCGCGCTGCTGCGGCTGTTCCAGATTCCCGGCCTCGTTGTGCTCCCGCTCACGTATCTGTTCCTCTTCGACGCCCAGCCGGAGATTTTCCAGTGGGGCATCGCCGTCGCGGGTTTTCTGACCGTCGCGCAGTTCAGCTACATGGGCGAATACCTGCCGAAAGTTTTCCCGCTGCACCTGCGCGGCACTGGCGGCAGTTTTGCGACCAACGTCGGCGGACGCATGATCGGCACCTCGATGGCGTTCGTGACGAGCAACTGGCTCGCGCCGCTGCTCGGCGGCACCACGCCGATGTTCGTCGCGAAGGCCGCCGCCATCGTCGGCACCGCGATGTTCGCCCTCGGCCTCGCCTTGAGCTTCCTGCTGCCGGAGCCGAAGGAGCAGGTGGATTGAAGCCGCGCCTCGTTCCGTGAAGCTGCGGCCCCCGCATTCCGTCGAAAAACCAGCTTCAACATTTTATGAAAACCAAATTCCTTCACTTCCTGGCAATATGTCTTCTGACCGGCTCGTTGCCGTTCGCGCTGAACGCGGCCACTCCTCCCAAGGCGGGGGAGAAAGCGCCGGGCTTCGCGCTCAAGACGCTCGACGGGCAGACGGTGAGCCTGGGCGACATGACAGCGAAGGGGCGCACGGTGCTCGTCGTCCTGCGCGGCTGGCCGGGCTATCAATGCCCGCTTTGCACGCGGCAGGTGCAGGAGTTCATCACGTCGGCGCCCGGCTTCGCGGAGGCCAAGACGCGGGTGGTGATGGTTTATCCCGGCCCGGCGGACGGTCTGAAGGCGCACGCGCAGGATTTTTTGAAGAACAAGCAGTGGCCGAAGGAGTTCACGTATCTGGTTGACCCCGATTACGCGATGGTCAACGCCTACGGCCTGCGCTGGAGCGCGCCGAAGGAGACGGCCTATCCGTCCACGTTCGTGCTGGATCGGAAGGGCGTGGTGCGATTTGCCAAGATCAGCAAAAGCCACGGCGACCGCACCAAGGCCGCCGACGTGCTCGCGGAGGTCAAAAAAGTTTCGGGCGATTGAGGCCGGCGGGCGGAACCACGGGTTTCGCTCGGGGAAATTCTCCGTGTTTCATCCGTGTTCAATCCGTGGCCAACGAAACCGTTCTCTCACGATTTCCTTTTCCAGCCCGGCCCGCGCACGACGCGGCCCGGCTTTGCGCCGGTGTGTTCGCCGTCCTTCAGCACTTGCGTGCCGTTGACGAAGACGTGAACGACGCCGGTCGAGTATTGGTGCGGCTTTTCGTAGGTGGCGTGATCCTGGATATTCGCCGCGTCGAACACGACCACGTCCGCGAAATGGCCGGGCTGGAGCGCGCCGCGCTGCTTGATTTTCAGATTCTCCGCCGGGAAAGATGTCAGGCGGCGGACGGCTTCTTCCAGCGGAACCACCTTTTCGTCGCGGACGTATTTGCCGAGCAGCCGGGCGAAGTTGCCGTAGGCACGCGGGTGCGGGTTTGATTTCAGGAATGCCCCCTCCGGCGCGAGCGAGCCGGCGTCGGAATCAAACGCGACCCATGGCAGCTTGATTTGCTTCTTCACATTTTCCTCGCTCATCAGGAAATAGACCGTGCCGACGCGGCTGCCGTCCTCGATGACGAGATCCATCGCGGTTTCCTCCGGCGATTTGCCGCGCAGCCGCGCGACTTCGGCGAGCGTCTTGCCGGTGAGCGGCTTGAGTTGGTCGTTGCGGAAGCCGACGAGCAGCACTTTGTCCGGCGAACCGGCGGCGAGATAGAGGCTTTCCCATTTGTCCGTCGGCGTGATCATCTCCTGCCGGACGCGCTCGCGGATTTTCGGATCCTTCAGCCGCTCGGCCCATTTGTTGTAGCCGCCCTCCTGCACCCACGGCGGCATTGCGGCGTCGAGGCCCGTCGCGCCGGCGGTGTAGAGATACATGTCCGCCGTGATGCGCAGGCCGGCGGCGCGCGCGGCTTCGACCTTTTGGATGGCAGCGTCCATCTTGGGCCAGTTCGCCTGGCCGGCGGCCTTGAGGTGGTAAATCTCCGCCGCGATGTTCGCCTCGCGGGCGATGCGGAGGAGTTCATCCAGCGCTTCAAGGAACTGGTTCGCCTCGCTGCGGAGATGCGAAATATACATCCCGCCAAATTTCGACGCCTCCTGGCAGAGTGCGATCAACTCGTCCGTCTTCGCGTAAAAGGCGGGCGCGTAAATCAGCGACGAGCCGACGCCGAGCGCGCCTTCCTCCATCGCCTGCCGCACGAGCGCGCGCATCCGCTGCAATTCGGCGGGCGTGGGCGGACGGTCGGCGTAGCCGATCTCGTGAATGCGCACGGTGGTCGCGCCGACGAAGGACGCGACGTTACACGACACGCCGTGCTTTTCCAGATGGTGGAGGTATTCGCCGAGCGTCGTCCACGGCACGGCGAACTTGAGGTCGCCCTGCGAGTCAATCATGTCCTTCCGCATAGCGGCGTTGAGCGGCCCCATGGATTCGCCCTCGCCCATCACCTCCAGCGTGACGCCCTGGCGGATGTCGCTCTGCGAGCGGCCATCGTGCAGCAGCGATTCCGTGGCCCAGCTCAACATGTTGATGAAGCCCGGCGCGACGGCGAGGCCGCGCATGTCCATCTCCTTTTTGCCGCGCGCGGAGCCGAGATTGCCGACGGCGGCAATCTTGTCGCCCCGCACGGCCACGTCGCCGACGAATGGCTGGCCGCCGCTGCCGTCGTAAATCGTGCCGTGCCGCAGGATGAGATCGTAATCCGCGTTCGACGAAGTTTGCGGTGAAGTGGCGCACCCGACGAGCAAAACGACGGCGAGGGTGAGGCCGGGGAGGAGTTTGTGCATGAAGCTCACTCGCTCAAATCACGAGGGCAGACAAGCAGAAAATGCTGCCGGAGATTGCAATCGTTCCGCCGATCTTCCTGGCTGCGCGGCAGCCGTGTTGGAGTTCAAGCTTTAGCTTGCGTCCGACACGCTGAAGCGTGAACTCCAACTACAGCCGCTCCGCCAGCGCCGCCTGGCTCGCGGCGAAGACTTCCTTGTGCAGCGAGTTGCCGTGCGCATCTATCGTCACCACGGCGGGGAAATCCACAATCTCCAGTTCCCAGATCGCTTCCGGCGCGCCGAATTCTTTCATCATGTAAACGTTCCGCACCTTCTTCACGCATTCGGCCAGCACCTGCGCCGCGCCGCCGACGCCGTGGAGATACACGCAGCCGTGCTCCTTGCACGCCGCGAGCGTGCGGTCGCCCATGCCGCCCTTGCCGATGACGCCGCGCACGCCGAAGTCGCGGATGATCTGCCATTGATACGGCTCCTCGCGGATGGACGTGGTCGGGCCGGCGGCGGTGCATTTCCACGAGCCGTCAGGCTGCTGCATCATCACCGGGCCACAGTGGTAGATGATGCCGTCGCGCAGCTTCACTTCCGGCGGCAGCTTGCCGCCCTCGTGCAGATATTTGTGCACGGCGTCGCGCCCGGTGAACACGACGCCGGAAATCAAAACCTCGTCGCCGACTTTCAGCGCGCGGATTTTTTCTTCGGTGAAGGGGAAGGAAAGCTTGGTCATGGCTGCGTTTCAATTTAGCCCGACAATCAACTCCGTTGGGAAAACTTCCGTTTGAGCGGGCTGGCCGCAATCGCCCGGCTGCGGTCGCGCAACTGCTCCAGCAATTTCACCTTGTCCGCAAACAACAGCCCCGCGAGACGCCGCCGCATCGCGCGTTTGCTTTCCAGAACTTGTCGCAGCCAGTCGCTCATGAATTGTCCTTGAGAAACTTATCGCCGCGCACGTTTTCACTTGTGCGCCGCTAGGGATTTGCCCCGAGCGGGCTTCATCGGCTTCACTTCCACCTTGCACTTGCGCTTCGCATCCAACGTCACAAACTTGCCGCCGGATTTGGCTTCGGAGCGGCGGATGTCCTCGCCGATGGCGTGAATGTCGTAATTAAACCGCTTGGCGTGTTCCGCCCGGTAGCGGTGAATTTCAGCAACGATTGGGTCTTTCATAATTCAGATGTTCCCATCAATTCGAGCGGCGTGCAAATCACGGGCAGCGGATAACCCGCTTGCGAGCACAGCCGCTCGACTCCGGGAATAATCTCACGGTTGTTGATGTGGATGCAATTCCAAGTCAGCAGAAAGTGCATTCCGTGAACCGTCGCCGTGGCGATGTGAAACGCATCCACCGCCGCCTTGGGCGGAAGCAGGTGCTTTTCGAGGATTCGGCGCGCCAACTCATCGGCTTCGAGTGTCACTGACAGTTTTTCGACTGGCTGCAAAAATTGCAGGCGCTTGGCTGCCATTTTCGTGTCACCCTGCGCGGCTTCGTTCAGAACGAACTGCGACGTGAACAATTCAAAATCATTCCGCCGCAGCCGCCACCATTTTTTCGTGGCTGCTTGTTGCCCAGCAATCAAGTGGTCGCGCGAAGGCCGTCCCGTCTGAAAACTCGGGATGGTTGTTTCGAGATAGAGGGTTGGCTTCATTCAGCGCGTTTCAATACAACCACTTCCCAATCTTCCCCTCCGCATCCAGCGTCACGCCTTGACGCCGATACGCCCAACACATGTAGCTGATGCTCACGAAATACGACGCGGGCAGGCGGTTCGCCGCGCAAATCTTCACGCCCAGCAACGTCGTCTTGCCGCCGAATCCCATCGGGCCGATGCCGAGTTCGTTCGCCGTTTTCAAAATGTCCTGCTCCAGCGCGTCCAGTTCGGGCACTGGATTGCGGTCGGGGATCAGCCGCAGGAATTGCGTCTTGCTCAACTCGTAGCCCGTCGCGCGGTCGCCGCCGATGCACACGCCGAGGATGCCCGGCCCGCAGCCTTTGCCCTGCGCCTGCAACACCGCGTCGAGGATCGCCTTGCGGCAGCCGTCGAGGTCGCGATTCGCGTTGAGCCGCTCGCTCGGCAGCGAGTATTGCGCGCCGACGTTTTCGCAGCCGCCGCCCTTGAGCACGAGCCGCACGCTGATGTCCGGCGAGCGATGCTGATGAAAATGAAACGCCGGCGCGCCCGGCCCGACGTTCGTGCCGTCGTTCTTGCCGGTGAGCGAGTCCACGGAGTTCTGGCGGAGAAAACCTTTCTTGGTGGCAAGTGTCACGGCTTCGCGCGCGGTCTCGGCGAAAGCGATCTGATCGAAGCCAACGGGGCAGTCCACGTAGAACAGAATGCTTCCGGTGTCCTGGCAGATGGGCTGGGATTTGTTCTTCGCCAGCGCGATGTTCTGGTCAATGATTTTGAGGGCGTTGGCCGCGAGCGAACTTTTCTTCTCGTTCTCGAGCGAGGCGAGAATGGACTGATGGACGTCGTCGGGGATTTCCGCCGAGGTGCGGCGGATGAGTTCGAGCAGCGAATCGGGCAGTGCGTTCATGCGGGTCGAACCTAGGGTTTCAGCAAAACCGTGTCAACGCACGCGGGGGAGTGGCGCCCTGATTTGAAACAGCCTCTGCGACCTCTGCGGAACCCTCTGCGTCCTCTGCGTTGAATTTTCACCGCAAAGGGCGCAGAGGATTTCGCAGAGGGACGCAGAGGAAATTCAGCCCCCTCGGCGGGAGTGGATTTTGGTGGAGAGACGGTTATCGTGGGGCCATGCGAAATCGCCCCGTGCAAATCATCTCTGCCAGCTCGGCGGAGCAGATGGAGTGCGCCCGCGAACTCTTCCGGGAATATGCGACGGGAATGGGTGTCTCGCTCTACTTTCAAGGTTTTGAGGAAGAGCTGGCGACTCTGCCCGGACGCTACGCGCCGCCCGATGGCCGCCTGCTCTTCGCGGAAGTGGAGGCCGAAGTCGCCGGGTGCGTCGGGCTGCGGAAGCTGGCGGACGGCGTCTGCGAAATGAAGCGGCTCTATGTGCGTCCGGCGTTTCGCGGGCGGGAGATTGGCCGCGCGCTGGCCGAGGCCGTCATCGCGGAGGCGCGGCAGATCGGTTATCGCAGCATGAGGCTCGACACGCTGGCCACGATGCGCCCCGCGCTCGCGCTCTACGCCTCGCTGGGTTTCCAACGCACGGCGGCTTACTACGCCAACCCGCTGCCGGACGTGGTGTATCTGGAGCGAACGCTCTGAATCTGGAACCACGGAAGACACGGAGCACACCGAACGGAAAAGCCGTCCTTCCGTGTTGTCCGTGTCTTCCGTGGTTCTCCAACGCGGCGGCTACGCCACGTTTTCCACGCGCGGCGCCTTGAGCTTCGGATCCTGCGGGTGCGTTCCCACTTCGCCGCGATAGTTTGAGGCGCGGGAGAATTTCAGTTCCGCCGCGCGGCCATCCGTGCGATCTGCGGAGACGGCGACCACGGGCAGATCATAATTCCCGTCCGGCAGCGCGAAGCGGTAGCTGAAGGTGCCGTCCGCGCGCAGCCGGATGACCCGCCCGCCGATGGACACCTCGGCGTCCGGCTCGGTCGCGCCGTAGATGATCAGCTCGGCGTTGACGTTGAACCAAAAGTTTTTGCTCCGATCCGCCCGCGCGCCGCCGAACGGGCTGGAGAGGCTCGACACGCCGCCGAGCGGCGAGGAGGGCAGCGAGAATTGCGCGGCAGCGGCTGAAGAAAGCTCCTTCACGAGCTGGCGGCGCACCAGCTCGGTGATTTCCAGCGAACCGATCCAGACGCGGCGCACTTCGTCCATAGTCACGATCTCGGCGAGGGCGCGCTCCTGCGCGGGCGTCCACTGGCCGCCGCTGATGACGGAAATTTTCGGCAGCGCGGCGTGGCCGGCGGCACGCAGTTGCTGGATTGCCTCGATGAGCGGCGCGTTTTCGCGCGCGGCGGCTTTTACCAGCGATTGGATTTGCTCGAAAGAAACTTCCACGGGCAGCGTGGCAAAACGCGCCGAGGTGTCGTCGGACATCGTATCCGGCGGCGTGAGCGTGGCGGCGGAAGTGGAGAGCGTCTGCCACTTGCGCTTCTTGCCGTAGCAGCCGAGTTCCGCGACAAACTTCGCCCCGCCGCGCCCGACGTGGATGAACCAGTTGCGCGATTCGGGATGGACGTGCGTCTCGGACAGTGGTTTGCCGCCGGTCGCGTTTGCGTGGACGCGCACGATCAGATGACCGTCGGCGGAGAGCGCGTTGGATTTCTTGAGCTGGGCCTGGGTGAAATCCCAGTGCGCGTAGAGCCAGTGCGGGTCGCGCGCGGTGAGGAAAAGTTTCTGTGTGCCATAGGCCTCGGGCAATTCGCCAGGCGCTTCCATCGCGGTGAAATGTTCCGGCGTCGGGGCGGGGCCGAGGGCGTAGCGTTCGCCGGGGCCGCCGCGCGGCGCGGGCACGGGCGCATCGCCTTGGAGCAGGACTTCCGGAATGACCGTGGCCGCCTTCTTGCGCGGGGCGCGGGGCTTGGCGGGCGTGGCCGCCGCTTCGACGACAGGTTTGGCGGCGGTGGCCGGGCGGGCCGGGGTCTTTTTGGCAACCGGTTCTTTTGCGGCCCGGACGGACGGTTTTCTGGCAGGCGTTTTCATACGGTGTAAAAGCGCGGGATGTGGCTGTCACGACGGGTGACGGTGCGAGATTACGTTCCGCACCGGGCATTGCAACGGAAAAGTATACCGGGAATATCCCTCGAAGATGACCGCCTTCCAGCGTGAAACTGGTTAAAAACCGGTCATCAATGGCCGTGTCCGTCCGCAACCGGGGGAAAGTTGCGCGGCAATTTACTTCTTCGTCTTCGGCACCAGCTCCGGCAACGGCGATTTCGCAAACGCCGCCCAGTGTCTTTGAATCATCTCCGGCTTGGGCGCATCGTTGTGGACGCGCAGGCCGTAGCGCAGTTGCAGCGGTTGGCCCGGCGTGAGCGTGAGCGGTGCGTCGTGCGTCAGCGCCGCGCCCATCCAGCCGTCGTTGCGGACGTGGAAGTAGGTGGGGTGATTCGGGTTCGCGGGATGATCCATCAGCGTGAGGCCCTCGGTGGCCTGCGGCGTGACCGGCCCGGAGTAATCACACCACTTCGCGCGCTTCCAATGCACGCCGTTCTCGCCGGTCTCGTTCACGTTGCCCGCGGAGTTGCGAATCGTGCCGCCGCCGTCCGCGACGCCGATGGTTTTCGCCATCCGCACGCCGAGCAGGCCAAAGGGAGTTTTGCCGAGCGTCACGGGCTGGCCCCTGGCTTCGAGTTGCACGTCGAGAATCAGGAGAAATTCCTTCTCCGGCAGCGGCTCGACGGTGATGCGGCGGCGCTCGTTCAGCAGCACCCTTCCATTTTTATCCGTCCACGCGTTGACGACCTGCACGAAGGCGGCGTCCGCGCCGTCCTCGATTTGCTCGATGCGCTGGTGGACGATGCGGCCCGCGTTCGTGCCGCGGTCGCCCCAGAACGTCACGCCGTTCACGTCGTGGTGGGAAATCCAGATCGAGTTGTGGTGACTGTGGCCTTCGGGATCGTGCGGATGGCCCAGCCGTGTCACCGCGCGACCCGACGGGCCGATGACGGGAAAGATGAACGGGCGGTTCAGCGCGGGATTGAAATGGTAGCGCGCGATTTCCCGACCGTCGCGCTGGAAGGAGATTTGATGCTCCGGCTGCGGCACGGCCTGCATGAGCGGGACGGGCTTGGGCACGGACGGCGTTTGTGATCGGGCGGTTTGACCGGCGACGGCCAGCAGCAAAATCATCCGGCAACCGGCGAGGAAGAAGCGATGGTTCATGGCCCAAGGAAACTGGATTTCCACCCCGCCGTCGAGTGTGCAAGTGGAAGGGAAATTCAACTGGGCGCATCCTGACACTTGCTGCCCCCGGAGCGCCGGACTCCGATCCGGCAGGTGTGGCCCCCGCCCCGCGCCGATTCGGAGATCGGCGCTCCGCCCGGCCTGACGGCGCGGGGGCAGTGTTCGAATGCGCCCAATTCAACCGCTATTGCAGCAGCCCGCGCTTGCGCAGCATCGCCTCCATCGCCTTGTCCATCAGCAGATCGGCCAGCGGCTTCGTCGCCTCGTCCAGCGCGGCAACGGCGGCCTTCAACTTCTCCGGGTCGCCGGTTTGGCTGTCTGAATTTTCCGCCACCAGCACGGCCTCGACTGCGCTGGCTGCTGCTTCGACCTGTGCGTGATAACTCGCGTCCAGTTCGGTCGCGCACGTAGTCAGGCCGTTGCGCGTGGCGGCGAGTGTCTCCACCGCCCGCGTCTTCGCCTCGATCCAGCGCCGCGCCCGCAGGTCGTCGAAGGCGTGCTCGACCGATTCCTCGACCATGCGCTGCACCTCGGCGTCGTCCACGTCCACGGCGGATTTCATTTCCACGATGGTCTGTTTGCCGGTCTGGAGGTCGCGCGCGAGCACGTGAAGAATTCCGTTCGCATCAATTTCAAACTGCACACCCACGCGCGGCACGCCGCGCGGCGCGCGGGCGAAATCAATCGTGAACTTTCCCAGGCTCCAGTTGTCCTTCGCCCGCTCGCGCTCGCCCTGGAGCACATGGACGAGCATCGCGCGCTGGAAATCCACCGCCGTCGTGAACACTTCGCCGGCCTTCACGGGAATGGTGGAGTTGCGCGGGATGATGACGTTCATCAGTCCGCCAAAAGTCTCGATGCCGAGCGAGAGCGGCGTCACGTCGAGCAGCAGGAGGTTTTTGAACTCGCCGCTCAAAATCGCCGCCTGAATCGCCGCGCCGAGTGCGACGGCTTCGTCGGGATTCTGCGAGGTGTTCAACATCGGCCCGCTGCGACGGTGAAAACTCTCGCCCAGCCGCACGCCGCCGCGTTCCTCCTCGAACTCCGCGCAGCCGAACCACTCGCTCACGAGCCGGCGCACCAGCGGCATCCGCGTCTGCCCGCCGACGAGGATGATCTGGTCGAGGTCGCGCGCCTCCAGCTTCGCATCGGCGAGCGAGCGCAGGCAGTGGGCGCGCGTGCGCTCGACGAGGTCGCGCGTGAGCCGCTCCAGTTCGTCGCGCGTGAGTTTGTAATTGAAGGAAAACTTCGGCGTGAGAAACGGCAGGGCGATTTCAACTTCCGTCTCGGTCGAGAGCTTTATCTTCGCCAGCTCTGCCGCCTCGCGGAGGCGCGCGAGCTGCGACAAGGATTCTGGATTCTGGATTCTGGATTCTGGATTCACCGCTGCAATTCTCTCTGCGAGGAATTCCACGATGCGCCGATCCAAATCATCGCCGCCCAGCCGCGTGTTGCCATTTGTCGCCAGCACTTGGAACACGCCGTTGTTCAGTTCGAGAATCGAGAGGTCGAACGTGCCGCCGCCGAGGTCATACACCGCGATTTTGGAGTGCTCCTTGAGCCGGTCGAGGCCGTAGGCGAGCGCGGCGGCGGTCGGCTCGTTGACGATGCGCTCGACGGTGAAGCCCGCCAGTTCGCCCGCGCGCTTGGTCGCGTGGCGCTGCGCGTCGTTGAAATACGCCGGCACGGTGATGACCGCGCGCGTCACCGGTTCGCCGAGTGCGGCCTCGGCGTCGCGCTTCAGCTTCTTCAGCACCTCGGCGGAAATTTCCTCCGGTGTGAAGGCGCGCCCGTGAATCGGAATCGTCACCGGCCCCGCGCCCGTGCCGGCGACGGGATAGCTGACGAGCATTTCCTCCTGCGAAATCTCCGCGCCGCGCCGGCCCATGAAGCGCTTGACGGAATAGACCGTCTCGCCGGGCCGCAGCACGCGCACGCGGTTCGCGGGTTGGCCCACGAGCGGCTCCGCGCCCGCCGCCGGGAAATGCACGACCGACGGCGTGAGGCGCTGCCCGTCCGCATCAGCGATGACGTAGGGAATGCCGGAATCCACCGTCGCGACGAGCGAATTGGTGGTGCCGAGGTCAATGCCGACGATTTTGCCCATGATGATTTTCCCCGGAAACGATGCCCTTCATTTTGTCTGCTGGCTGATGAAATTTTGTGCCTGCTTCAACGCGTTCACCAAGTCCGTTTCCACCACAAACGCCTGCTGAAACTGCTTTCCTTTCCATCGGCCTTGAACCCGCACTTCCGCCGCCGCGCGGTCGTAGAAGCGATTTGAGGTCAGGCGGATTCATTCAAGCGACACCAAGGAAATTGCTCACGGCTCGAAGAACCGGTCAAAGCCCCGCGCCCGCAGCGCGGATTTGAGCTTGTCGTCCTCCGTCCACAGCCGCGCGTCCAGATGCAGCGTGAGCGCCACATACGGCGTATCATCCGAGTCAATCCCCTTGCAGAGCCGGTGCGCCTCGACCCAGGTGCCCACCGGGATGTTCGCCTCGTTCACGAACTCCAGATGGCTCGTCAGCGCGTAAAGCGCCTCCAGCAGCTCCGCCTCCGAAAAATGCGCCGCCCGCGCCAGCCGCTCCTTGTGCTTGAACAATTCCACAAAAAGAAAGCGCGGGCTGAAGAATTTCGGGTGGCCGCCCGGCCCGATGCGGGCGCGCAAATCGCCCCGCTGGGAGCACAGGCATTTGAACGCGATGTTCGCGTCAACAATGACGCCATCCGCGCTCATCGCTCATCCGGCGGAATGAACCTGTCCTTGTTCGCCGCCCACCATTCCGCCTTGATGTCCTTGGCGATGCGGCTGGCGTCCTCTTCGGTCAGACGGCTGCGCTGCACGATCTCCTCCAGCCGCAGCCAGTCCAGAAACGCGTTGAGCTGTTCCGGCGGCACCGCGCCCTTCGGAATCGTCACCCGCAAATCCGCGTCTGTCTTTTCCACCGTGATCATGCTGCCAGCCTAGCCCAGCGTTTTCTCTGCGGCAAGCTGCGAAAGAACCCAGGCAATTGAGGCGGGTTTGGAGTTCCGCCTTTCTGGGCCGCCTTCACGCTCACCGGCCAGCGACGGGGAGGGGTTGAATTTTTGCCAGTTCCAGCCGTCTGCGAATGGAACCCTGACATCATCATGAACACCGCGCCCAAACCCGTTTCCTCCCGCCGCCAGTTTCTGAAAACCACCACTGCCGGGGCGGGCCTCGCCGCGTCCGTCGGCTTTCCGTCACTGCACGCCGTCGCCGCGAACAGGAAGGTCACTGTCGCCGTCATCGGCCTGGGGCGCGGGCACGCGCACTTGAGCAGCTATCTGGCGGTTCCGAACGTCGAAATCGCCTACGTCTGCGACGTGGACAGCCAGCGCATTGACCGCGCGCTCGCCACCGTCGCCAAGAAGCAGGCGAAGAAGCCGCAGGGCGTGAAGGATTTTCGCCGCCTCCTCGAAGACAAAAATGTGGACGCCGTGTCCATCGCCATGCCGAACTTCTGGCACGCGCCGGCGACGATTCTCGCGTGCGCGGCGGGCAAGCACGTCTATGTCGAGAAGCCCGGCAGCGGCACGGCGCGCGAGGGCGAGCTGATGGTCGCCGCCGCGCGCAAGCACAACCGCGTCGTGCAGCTCGGCACGCAGCGCCGCAGCATGCCGGGAATCATCGAGGGAATCGAAAAGCTCCGCGCGGGCGTCATCGGGCCGGTGCGGTTTGCGCGCTGCTGGTATGACAATCTGCGGCCCAGCATCGGCATCGGCAAGGTTGTGCCCGTGCCCGAGTGGCTCGATTACAATCTCTGGCAGGGGCCGGTGCCGGAGCGGCCTTACAAGGACAACCTCGTCCATTACAACTGGCACTGGATGTGGCACTGGGGCAACGGCGAACTCGGCAACAATGGCCCGCACGCCGTGGATGTCGCGCGTTGGGGGCTGGGCGTGGACGCGCCCCGGCGCGTCACTTGCAACGGCGGGCGCTACCATTTTCACGACGATCAGGAGACGCCGGACACGAGCGTGGTCGCGTTCGACTTTGGCGACAAGGGACTGACATGGGAGAACAGCAGTGCCCAACCTCGCGCCTCGGAGAAGCACAACTTCGTCTCCTTCTACGGCGACGGCGGGACGTTGGCGATGAGTGGCAACGCCTGGGAAGTCTTCGACCTCAAGGGCAAGCCGGTCGAGAAAGGCACCGGCAGCGGCAGCGACGTGCCGCACTTCACGAACTTCATCGAAGCAATCCGCAGCGGGGAAAAACTGCGCGCGGAAATCGCCGTTGGCCAGGCCAGCACGCTGCTGTGCCACCTCGGCAACATCGCCTACCGCACCGGCCACACGCTGCACCTCGACCCGCAGACCGGCAAAATCCTCAACGACCCGGCGGCCACGGCGCTGTGGACGCGCGAGTATCGCAAGGGCTGGGAGCCGAAGGCGTGAGGGGTGAAGGATGAAGGATGAGGTATGAGGTATGAAAAGAGGGCAAGCGCGGCCTTCACTCTTCATAGTGCTTGACGGATTTGCTGCGGGGAAAATCCTTCACAGAAATTCGCCGGCCTGCTTTCATAAGCCCGTGGAAACCCGCGCCGTTGAAAAAATCAACCATGCACGCCCCCGTGCATGCCGCGCCGCATAATCATAATGTTAGGCCGTTTCGCACCATGAAAGCCATCATCGCCATTCTGTGGGTTCAGTTCGCGCTCGGGGTGCTCGGCTCTTTCTTGGCGTTCGGGCACATTCACATGTCAGCGATGGGCAGAGCGTGGAGTCATGGAATGCGCTCGGACTTTGAGCAGGCTCGCCAGTCACGCGATTATCGAGAGGCTGCGCCGGTTCGAGGTTACACGACGGCTCGGTTTATTGACGCGATGGAGACAGACGCGCGTCGCCGAGGAGAGATTGCCTTCGGTGCTTTCGCCGGTTCGTTCGTTGCGTCTCTACTCGCAGGTTTGCTACTGTTCCTGCTGCGCCGAGTTCGTCACCAGTATGCACACACAACGGCCTAACCAACAGATAGGCGAAATTCGCGGGGCAAGTCATTAGCCGGGCCTTCTTCCCAAGTCTGTTCTTCGGCGTGGGCGCGTTTCCCTCCACCGGGTCAGGGCAAGAAAGAGCGAATTCCCGGCAATTTCCGCCGCGTTCCGGCGTCCGCCGCCGCGTTTAATTTCCATGACGAGGCCGAGAGCGGCATTGGTGGCTGGAAGCATGGTTCCGCGTTGCGGAGTTTCCAGCGGGCCGCTCGCCTTGTCGCCAACAACCACCGCCAACAACAGGAAATTGAACATGAAACCCAACCTCTGCCTTCTCGCCGTGACCGCCGCCGCGTCCCTGCTGACCGCCGGCCCCGCCCAAGCCGACGACTGGAAACTGCGGACGATTTCGCCTGTCGCCAACCCGCTCTTCTTTGAAGACCCGCAGATCAACAGCGAGGTGCGGCCCATCTTCATGCAGCACAACATCCACAGCTCGTTCGCGACCACGGGCGGCGATGTGCGGGTGTATGCCGCGCAACTGCGGTGGGCGGTGACCGACCGGCTGGCCATCATCGCCACGAAGGACGGCTACATTGACGCCGACCTCAAGGCGCTCGGCCACCAGAGCGGCTGGGCCGACCTGGCCGCCGGTCTGAAATACGCGCTGATTGATGACAAGGAGAACGAGTTCATCCTCACGCCGGGCTTCCGGCTGACGCTGCCCACGGGCAACAAGAACGTCTTCCAGGGCACGGGCAAGGGCGAGTGGGATTTGTTCGTCTCCAGCGCGAAGGGCTGGGGCGATTTCCACGTGACGGCCAGCGCCGGGCTGCGGCTGCCGAACGACATGAGCCAGTCCACCGCGCAGGCGCACTACAGCGCGCAGCTGGACTACTACACCTGCCGCTACTTCATCCCGTTCGTGAGCCTGAACGCGATGACGGTGCTGAACAGCGCCAAGACCATCGGGCTGCCGGTGGAGGGCTTCGACCTGATCAACTTCGGCTCGGCGGGCGCGGCGGGCGAGACGCAGGTGGTGTTCGGCGGCGGCTTCCGCTCGCGGCTGCACGAGAAGGTGGATCTGGGCTTCGCCTTCGAGGCCGGCGTGACGAACCCGAAGGGGCTGTTCGACAACCGGTTCACGGTGGATTTGATCTTCCGGTTCTGAAGCAGACCGGAAAAACGGCACCTCCTGCCGGCGGGTTTCGCGTTTGCGGAACCCGCTTTTCGTTTTCAGCGGGAGCGCAGCGCGAAGGCGATTTCCCGCCATTTGCAGCGCAGCTTGTGCTGCAGCTTGCCGAAGAATGAATCGGTGTGCTGGATGTTCACGCTGTCGGCGGTGCGGCGGTTCATGCTCAACACCGGCGGGACGGGATGCACCGTCGTCAGCGCGCCGACGCGCTCCAGAAAAATGCCGTCGGCGTGGTGGCCTTGGCTCTTGTCTTCGAGGTGATACTCGGTCGTGCCGTGGGCGGCGCGCACTTTTTCCAGAATCTTCAGCGTGTGGCAGAACTGGAGGTAGTCCACCTGGCAGTCGAGCTTGCGGCCCTGGCAGAATTTCCCCGCCGGTTTGTCGGCAAGGCGCTGGCCGATGATCTTCGTCTGCCCGTCGGGATAGACGACGCCGATGTCCTGCGAGGAATACATCGCCTGCGGCTCGTGGTTGCGCTGGGTGTAGTAATTCCAGTAGGCCGCGAACATTTCCGGGTAAATCAGGTCGTCGTCGCAGAGATAAACGACGAGTTCGCCATGAACTTCGCCAGCGTTGAGCAGGCGGTTGAAGCACCACGACGCCATGTTCTTCGTCTTCGCCAGTTCGGGTGTTTCGCCGGACGGGACGACGCGGAAGCGCGGGTCTTTCAGATAGTCGAAGAAGCCCTGCCGCAGCAGCACGCCGCTGTCCACGAGGATGGCCTCCCAGTTCTGGTGCGTCTGCGCGAGGACGCTCTGCACCGCTTCTTTGACGAACTGCGGCTTGTTGTGCGAGACGAGGATGAGGCTGACGTCCGGCATGGAGCGTCTCCTTACGCGGCGGGGGCGGGCGCGTCGCCGAGCAGCTTGCGGCGCAGCTTGATTTTCGCCATGGCCTCGACGTTCGCGCGCTGGGGTTTGCCGAATTTTTTCTCCACGAGGCCCAGGAACGGCTCGTGTTTGAAATACTTCTGCCACGCATCATCGCGGAACTTCACCACCTCCGCCGCCGTGCAATGCCGCGTCGGCATCGGCTGGCTCTCGTAGGAAAGAAAGGCGTAGCCGGCGTAGGAATCCGGCAGCGCCCAATTGTTGGCCTTGGCCGTGTAGTAAAGCGGGCTGCCGGGCAGCGCCTGGCAGGGATACATGTTCACCATCTCGGTGTTCAGTTCGAGCGCGAGGTCGAGCGTCTGCTGCATCGTTTCGTGCGTGTCGTCGGGGAAGCCGAAGATGTAGTTGGAGATGATGTTGATGCCGCTGTCGCGGATGGTCTTCGCAATCTGGCGGATGTTCACCTCCTTGAACGAGCCTTTGGACACCTCGTGCCGGATGGTCTGGCTGGCGGCCTCGACGCCCAGTGCGAGCCAGCCGACGCCCGCCTTTTGAAACAGCTCCAGATAATCCGGCCGCACCGTGTCGATGCGCGAGTAGGACCACATCCGCAGCTTCAGCCCGCGCTCGATGATGCCCTTGAGCAGCGGCTCGTAGTAGTTCTTGTTCAGGAAAAACATCTCGTCCGAGATGCGCAGCGTCTCGACGCCGTAGCCCGCGAGCTTTTCGAACTCGCCGAGGATGAACTGCGGCGACCAGAACCTCATGTTCGGCGAGTTGGCCGAGACCACGCCCTCCGCGTTGTCCACGCGGTTGACGATGTTGATCATGCAGAAGTCGCACTTGAACTTGCAGCCGAGCGAGGTGTAGATGGCCGCGAAGGGCGTGCGGAGGTTGTGGTTGAACTCCGCGTGCCAGAAGTGCGCGCGATACAAATCCAACGGCTTCTCGCGATAGGGCAGCAGATCCCACGCGTAGCCGGGCAGGTCCTTGTCCATCAACTCATGCGGCACCACACGCTCCGGCGGGTTGAGCTGCGGCACGCCATCGGTCTTGTGGCCGAGGCCCTTGACCTTGCCGAGGTCGCTCTTCAAATCGGTCTGGAGCAGATTGTGCAGCGCATAGACGCCCTCGTTCAACAGCACCAAGTCCACTTCCGGCTTGCCGAGCACTTCCAGCGGCAGCGCGCTCGTGTGCGAGCCGACGAAACAAGTGACGGTTTCCGGAAACTCCCGCTTCGCGCGCCGCGCCAGCGCCGTCGCGCCGATCATGTTCGTCGTGCCGGAGTTTGGGTTCTGTCCATAGACAACGAAGCACACGAGCCGCGCCTTCGCCTCGCCGATGCGCCGGGTCGCCGCTTCTTCCGAAAGCCGCTCCGCGCCGCAGTCGAGCAGGGCGACGCCAAAACCCTTGGCGCGGCAGCTTTGCGCCAGAAGCAGCGCCCACGTCGGCGGCTCGATGGCGGAAAAATCCTTCGCCAGCTCCTGATAGGCCGTGGCGGCGGAGTCGGCGTTGACAAAGAGGACATCGAGCGGGCGGTTCATGAAATCAAAGCGAAACCGGCAGCGAAATCAGCCGGCGGATGAAAGTGTTTATGTCGTTTGCCATAGGCGAACCGGCGGCCAACCTAGCCAAATCGCGCGTGAAATCAAACACAATGACGCTCACGCCGTCCGGCAGCCCATCGTGAGCAGCACGTTGGCCCACAGCGCCTGATCGCCCGTCTGAATCGTCAGCACATGGTCGGGCGACTCGACCGCCTTGTAAAAATCCCACTTCGAGACGGGTTCCACCTTCGTGTCGAGGCCGGCCTCCTTGATGATTTTGCGGAACTCCTTCCACACCGGCGGCTCGCCCTTCCGCGCGTAATCATCATCCGCCGGGATGCCCATGGTGTTCACGTAGTCCACCGGCGCGGCGCTCAAGACGGCGCGGAGCACCTGCGAAACTGTCACGCAGCCAGGCGAAAGGTTCAGGCAGACGACCTCGGCGTTCGGCCCCTTCTTCGTCGAGGCGGGATAGTTGCCGTCCGCGATGAGGATCTTCGCGTGATGCCCGGCGCGGGCGAGGACTTCGTTGATCTGGGGCTGGATGAGCTGGTGTTTGAGCATGGCGGGAAAAGTATTCGGTGTTCAGTCTTCAGTATTCAGAACGCGTCGGCGTTGCAGCGCGCTGGTCAAGGAGACTGAACACGGAAAACTGAATGCTGAATACTCAAAACTTCACCCCGCAACCAAGGATCGGAAACTCGCCATCGTCTGCCGGGCCGCCGCCTCACTGTCGGGCAGCGCGAGCACTTCCGCCGACAAATAGCCGTCGTAGCCGATCTCGCGAAGCGCGGCCATCACGGGTTTCATGTCCGTGTGGCCCAGGCCGACGGCGCGGCGGTTGGAGTCGGCGAAATGGACGTGGCCGAGCTTCGGGCCGGCGAGGCGCAGCGCGGCGGCAATGTCGGCCTCCTCGATGTTCATGTGGAACAGGTCGCCGAGCAGCTTCACGTTCTGCGTGCGGAGGGTTTGGAGAAACTCCAGCGAGCCGGCCACATTGTTGAAGAGGTTCGTCTCGTAGCGATTGAGGAACTCGTAGAGGAACGGCACCCCCGCCGCGTGGGCGCGCGGACCGAGCTGCTCCAGCGCCTCGGCCAGCCACGCGATGGCCTGCTCGCGCGACACGCCGCCTTCCCAGCGTCCCTGCATCGAGCCGAGAATCGCGGGCGCGCCAAAGCTCCCGGCAAAATCCACGATGGCCGCGATGAACTCCTGCGCGCGGCGGCGCACGGTGGCGTCGGGATCGGTGAGGCGCAGCTTGTGTTTCACCCAGCCCGCGCCGGTGCCAATGGCGGCAATCTTGAGATTGTGCTCGGTGCAGAGTTTTTTGATTTCGCGCGCGGCGAGGTCTTCGGCAGAGGGTGGAAAAATTTCCACCGCATCGAAGCCGAGCTTCGCCGCGCGGGCGAAGCCGTCGGCCAGTCCATCCCAAAAGACGAACGGCCCGCCCTTCGTTTCGGGCACCAGCGAGATGGTGATGGCGGAACGCATCATTGCGGGTGGACTGTAACGGGCCGCCATCACCGCGTCGAGCGCGGGCTGTTTCCCGCAATGCGCTTGTCACCCCCTCGGCGCGGCGATAGCCTGCTTGCCGGTGCAAAAAATCGCGTTTCAACTCGGCGGCTTCAGCCTCCACTGGTATGGCGTGCTCGTCGCCGCCGGATTCCTCGCGGGGCTGTGGACGGCCAGCCGCCGGGCGGCGCGCGCCGGCCTCGCGGCGGAGTGGATTGTGGACATGGGGCCGTGGCTCATCCTCGGCACCATCGTCGGCGCGCGGGCGTTCTACGTGGTTTCCTACTGGCGGGAATTTTTCTCCCAGCAGCCGTGGACGGAAATCTTCATGGTGCAGCACGGCGGGCTGGTGTTTTACGGCGGCCTCGTCGGCGCGTCGCTCGCGTGCATCTTCTACACGCGCTGGAAGAAACTTCCGCTCTGGAAGGTCGCCGACGCGCTTGCGCCCAGCATCGCGCTCGGCCACGCCTTCGGGCGCATCGGCTGCCTGATGAACGGCTGCTGCTACGGCCGCGCGTGCAGCCTGCCGTGGGCAATCCACTTCCCGCCCGATCACGACACGCACGGCGCGGCGGTGCATCCCGTGCAACTCTACGAGGCGGCGCTGAACCTCGCTCTCTACGCCGCGCTCGCCGTGCGGCATCGGCGCAAGAAGTTTGACGGACAAATTTTCGCCCTCTACCTGCTCGCGTTCGCGGTGCTGCGCTCGGCGGTGGAGTTTTTTCGTGGCGACTATCCGGTGCGTTATCTCGGCGGCTGGGCCACGCCAGCGCATCTGGTGAGCGTGGGAATTTTCGCCGCCGGCGCGGTGCTGTATTGGAAGCTGCGTTCCGGCCAAGTCACGCCTCACACCACTTCGTCATGACAACCGGGATATTTTCAGGCAGGGCGGGCAGTCCTCTGCCCGCCGCCGGTAGGGACGCGCTGCCGCGCGTCCCAGAACAATTGGGACACGCGGCAGCGTGTCCCTACCAATCCTGATGCCCACCCGCCGCGAACAATTCACCGTCGAGCGCTCGCTGCCGAACGAGCGGCTCGATGTCTTTCTGTGCGCGCGTTACCCGATGGTCTCGCGCGGCGCGATTCAGCGGCTGCTGGAGCAGGGCGAAATCCGCGTCAACAGCGAGATTGTAAAACCCACGCATCGCCCGCGCGCCGGCGACGTGGTGGACGTTCACTGGCCCGAAGCCCGGCCTGCCGAGGCGCTGCCGGAGGAAATCCCGCTGGAGATTTTGCACGAGGACGCCGACCTGCTCGTGCTCAACAAGCCGCCCGGCCTCGTCGTGCATCCGGCGGCGGGCCACGAGGAGCACACGCTCGTCAACGCGCTGCTGCACCACTGCGCCGGGCAGTTGAGCGGCATCGGCGGCGTGGCGCGGCCCGGCATCGTCCACCGGCTCGACAAGGACACGAGCGGCTGCCTCGTCGTGGCGAAGAACGACTTCACGCACCTCGCCCTCGCGCGGCAGTTTGCGGAGCGGGATTTGGAGAAAATTTACCTCGCGCTCCTCTGCGGCGAAGTGCCGAAGGCCAGCGGGGAAATCCGCGCCGCCATCGCGCGCCACCCCAGCCATCGCAAGCGCATGGCCGTGACGCAAAACGCGGGCCGCGACGCCTGGACGAGCTACCGCGTGCGGCAGCGGCTGCGCGAGGCGACGCTCGTCGAGGCCGGGCTGCACACGGGCCGCACGCACCAGATTCGCGTCCACTTCCAGCACCTCGGCTTTCCTGTCGTGGGCGACCTGACCTACGGCAGGCGGCACAACGCGCGGCTCACCGAGCTGACGAACTACACCGCGCCGCGCCAGATGCTCCACGCGCACACGCTGGCCTTCACGCACCCGCGGACGAACAAGGAAATGACCTTTCAAGCGCCGCTGCCGGAGGATTTCAACGGAGCCATCCGTGCGTTGAGTTGAATTGTGGAAAGGCGAGAGGAATCAGAATCAGGCTGGCTGTCCGCAAGCTTTCAAATCGACCCATGAATCGGTAAAGTTCCGCCCATGCCAAAGGCGCAGCATCCGAAGGCAGCGTCGTTCGTCCGGCAAAATCTGTTTGCCGGTGTGAATGGTTTTGCCGAATTGGAAAGTCGGATCGCTGCGCTGCCGGATGAGCAGTCACGCGGCGCAGCTATTGAAGTCTTTGCCGAGGCATATCTGGCAACCCAACGGAAGCACGATGCCGCCACAGTCTGGCCGCTGACTTCTGTTCCGAGCCAGATTCTCCAGAAGCTCGGCCTTGCGGCGCAGGACTACGGCGTGGACGGCGTGTTCCAAACGCTGCTTGGCAAGTTCAACGCCTACCAGGTGAAGTTCCGCACCAACCGGCCTGCACTGACTTGGCGCGAATTGTCCACGTTCATGGGCCTGGCGGACAGTCCGCAAATCCGTAGCCGCGTTCTGCTCACCAACTGCGACGAATTGCCGTCGGTGCTGAACGAACGTCAGGGCTTCTTTTGCATTCGCGGCTCGGACTTGGACCGACTGGCAGCAGATGACTTTCGCGCCATCGAAGCGTGGCTGGCTGACGCGGCATTCATCGCGCCCAAGAAGCAGCCGCAACCGCACCAGACCGAAGCACTGGACGCATTGCTGCCTGCGTTGGAAGCGCACGACCGCGTTTCCGCCATCATGGCGTGCGGCACGGGCAAGACGCTCGTCGCGCTCTGGGTTGCCGAGCGCAGGCAGGCATCACGGATTCTGGTTCTCGTTCCATCGCTCGCCCTCCTGCGGCAAATTCTTCACGAGTGGCTGCGTGAAACGAGCCTGCCCAGTCTGGCGTATCTCTGCGTCTGCTCCGACCCGACGGTGAAGGAGGGTTTGGACGCGATTGCCACGTCGCAATCCGACCTCGATTTCCAAGTTTCCACCGATGCCGCCAGTGTCCGCGACTTTCTCAATGCTCCTTTTGCCGGTGTCAAAGTCGTCTTCTCCACCTACCAGTCGGCACAGGTGGTCGGCGCGGCTTTGGAGTGCGGTGACTCGTCACCGCTTTCCCCGCCGGACGACTTGTCGTCCGGCCAGGGTGCGTCCAGTGTCCGCCGCCCGCGCCCCGACGGCGACAAGTCGCCTGCCAAAAGCGGTGACAAGTCACCGCACTCCAAAAAACACGCGTTCGACTTGGCCGTGTTCGACGAGGCGCACAAGACCGCTGGACGCGAAGGCCGCAACTACGCCTTTGCTCTCGAAGACTCCAACCTGCCCATTCGCAAACGCCTGTTCCTCACCGCCACGCCGCGCCACTACAACCCGCAAAAGCGCGACAAGGAAGGCGACGCGCAACTCGTCTTCTCGATGGACAACCCGGAGGTTTATGGCCCGCAGGCGTTTCGTCTGACGTTTGCGGAAGCCGCGCGGCGCGGAATCATCTGCGGCTACAAGGTCATCATCTCCGTCATCACTTCCGAAATGGTGACGAATGAACTTTTGAGTCATGGCGAAGTGGTGGTGAATGGCGACACCGTGCGTGCCCGGCAGGTTGCCAACCAGATTGCGTTGCGCGATGCCATCGGGAAATACGGCGTGACGAAGGTCTTCACCTTCCACAGCACCGTGAAATCCGCCGCGTCGTTCGTGAGTGACGGCAGCGAGGGAATCGGGACGCATCTCGCCGATGTAGGAGACGACGTAAGGAGTCTCACTTCAAAGACCAAAGCCAGTCAGAGCCTCGTTACCTCGTCTCCTACGAGCGGATTTCAGACCTTCCACGTCAACGGCACAATGCCGACCGTGCGCCGCGAGCGCGAGATGCGCGACTTCCGGGCGGCAGCCCGCGCCGTCATGTCCAACGCCCGCTGTCTGACCGAAGGCGTGGACGTTCCCACCGTGGACATGGTGGCGTTTCTCTCACCACGCCGGAGTCGCGTGGACATCGTGCAAGCCGTGGGCCGCACGATGAGAAAACTTGAAGGGTCAACCAAAACCGTTGGCTACGTCCTCGTGCCGCTTTACGTCGAAGGAGTGACTGGTGAAACTGTAGAACAAGCCGTCCAGCGATCCGAATTCGACGAAGTTTGGGATGTGCTCCAGGCGATGCAGGAACAGGACAATGTGCTCGACAACATCATCCGTGAAATGCGTCAGGAACGAGGGCGAACGAAAGGTTTTCACAGCTGTCCCCCAGGGTTGACGGTTTCGTGAGGTAAAAAAAGAGTTGGCCTGCGGCTTTGAACCCGGCCACAAGGTCGGGGATGAAAAAACCAAAGCTCCGCAAGCCAACCCCGGGGAAATTCTCGCTCCTCCGG
>JACRJY010000041.1 GCA_016235585.1 Verrucomicrobiota bacterium | reverse complement strand
GCACGACGACCGGCGGCTTCATCGTGATCAGCTCGCCGGTGGCGGGCACGTTGAATTTCGGATCCAGCGGCTTCGGGGCGGGCTTCGGAGCCGGGGCGGCGGCGCGGGAATCCCGATCCCGCGAGTCACCGCGCCCGCGTGAAGATGAAGAATCGGGGCGGCCATCCGTGCGTCCGCGCGGCGGCTCGCTGCGTCCGCCGCCGCTGCGCGGCTGGGCGCGGCTGGTGTCGGAAGTGCGCGCGGAAGGCCGCGTGGGAAGCTGGATGAAACCCACCTTGTCACCCACGCGCGGCGGGGGCGGCGGCGCAGGAGGCGCGGGCGGTTTGATTTCCACCGGCACCCTGGCTTCGATCACCGGCTCCGCCGCGGGGGGCGGCGGCGCGGATGAAACGGCTTCCGCCGGGGGCGGTGAAATGATTTCCACCGGCGGCGGTTCGGGCGGCGGGGCGACGATCAGCACCGGCTCATGAACGACCGGCGCGGGCGGAGGAGGCGGAGGCGGTTTGACGCCGCCGAGTTTTTCCTCGAGATACTCGGCGGTGATTTTATCGAGCGAGCTGGAGGGGACTTTGGCGGCGGCAATGCCCAGTTCCTTGGCCTTGGCAAGAATCTGCTTGCTCTCGAGGCCGAGCTTTTTCGCAATGTCGTAAATACGAACGGGCATATAATTCTTCTCTCACACCGCCACGGTAAATCGCCTTCATACGGCGCCTGCGCTGAATTTTTTTCCGGCCACCGCACTCATGTCAGGACGCGGTTTCCGCCACGGGCAGGCTGCGGCGTCCGGCTTCGGCGCGGGCCGCCTCCACGATGGCCGCCGCCTGTTCGCCGATCTGCGGGATTTCCGACAGATCGCCGACTTCCGCCTGCAACAAATCCTCAAACGAATGAAAGCCCGCGTTCACCAGCACGCCGGCCTGCTCCGCCGAAATGCCGGGAATGGCGGAAAAGGCCTTCACCGCCTGCGCGACTTTTTCGTCAAAACCGGAGGCCGCGACCACCTCGGCATCAATGTCCACCTGCCAGCCGGTGAGCTTGGAGGTGAGGCGGGCGTTCTGGCCGCGCTTGCCGATGGCGAGCGAGAGCTGATCCTCGCTGACGAGGATGTTCAGCCGGTGCCCGGCCTCGTCCACCGTGACGGACTTCAAGATGGCGGGCGCGAGCGCGGCGGTGACGAAGGGCTTGATGTTCGTGTCCCACTTGATGATGTCCACCTTCTCGTTGTTCAGCTCGCGGACGATGTTCTTCACGCGCTGGCCGCGCAGGCCGACGCACGCGCCGACGGGATCCACCTTGCCGTCGCGGGAGTGGACCGCGAGCTTGGTGCGGAAGCCCGGTTCGCGGGCGATGCCCTTGATTTCCACCGTGCCGTCGTGGATTTCCGAGACTTCGAGCAGGAACAGTTTGATGACAAAATTCGGGTCGGCGCGGGAAAGGATGATCTCCGGGCCATGGATGGTCTCCTCGACGGCCTTGACGAAACAGCGCAGGCGCTCGCCCACCTGGTATTCCTCGGTCGGGACGCGCTCGCGGTTCGGGAGCAGGGCCTCGTATTTGCCAAGGTCAATGATGACATCCGACCGCTCGAAGCGCCGCACAGTGCCGCTGACGATGTCGCCGGTGCGATCCTTGAACTCCTCGTAAATGAGCTTCTTCTCCGCGCGGCGCACCTGCTGCATGAGCGCCTGCTTGGCGTATTGCGCGGCGATGCGCCCGAAGCCCGTGGGCGTCACCTCGACCTCCATCTCCTCGCCGATCTGGGCGTCGGCCTTTTTCCGGCGCGCTTCCGTCAGCGAGATTTGGTCGTGCTTGGAGACCACCTTGTCCGAGACAATCAGCTTGGCGAACGCATTGATGTCGCCGGACTTGGGGTTGATGACGCAGCGCAGCTCACGCGCCGGCCCCACGGCCTTCTTGGCCGCGGAAAGCAACGCCTCTTCCACCGCCGCGACGAGGACATCCTTGCTGATGCCCTTCTCGCGTTCCCAAAATTCCAGAATTGCCAAAAATTCGCTGTTCATACGTCACCTAATCCACCCGCCCCGCGCGCCCCTTCAGGGGAATAAAAAAGTCGGCAGAACGAATCTCCGACTTCACCGCGCTGGCAGACCAGCAACTATCGTTTAACACTTTGATTGATACGACCACCGGGAGAGGGCGTCAAGCCTCATTTCCCGCCAACCGGGTGTTCGCCGGGCATTGCAACCCCCCTGCCGTCCCGCCTAGACTCCGCCCGGATGAAACCGAAAGGCACAGTGTATCTCGTCGGCGCGGGGCCGGGCGACGCGGGGCTGCTCACGTTGCGCGGCGCGGAACTGCTCGCCCGCGCGGATGTCGTGGTCTATGACGCGCTCGTCAACGCCGACCTGCTCCGGCTCGCGCCCAAGTCCGCCGAGGTCATCTTCGGCGGCAAACGCTCGCGCGACCACGCCATCCCGCAGGATGAACTGAACCAACTGCTCGTCGCCAAGGCGAAGGAGGGCAAATGCGTTGTGCGCCTCAAGGGCGGCGACCCTTACATCTTCGGACGCGGCGGCGAGGAGGCCGAGGAACTCGCGGCGGCCAAAGTCCCCTTCGAGGTCGTGCCGGGCATTTCCTCTATCGTCGCGGGGCCGAACTACGCAGGCATTCCTATCACGCACCGCGAGCATTGCTCCAGTTTCACCGTCATCACCGGGCACGAAGACCCGGCGAAGGACGAGAGCAGCCTCGACTGGGCCAACCTCGCCAAATCCGAGGGCACCAAGGTCGTGCTCATGGGCGTCGAGCGCATCCGGCAAATCGCCGGCCAGCTCGTCGCGCACGGCATGAGCGCCGCCACGCCCGTCGCGATGGTGCGCTGGGGCACCACGGGCCGGCAGCAATCTATCGAAGGCACGCTCGCCACCATCGCGGATGTGGTCGAGAAGGAGAAATTCACCGCACCCGCCGTCACCATCATCGGCGGCGTCGTGTCGCTGCGGAAGAAATTGAACTGGTTCGAGCGCCGTCCGCTGTTTGGCCGGCGCATCGTCGTCACGCGCACGCGCGAGCAGGCCAGCCAGCTTTCCCGCCAACTGCTCGAACTCGGCGCGGACGTGCTGGAGATTCCCACCATCAAAATTGTTCCCACCAGCAAGCTCAACCTGCTAGCCGACGCCCTGCTGGAGCTGAACTCCTACGACTGGCTCGTGTTCACCAGCCCGAACGGCGTCACCGCGTTCTTCGAGATTTTCTTCAAGGCCTTCGACGACCTGCGCGACATCGGCGGCGTGCGGATCGCCGCCGTCGGCCCGGCCACCGCCGCCAAGCTCAAGGAACTGCACCTCAAGGTGGACTTGATGCCGGAGGAATACATCGCTGCCTCCATCGCCAAGGCGTTTGCCAAATACGAGAGCATCGAGAACCTCAAAATCCTCCTCGCCCGCGCCGAGGTGGCGAACGCCGACCTCCCCAAGGCGCTCGAAGAAATGGGTGCCATCGTGGACGACATCCCCTGCTACCAGACCGTGCCGGAAACCGACGACGCCAACGGCGCGGCGGCCAAGCTGCTCGAAGGCGGCGCGGACTGGATCACCTTCACCAGCAGCTCGACGGTGGAGAATTTTCACGCGCGCTTCGATTTGCCGAAGCTCCTGAAACAATTCCCGCAAATCAAAACCGCCTCCATCGGCCCGGAGACGAGCAAGGCGCTGGCCGCGCTCGGCCTCACGCCCACCGTCGAGGCCCGGCAGCACACCATCGAAGGCCTGGTGAAGGTGCTGGAGCGCGGGTAGGAAGGCTGCTCACGTCACCCGGCGACCCCCTTTGCGGCCCTGAATCGCCCTGCCCACCGCCGCCCGGCACCCGTTCCCCCGGCGGAAGAACACCTTCTCCCGGCGAGAAATTGCGTTCCCCCGCCGGAAAATGCTTCCTGCCGCCGGGAGAACGCGGTTTCTCTCCGGGGGAACGTCTTCCGCCGCCGGGAGAAGGTAATTTCCCGCCGGAAAAAGCTTTCCCCCGGCGG
>JACRJY010000040.1 GCA_016235585.1 Verrucomicrobiota bacterium | reverse complement strand
CGCAAATCACCGCGCCGCCCGCCGGCCAGTCCGTGACCGAGGGCGGCTCGGTGACGTTGAGCGTGGCCGCGTCGGGCACGCCCGCGCCGGCCTATCAATGGCGGCTCAACGGCGCGGTCATCCCCGGCGCAACCGGTGCCGCGCTGACCGTGGACGACTTTCAATTCGACAATCAGGGCAGCTACAGCGTGGTGGCCAGCAACTCGGCGGGGTTCGCCACCAGCCCGTCCGCGTTTCTGGCGCTCGACGTGCCGGCGCAGCTGGGGCCGGTGAGCAAGAGCGGCGACGGCCCCTTCCAGATGCAGTTGACCGGCACGGCGCGGCAGAACTACGTCATCCAGTCCACGACCAATCTGACGTTCACGAACACCGTCTGGACTTCCCTGATTGTCACCAGCTCCTTCAGCGGCGTGCTGGACTTCCAGGACGCCGGGGCCACGAACAGCCCGCGCTTCTACCGCGCGGTGAAGCAGTGAACCAAACTGTGCCGCTGGCGTTAGCCCGAAAGAACTACTGACAGCACCAGTGAATGCTGGCTATTCTGCCCGCCGTCAATATCACCGTGAACAAACGCCCGAAGATGACTGCTGCTTTTCGTTTCGCGCTTGCGGTTGCCGTAGCCGCCCGTAGCGTCGCCGCCGTGCCCGCCGCACCGGGCGGCGCGGAACTGTTCGAGCAAAAAATCCAGCCCATCCTTCAGCAGCACTGCTTCAAGTGCCACAGCCACGCGGCGGACAAGATCAAGGGCGGCCTCGTGCTCGATTCTTTCGCCGCGATCCTCGCCGGCGGCGACACCGGCCCGGCCATCGTGCCGGGCAAGCCCGCCGAGAGTTTGCTGCTTTCCTCCGTGAAGCACGCGGGCGAGTTCAAGATGCCCAAGAAGGGCGACAAACTCTCCGCCGCCGAAATCGCCGTGCTCGAAGAATGGGTGAAGCTCGGCGCGCCGGCCCCGAAGGATTCCGCGGGCGCGGGTGCCGGCCCGAAGAAGCGCACCGGCAAGATCACGGACGAAGACCGCAAATGGTGGGCTTACCAGCCCGTCCGCCAGCCGGCGGTGCCGGAGGTGAAGGGTTCAAAGTTCGGGGTTCAGGGTTCAGGGTTCAAAATCCAAAACCCGGTTGATAATTTCATCCTTGCCCGTTTGGAAAAAGAAGGGCTTCAGCCCTCACCCGAGGCCGACCGCGCCACGCTCGTCCGCCGGCTTTACTTCGATGTGATCGGCCTGCCGCCGACACCGGTCGAGGTGGACGCTTTCCTCAAGGACAAATCGCCCGACGCCTACGAAAAGCTCGTGGACAAGCTGCTCGCCTCGCCGCGCCACGGCGAGAAATGGGCGCGGCACTGGCTCGACCTCGTGCGCTACGCCGAGTCGGACGGCTACAAGGCGGACGACTATCGCGCGCACTCGTGGCGCTACCGCGACTACGTCGTCGAGTCGTTCAACAGCGACAAGCCCTACGACCGTTTTGTGCAGGAGCAGATCGCGGGCGACGAGCTTTTCCCCGGCAATCCCGAGGCCACCGTCGCCACCAGCTACTACCGTCACGGCATCTACGAATACAACAACCGCGACGTGCGCGGCCAGTGGCAGCGCATTTTGGAGGACATCACGGACACGACGGCGGACGTGTTCCTCGGCGCGGGCCTCCAGTGCGCGCGCTGCCACGACCACAAGTTCGACCCGATTTTGCAGAAGGATTATTACCGCCTGCAGGCGTTCTTTGCGCCGCTGTTGCCGCGCGAAGACCTGACGCTGGCCACGCCGCAGGAGCGCGCGGCATATCAGGCAAAGCTGGTGAAGTGGGAGGCGGCCACGGCGGACATCCGCGCCGAGCTGGAGCAACTGCTCGCCCAGCCGCGCAAGAACGCCGAGAAAAGCGCGCAGGAAAAATTCATCGAGGACATCCGCGAGATGATGGCCAAGCCGGCGGCGGAACGCGCGCCTTACGAAGACCAGATCGCCCGGCTGGCCTACCGGCAGGTGGTTTATGAGTTCGACCGGCTCGACACGCGACTCAAGGGCGATGTGAAGGAGCGCGTGCTGGCGCTGCGGAAGAAGCTCACGGAGTTCGACAGCCTCAAGCCCGAACCGCTCCCGCCCGCCGTCGCGGTCACGGATGTCGGCCCCGTCGCGCCGCCGACGACCATGCCCAAGGGCAGCAAGGAACTCGTGCCGCCCGGCTACCTCACCGTGCTGGATGAAAAATCCGTGGACGTGAAGCCGCTGGCGAACTCGACGGGCCGCCGCGCGGAACTCGCCCGCTGGCTCACGCAGCCGGAGAATCCGCTCACCGCGCGCGTCATCGTGAACCGGCTCTGGCAATGGCATTTCGGGCGCGGCCTCGCGGCGAACACGAGCGACTTCGGCAAGCTCGGCGAGCAGCCGTCGCATCCCGAACTGCTGGACTGGCTGACGGCGCACTTTGTCGCCGACGGCTGGAGCCTCAAGAAAATGCACAAGCTCCTCCTGATGAGCGCGACGTGGCGGCAGAGTTCAGTCGAGAGCCGAGCGACGAGAGTCGAGGGCCAAACGCTCGCAACCCGTCCGTCTCTCGACCCTCGACCCTCGACCCTCGACCCGGAGAACAAACTCTACTGGCGCGGCAGCGTGCGCCGACTGGAAGCGGAGCAGATCCGCGACGCGATTCTCTCGGTGACGGGCGAGTTGAAGCTGAACGGCGGCGGGCCGAGCACGGATTTCCTCACGCCGCGCCGCACGATTTACAGCAAGATGATGCGCAACGCGCGCGACCCGCTGCTGGACGTGTTCGATCTCGCCGAGGCGTTCCAGAGCGTCTCGCAGCGCAACGCGACCACCACGCCCACGCAGGCGCTGCTGCTCTTCAACAGCCAGACGATGCTCCGCCACGCCCGCGCCTTCGCCAAGCGCGTCGAGGAGGAGTATCCGAGCAGCGAGGAGGAAATGGCGAAGGCGGCGTTTCAACTCGCGTTTGGCCGCACCCCGCGTCCGGCGGAACTGGCGGCGGCGGTGAAGTTCATTTCCGATCAGACCACGCGGACGAAAGCGAAATCAGCGATCAAGACCACCACCATTCCCACGGAAAAAATGCCGTATCGCGACGGCGTGGCGGCGGTCATTTCGCCGGAGATGGGATCGGAAGAACTCGTCGTGCCGGACAGCGAGACGATGCCGAAGGGGGATTTCACCATTGAGGCTGCGATCCTCGTGCGCTCGGTGGACACGGGCGGAACCGTCCGCACCATCGCCGCGAAGTGGGACGGCAGCACGAAGAAACCCGGCTGGGGCTTCGCCGTCACCGGGGCCGGCTCGCGCCGCAAGCCGCAGACGCTCGTCATGCAGATCATCGGCACAAAGCAGGACGGCAGTTTCGGCGAAGAGGCGATTTTCTCCGATCAATCGCTCACGCTGGGCAAACCCTATTTCGTCGCCGCAGCCGTGAAGCTGGCGACCGCGACACAGCCGGGCGAGGTGATGTTCTACGTGAAGGACCTCGGCAATGACGACGAGCCGGTGCAGATCGCGCGCGTGTCGCACAAGATCACGGGCGGTTTCCAGAATCAGCTCCCGCTGAACCTTGGCGGACGCGCCGCCAAGTCCGGCGGCTTCGACGGCATGATTGACGACGTGCGGCTCACCACGGGCGCGCTGGCCGAGACGGAATTGCTGCCGAGCCACGACGCCGCGACGGACGCGACGGCGGGCTTCTGGCAGTTCGAGGCCAAGCCCAGCGCCTACCGGGACGCCAGCGCGAAGAACAACGACATCCGCGCGCCGCAGAATCCCTACAAGGCCGCCGCGCAGGCCCGCTCCGCCGCGCTCGCGGATTTCTGCCACGCGCTGCTGAACTCGAACGAGTTTTTGTATGTGGATTGACGCCGCGTGGATTTGACGGGCGCGGGCGGGACAGTCTATTTTGCCACCGATGCTGAAGACGACGAACGAACTGCTGACGGCGAACGACTACCGGGAGATGCCGGAGGGGCCGCCGTATTTCCAGCTCGTCGAGGGGAAACTCTATATGGCACCGTCACCGGAGTATTATCACCAAAGCGTTGCAGGGAATATCTACCATCGGATTCGCTGCCACCTTGACAGGCACGCGCTCGGCAAGGTCGCCATCGCGCCTTCCGACGTGCAGCTGGACTTTGTGAACGTCCACCAGCCGGACGTTTATTTCGTCAGCAACGAGCGGCTCGGCATCATCGAAAAGCAAGGCCCGGTCGGCGCGCCCGACCTCGTCGTCGAGGTGCTTTCCAAAAGCACGGCGCGGCTCGACAAGGGGCCGAAACTGCGCGTCTATGCCCGCTCCGGCGTCAAGGAACTGTGGCTGGTGGACAAGGACAGGAAAACGGTGGCGGTGTATCGGTTTGAAAAATCCATCGAGGAGCCGGTCGCCACGTTGAGTGGAAAACAAAAGCTCGCCACACCGCTGCTGCCGGGCCTGGCGCTGCCGCTGCCGAAAGTTTTTGAACCATGAATCCATCCCGCGACCCCCGTTGTTTCCGTTTTGAACCGGCCACCAGCCGCCGCGACTTTCTCCTGCGCGGCGGCGCGGGCTTTGGCGCGCTGGCGCTCTCGCACCTGCTCGCGGGCAACCGGCTGTTCGCCACGCCGGCGAAGAACGTCGTTTCCCCGCTCGCACCGAAGCCGGGGCATTTCCGCCCGCGCGCCAAGTCGGTGATTTTTCTGTTCATGGAAGGCGGGCCGTCGCATCTCGACACGTTTGACCCGAAGGCGGCGCTGAAGAAGCACGCGGGCGAGCAGTTGCCGCCGAGCTTCACCAAGGGCCTCATCACCGCGATGGGCGAATACAACTCGCCGATTTTCCCCGACAAGCGCGAGTGGAAGCAGCACGGCCAAAGCGGCCTCTGGATTTCCGACTGGTGCCGCCACGTCGCCGGTTGCGCGGACGACCTCGCCGTCATCCGCTCCTCCTGGGCCAACGGCATTGTTCACTCGAACGGCGTGTGCCAGATGAACACCGGCTCCATCCTCGCAGGCCGGCCCAGCCTCGGCGCGTGGGTCAGCTACGGCCTCGGCTCGGCGAACCAGAACCTGCCGGCGTTCGTCGTCATGCAGGACAACAGCGGCACCGTCGTCAACGGCCCGCGCAACTGGGGCGCGGGCTTCATGCCCGCCCTCTATCAGGGCACGCGCATCACGCCGGGGACGGAGCCGATTGCGAACTTGAACACGCCCGAAGGCGTCGGCGAATCGCAGCAGTTTGCCAAACTCGACTTCCTCAACTCCATGAACCGCGAGCACGCGCTCTCGCGTCCGCAGCAGTCGGAGCTGGACGCACGCATCGCCGCCTACGAACTCGCCTTCCGCATGCAGGCCGAGGCGCCGGAAGCCGTGGACATTTCCAAGGAAACCGAGGCGACCAAGAATCTCTACGGCCTCGACGACTCCGTGTCCGCGCCGTTTGGCCGCATGTGCCTGCTCTCGCGCCGGCTCGTCGAGCGCGGCGTGCGCTTTGTGCAGCTTTACAGCGGCGCGGGCAGCAAGTGGGACGCGCACTCGAACATCGAGAAAAACCACGGCGACCGCTTCCGCGAGACGGACAAACCCATCGCCGGCCTGCTGCACGATCTCAAGTCGCGCGGCCTGCTCGACGAGACGCTGGTCGTGTGGGGCGGCGAGTTTGGCCGCACGCCGATGAGCGAGAAGGGCGACGGCCGCGATCACAACCCGACCGGCTTCACCATGTGGATGGCCGGTGGCGGCGTGAAGGGCGGCCAGGTCATCGGCAGCACCGACGAGTTCGGCCTCTACGCCGTCGAGGATCGCCTGCACGTCCATGACCTGCACGCGACGATTCTGTGGCTGATGGGAATTGAAAACCTCCGGCTCACCTACAACTACAAGGGCCGCCCAGAAAACCCGACGGTGAACGAAGGCGAGGCATATCGGAAGATTGCGGGGTAGTTGGGAAACTCATTGTTGGAGACTTCTGCAAAACTAGCCGACAAGCGGAGCGCCGAGCATCGCTCGGCCCGGTTTTCGAGGGTTTCTTGCCGAGCAATGCTCGGCGCTCCGCCAGAATGATGGCTTTTGCAGAGGTCTCTGTTGAACACAAAAACTTCGGTTGGAGTCGCGCCACCACCGCGCAGCAGGCGTTCTGGAGCAAAAATCCCGCGTCGCTTTGTGTTTGCGACTCAAACTCTGCCATCAAGCAACCGGACGAAATTGTTACCCTGCAAACCGAAAGGTGAACGAGCCCGCTTGCTTCCGCGACGGCGACTCGCTTGGGTTCGAACGCGCGCTGGCGCATGAAATCGCGCCGCTACTGCTTCTCCACAGCGCACCGCAGCGACACGCCGCCTTTCAAGCCCGTCAAATCCATCGCGCCGCTGGCGTCCACGTCCAGTTTGCGTCCGCCGGTTTCCGCCGTGGTCACGCGCCAGCCGTCCGGCACGCGAAGGCGCAGCAGGGTTTTCCTCGGCTCGTGGCGCGCGGGCAGTTCCACCTGGGCGAGCACTTCGCCCCGTTGCAGCCGCGATTCCACGCGCACCGACACCGGGCCGAACGCCGTCGGCGCGCGTTCGACGGTGATTTTCTTCCCATCCTCCAGCCAGCGGCGCGAGGTGCCGAAGAGCAGCCGGAGCGTCTCCGGTTCGCCGTCGCCGTCGAGGTCGAAATCCTGCACGAGCAGGTGCCGCAGCATGGCGAGGAAGTGCGCGTTGCCGGCGCTGTTCGGCGGGCAGTAGAAGAAGCGCCCGCCGTCGTCCATGGGCGCGAGCGTGCAGCCTTCGCCGGCGATGAACGTGCCGCGCGTGAAGCCCTGCGCGAGCATCCCGTAGAAGCTCACGAGCGCACGCTCCGACTCGTCCCGGCGCAGCGTGTCGAGCGTGTAGCGCGTGCCGTAGAGCGGGTTCACACGGTCGGGGCCGGTCCAGAAGCCGTGCGCGGTGCCGCCGGAGCGGATCATGCCCATGCACAGGCCGCCGTGCTGTTCGAGATAATGCGGGAGCCACGCGTCCTCGTCCGAGCCGGCGGGAAAGAGCCGCGCGCCGATGACGTAGCCGTTGATGAGGTTCCAATAGCTGCCGATGCGCGTGGCGGTGATGGGCGAGTGGATGTTTTCATCCGCCAGCAGCGCGATGGGGATGAAGGGCGGTGTGACTTCGCGGCGGATGCTTTTGGCGAGCGCGTCGTCGAGCTTGACGCGGAATTCTTTCGCGGCCATCTCCGTTTCTTTGGCGAGCGCGTCGTCACCAAGCGCGCGCAGCACTGGCGGCAGGTCGTGGAGCATCCGCCACGCCTTGGCCTGCACGCTCAACGAGAACACCGGCGTCGAGATGTCGCCGCAGTAACGCTCCTTGGGCAGCAGGCCGGATGCGTTGGTGCGCGTGTCGAGGATGCGCCGCAGTTCCTTTTCCCAGCGTGCGCGGTTTTCCATCAGCCAGGCCATGTCACGCGTCTGCCAGTAGCAGCGGAGGATGTCGTTGAGCTTCAGTCCGGCCTGGTGGCCCTCCAGCCCTTTGCGCGTGAAATCCAGCAGCGGCACGAACATCCGGCGCGCGTCGGCCTCGTAGCCCCAGTCCATCATCGTCAGCGCGGCGTCGCTGCCCTCGGCCTCGTAGAGCTGCTCGTATTGGTTGCCCGCGCTGTAGAACATCTTGTCACCGTTGAGCAGCGCGAAATTCTGGGCGAGCAGGTTGCGCCAGGCGTTGTGAACCACCGGCTCCGGCACTTCGACGTTCATGCCGCGCACCAGAATCTCTTTCCACGTTTTCACCGTGGCGGCACGCTGCATGGCATAAGTCGTGGCGGTGAACTTGAACTCCTCCGGCATGGCCAGCGGCTTGGTCACGATGGCGAGCGTGGCGGCGGCTCCCGGCCTCAACTTCGCCCGCGCGCCGCGCCGCTCCCATTTCCAAGACTTGTCGAGCCACGCGACGACGTTGCCGCGCTCGTCGAGGATTTTGCCGGCGGAGAATTTTCCACCGGCGGGCGGATCCAACTCCACGCTGACGAGGCCGTTGGTGCCGGCGGCGAGGTCAAACTTCACGAACACGACGGCGTGTTCGGCCAGCGCGGCGTCGGTGCTGGCGAAGGCTTCGAGGCGGTAAATCTCCGGCACGCGGACGGCGGGCTTTTGATTGATGGGCACGAGACCTTCCGCCTGCACGGGCGCGGGATGGCGATGGGTGATTTCGTAAATGGGCAGCCAGCCCTCGGCGGGCTTCGGATCGGAAACGCGCTCGCGCAAATCGCCGAAGCGAAATTCGTCCGGCCCGACACGGAAGCCGACCGGCGTGCCGACCTCCTTCCAACTGCGCGAGCCGCCGCGCAGGTTCACGCCGCTGCCATTGGAAATGAGCCGCGCCTTCGTCTTCGCGCCCGGCGCGCTCAACACGAGCGGATAATGTCGGAAGTCCGCGTGAACGTAGCGCGGCGGCGGCAGCAGCGGGGCGAAGAATTCATAGCTCGCGCCGTTGGGTTCCGCCATGGCGGCCTCGCCCCAGAGATCGCGCTTGGCGGCGACGACTCCGGCGAGCGAGGCGGGGGTGGCAAAGGCCGGAGCGGTTGACGCAAAACTGGCCATGATGAGAACAGCCGCTTTGAGCAGACGGGCGGGCGGGAAGCAGAATTTCATGCGTGGGAAAACTCGCTGTCAGTGAGAACGGGATTTGCGGCGATCGTTCACGGAGCGTTCGCGGCGGCGCATTTCGGCAAGGTCGTAGACGGGATCAAGCGCGTCCTTCAACTCGTCCGGCCCGAGGCCAAGCCCCTCGGCGGTGAGCCGGGCGAGCGTGGTTCTTCTGTCCATTTCCCGGAGCGCGAGATCAATCGCCCTGGTCTTGCTGTCCGTGCCGGTGGCCATCATCACCCGGGCGAGCAAACCGTCGTCAATCTGCAATGTCATTTTCATGCCAGCCGTGGTATGCCATTGAGGCCATACCGTCAAATTATTCCGGCCTTGCTGCCCGCGACGCACAACTCGCTCGCCAAGCAAACACATTTGCCCTAGCTTGCCGCCATGAATTTTCCGCTGCCGCGGCCCGAAGTAATCCTGACGCACGAGAGCGACCTCGACGGTTTCGTGTCCGGCCTGCTCTTGCAGCGGCTGGCGCGGAAGCTCTTCGGTGACGATGTGAAGTTGGAGGCGTGGAACTATCAGGGCTGGAAAAACCGCGCGCTCCACGAGCGCTCCGCGTGGGTGTGCGACCTCGCGTTCGAGCCGCGCCTCGACAAGCAGAACTGGGTGGTCATTGACCATCATCCCACCGAGGCCAAGGCCACGCACGCGCTGCTCATCCATGACGCGAGCAAGTCCGCCGGGTCGCTCTGCTACGATCTTTGCCGCGAACACGGCCTTGCCACCGCGCCACTGGACCGGCTCGTTCAACTGAACAACGTGGCGGATTTGTTTCTGGAGGACGACCCCGACTTCATTCCCGCCGGCGACTACGCCAGCCTCGTCAAGACCTACCAGTTCTGGAACCTTCACGCGCTCCTCGGCGGTGAACTGGAGAAGTTGATGAACCACCCGCTGCTCGAAGTCATGGCCGTCAAACGCCGCGTCGAGGACCCGCTCGGCTTCGAGTGGAGCAAGACCAACGTGCTCCGCATCAGCCCGACCATCGGCTTGGTGGACACGGTCATCGGCAACACCAACGCCATCGTCCACCGGCTGCTGGAGGAGAAGGCCGTGCCCTATTCCGTGCTCATCACGCTGTTCTTCAAGACGAACCGCAGCGTCATCGCCAGCCTCCGCAGCCGCAACGGCGAGGCCGCCAAGGCCGCCGCGCTGCTCCAGGGCGGCGGCCATCCGAACGCCGCCGGTGCCACGCTGCCGCGCTCCGTGCAAACGCTCGAAGACGCCATCTTCTTCCTCCGCAAGACGCTCGATGACACACGCGAGCGCACCGCCAACTTGAACACGCTCGACCACCTGTTCGACAGCTTGAAGCTCGAAGGCAAATGACGATTCGGCTGACAAGTTTATCCAACGCGGAGCGCCGCGCCTGCTTGCTCTGGCTTGTCTTCCTCATTTTTTTCACCGTCACCGCCTGCGCGCAGCCCGTGCCGGAGTGGATTCGCCCCGCGCAAACGCCCGCGCCCGGCGGCGGCCAGTTGCGCCGCAGCTTCACCGCCCCGCCCAATCTGCTGAAAGCCATCCTGCTCGGCGCGTGCCGGGGCGAGATGCGCGTGCAGCTCAACGGCGCGGAGGTCGGAATAATTTCCAGCGCGGAGCAGGCGGCGAGCATTGACCTGACGGGAAAAATTTCGTCCGGCGAAAACCTTCTCTCGCTCTCCTTCACCAACCGCACCGCCGCGCCGGAAGCCGCCGTGCTGCTCGAGCTGGTGCTTCAGGACGGACGCCAGATTTATTTCATCTCGGACGGCAAATGGTCGGGCGCACAGGCGGGCGGCGCGGACTGGCAGCCCGCCATTTCCCTCGGCAGCGTCGCGGCCAGATCGGGGCAAAATCCCTTCGACGAAAAGCACGCCTTCGACGCCTACAACAGTTGGAAGCTCGCCAAGGGCGCGAACACCGCCACCACGCCGGACGCCATCACCACGCTGCCGGGTTTCACGGTCGAACTGCTGCGCTCCGCCCTGCCCGGCGAGGATTCGTGGATTGCGCTCGCCTTCGATCCGCAGGGCCGCATCACCATCGCGAAGGAAAAGCGCGGCCTGCTGCGTTTCACGCTCGGCTCGAACCAGGTCGAGAAAGTGGAGGTCATCAACGACACGCTGCTCGAATGCCGCGGCCTGCTTTATGCCTACGACTCGCTCTACGCCAACGCCAACAGCAGCAAGGGCTTCTTCCGCCTGCGCGACACGAACGGCGACGGCCAGTTCGATGAAATCAAGGAACTGCTTCACACCGAGGGCGGCACCGGCCACGGGCGCAACCACGTCAAGCTCGGCCCCGACGGGAAAATCTATCTCATTCACGGCGACGACGTCGTGCTGACGGAGCGCATCTCGATCAACTCGCCGCTGCGCCACTATGGCGACGATCATTTGATTCCCGGTCCGTGGGAACTCTCGCAGCCCAAGGGCAAACTGCGCGCGCCGCTCGGCCACCTGCTCCGCACGGACAAGGACGGGAAAAACTGGGAAGTCGTCGCTGGCGGCCTGCGCAACCCGCTCGACATCGCGTTCAACGAGCACGGCGACATCTTCACCTACGACGCGGACAGCGAGCGCGACATCGCCGCGCCGTGGTATCACCCGACGCGCGTGCTGCACCTCGTCTCCGGCGCGGACTACGGCTGGCGGCGCAGCACGGGGAATTATCCGCCGTATTTTCCCGACACCCTGCCGAGCGTGGTGGACATCGGCGTCGGCTCGCCCACGGGAATTGAGTTTGGGACGAAGAGCAATTTTCCCGAGAAATATCGCCCTGTGCTGTTTATTTGCGATTGGGCTTACGGGCGAATCATCGCCGTCCACATAAGGTATGAAGGAGGCTTGTTTGAAGGTGCAGGCTTCGCAGCCATGACGGAAAACTTTGTCACAGGCCGACCGCTCAATGTAACTGACATCGCGTTCGGACCTGATGGGGCGATGTATTTCACTACTGGCGGACGGCAAACACAGTCAGGTTTGTATCGTGTGCGTTACACAGGCATAGGTGAGAATCTAACATCAGCTCTTCTAACATCAGCTTTGCGGGGACGCTCTCGTATACGCGGCTCTTCGGGAACCGAACACTCCCCGCCTTTTATTCCGCACACACGACGCAAGTTGGAGCAGTTTCACACTCTTCCGAATGGCGGAATTCAATTTGACGTGCTCAAGCAAGTTTGGTCGCACCTTGGAAGCAGCGACCGTCTTATTCGCCACGCCGCCCGCGTCGCCTTGGAAAATATCGACGTATCGCTGTGGCAACAAAACGCGCTTGAGGATTGGAATTTGAAAACTGATTCCACCGACCGGAGGCTCCTTCAGCCCGGAGGCATTTCGTTCAGGGACTTGGAAACCAGCCTCACCGCCTTGCTCGCCTTGACACGCGTCGGCTCCAAAGAAGTGCAGCCCGCGATGGTGAAGCGGTTGAACGATTTTTTCTGGCCGTCACTAACCGAAGAGCAGCAACTCACCCTGCTTCGTGTGTATGAACTCGCGTTCATCCGTTTCGGAAGGCCGGATGCGGCGTTGCTCGCCTCGGCGCGGGCGCGGCTGGAGCCGTTGTTTCCGTCGCCGAACCACTTCGCCAATCACGAACTCGTCGAGCTGCTCGTCTATCTCGATTCGCCGCTCGTGCTGCCGCGCACGATGGAACTGCTGCGCCGCGCCGAGTCGTCCGAGGATTTGATGCGCTATCTGCTCATCATCCGGCTCGTGAAGAGCGGCTGGACGCTGGAGCAGCGGCGCGTGTTCCTCGACGCCCTCGTGCGCGCCGAGCAGAAGCCGGGCGCGCGCGATTACGTCCGCGTGCTGCAAAACCTCCGCGCCGAATGGCTCGCGTCGCTCACGGCGGCGGAGAAGGGCGCGCTCGGCCTCACCGCGCCGGCGAAGGTGAAGCCGCTGCTCGGCGCGGTGATGCCGCGCACGCAGTTCATCCGCGACTGGAAGCTGGAGGACTTCGGCAAGTCGCTCGACACCGCGCCGCGCGGGCGCTCCTTCGAGCGCGGGCGGACGATGTTCACCGCCGCCACGTGCGCCGCGTGCCATCGCGTCGGCAGCGAAGGCGGCGTGATTGGGCCGGATCTCACGGCGGTGGCGAGCCGGTTTGGCCGGCGCGATTTGCTCGACCAGATTTTGAATCCTTCGAAGGTGATGGACGACAAGTTCCGCAACGCCGTGCTCACGCTGAAGGACGGTCGCCGCCTCACCGGCTCGGTGGAACTGGAGGACGACCGCCGCATCCTGCTCCGCACCGAGCCGCTCTCGGACGACACGACCGAGGTGCTCAAGACCGACCTCCGCCAGCGCGAACTGTCAGAGGTCTCGCCGATGCCCGCCGGTTTGTTGAACGGCTTTCAGCGCGACGAAATCCTCGACCTGCTGGCGTTCATCGAGGCGGGCGGCGACGCGAAGCACGCGAATTTCAAGGTTGGAAACTAATTTCAACCACGGATTGAACACGGAACAAACACGGATGGGATGTCACCCCGCGCAGACCGGTTCAAAATCTGTGTTTCCCCCGTGTTCCATCCGTGGCTAAACTGCCGCCATGAAATCCCGCCTGGCCTGTTGGTTTGTTTCGGTGGTGCTGTTGTGTTTTTCGACCGGCCCAACTCGTGCCGCCGCGCCGCGCCCGCCCAACCTCGTCTTCATCCTCACCGACAACCAGGGCGCGTGGACGCTCGGCTGCTACGGCAATCCCGACATCCGCACGCCGCACATTGACCGGCTCGCCGCCGAGGGCGTCCGCTTCACGCGCGCGTTGAGCAGCAACCCGGTGTGCTCGCCCACGCGCGCGACGTTTCTCACCGGGCTGATTCCCTCGCAGCACGGCGTGCATTCGTTCCTTGATCCGAAGTTCATGATGGGGCCGCAGGCTTACAACACGCTGGCGGAATTCACCTCCCTCGGCGAAGTGCTGCGCGACGCGGGCTACACATGCGGCTTGAGCGGCAAGTGGCATCTCGGCGACAACCTCAAGCCGTCGGAGGGCTTCGGTTTCTGGATCACCAAGCCCGACGGCCACACGACAGAGTTTTACGATCAGAACATCATCGAGGACGGCAAGGTGCGGAAGGAGGCGGGCTACACGACGGATCTGTGGACGCGCAATGGCATCAAGTTCATCGAGCAGAACAAGGAGCGGCCGTTCTTCCTCTTCCTCGCCTACAACGGCCCCTACGTGCTCGGCAACCTGATGTTGAACGAGTCGAAGAACCGCCACGCGGAATTTTATCGCGGCAAAGTTTTCAAAGGTTTTCCGCAGGACGCGATGCACCCGTGGCAGTGGGCGAACAAGCAGTTCCACAACAAACAGGTCGCGATGGAGCGCACCGCCTGCGAGGTCAGCGGCGTGGACGACGGCGTCGGCGACGTGATGGCCACGCTCAAGCGCCTCGGCCTCGACGACAACACGCTCGTCGTCTATGCATCGGACCAGGGCTGGATGGGCGGGCAGAACGGGATGTGGGGCATGGGCGACCACTTCCGGCCCACGGGCGCGCATGAACTGATGATGCAAATCCCGCTCCTCTTCCGACAGCCCGGCAAAATCCCGGCGGGCCGCACGAATGATTGCCTCGTGAGCAACTACGATTTTCTTCCGAGCGTCCTCGGCCAGCTCGGCCTCGGTGACAAGATGCCGAACAAGCCGAAGTCGCCGGGCCGCGACTTTTCCGCCGTGCTGCGGGGCGAAAAAATCGCGTGGGACAACACGATGTTCTACGAGATGGAGAGCACCCGCGCCGTGCGCACCGACGACTGGAAATACGTCGCGCGTTTTCCGAACGGCCCCTTCGAGCTTTACGACATGAAGAAAGATCCGCAGGAGCGCTTCAACCTCTTCGGCCAGCCGGGCACGGACGCGAAGCGCGCCGAACTGGCGAAGCGTCTCGACGAGTTTTTCGCCAAGTATGCCGACCCGCAATACGACCTCTGGAAGGGTGGCCGCTCCAAGGCCAAGCGGCACACGGAGTGAGCGACGGAGCCGCAGACAAAGTTATTCCTGCCGCTTCAACTCCTCCTGGAACCACGCGCGGGCGTAGGCCCACCAGCGGTGCGCGGTGCGTTCGGGAACGCCCAGGATTTCGATGGTCTCCGGCATCGTCAGCCCGGCGAAGTAACGCAGCTTCACCAGTTCGGCCTTCTGCGGATCGAGCGCGGCGAACTTCTCCAGCGCCTCGTTCACGGCCAGCAACTGGTCGTCGTCCGCGCTGGCAGGAAGCTCGAGATTGGTCAGGCTGGTGGCGCGCTGGCCGCCGCCGTGGCGGGCGGCGAGCTTGCGCCGGGCGCTGTCAATGAGGATGCGCCGCATCGCCTCGGCGGCGGCACCGAAGAAGTGCGCGCGGTTTTGAAACTGCGCCTGCCCGTCCGGCCCGACGAGCTTGAGCCACGCCTCATGGACGAGCGCGGTGGGCTGGAGCGTGTGGCCGGGATTTTCGCGTGCCATCTTGGCGGTGGCGAGCTGCCGCAGCTCCTGATACACGAGCGGGAGCAACTGCCCGGCGGCGACGGCATCGCCCTGGCCCACGGCATCAAGAAGGCGGGTGACATCGCTCATGGTGAGGCCCGGGGCGACGGTCAGAGCTTCGGCACCGTGCGGCGGATTTGTTCGAGCAACGCGCGCGTGCCGTGCCGTTCGCACCAGCCTTCGATGTAAGGCCAGTCGAGCTTCTCGCCCTGCACGCCCATCACGGCGCGCACGTCGTCCCGATCCTTCGAGCGCGCCCAGCGCAGCTTCCAGACGATCACATCCTCGGCCGTGGGGAAAAACACCTGATGCCCGTCCACCATCACGGCCTGGCGACGCCGGAACCGTTCCTCGTCATGCGCGTCGCCGGAGAGCCGGAAGACCTCGACCTTGAACAGCGTTCCCGCCACGCGAAACTCCTGCCGCTGTGTGCCCGTGTTCGTCTCGAAGGATAATTGTGGTTCCGCCTCGAACTCCGGGCCAAGCGTGCGGGCGAACTCTCCGCTCAACGGCGCGCCCAGTTGCACCACGAAGTCGGCGTCCTTCGTCGAGCGCGGGATGCCGTGGTAGTTGCTGGAAAACCCGCCCACGAGCATGAACGGAACGCGGGCCGCGTTCAAAGCGTCCGCCACCCGCAGCGCCACGTCGTCAATCGTCACGCGGTTTCCTCCAGCTTGCGCTGATACACGAGGCGTTGGCGGAGGATTTCCCGGCACTGCGCCTCCGTGGCTCCGGGATTCTGATGGCGAATCCCCGCCAGCGTCACCCGGCAGGCACCCTCGAACAGTTGCTGCCCGGCCAGAAATTTCTCCTCCGCCGGCATCGCGCGCGCCTCGCGCAGCTCCTCGCGGTAAAGCTCATCAATCAGCCGCTGCGTCTCCGGCGGCGGCGCGTAGGGCGGGGCTGGCTCCCGCCGCGCGTCAGGCTGGTGATCCGGCGTCATGGGTGCATTTCAACAGGCCGCCACCCGGTTGGCAAGCGCGCGGGCGGGCGGCGGGAAACGGGGGGCGATTCCGCAACGGCGCGGAGTCGCGGCCCGACGCCGGAGGAGCCATCCCGGACGGCGCGGGGTCTTCCCTGGCCGCGCCGGGGTGTTCCATGGAGCAAATGGGGCGACGCCCCGCGAGCTTCATGGAACACCCCGCCGCGACGATGGAACACCCCGGCGGCTGGAGGGAACACCCCGGCGCGTCCATGGAACACCCCGCCGCCGATGGGGGAAGGGGTTTTGGCGGGAAAAACGGGGTTGGCAGGCCGAAAACCGCCGTTTTGACCTCGAATACGGCTCCCGGAGGGCAAACCGGCCTTCCCGGCAGTTTCCGGGGCAGCCGACGACGCCAAGAGGCGCTGACTGAATTCCGCGTTCCGCACTCCGTGTTCCGCATTGGAAGTGTGAGCCTCCTCAAGCTGGCGGCTTTGGGTTTTAGAGTTCGCCATGCCGTTTCAACGTGAGGATTTCTCACGGCTCGACGCGTCATACACCTTCACCGTCCGATCGGAACTTGCCGACGCCAGCCGTTTGCCGTCCGGGCTGAACACCACGCTCACGACCCAGTCGGTGTGATCTTTCAACATGAGCGTCTCCTGACCGCTCGTAATGTCCCACACCTTAACAGTTTTATCCAAGCTAACCGACGCCAGCCGTTTGCCATCTGGGCTAAATGCCACACTCTCGATCCCATCTCTGTGACCTTTCAACGTGAGAACCTCTTGACCGTCTATGGCGTCCCACACCTTCACCGTTCGATCGGCACTTGCCGACGCCAGCCGTTTACCGTCCAGGCTGAACGCTACGCTCTTGACCCTCAAAGTGTGTCCTTTCAACGTGAGCATGTCTTGGCCATTTGCAGCATCCCACACTTTCACCGTCCGATCCTCGCCTGCCGATGCCAGCCGCTTGCCGTCTGGGCTGAACACTACACTCCAGACACCGTAGGCGTGTCCTTTCAACGTGAGTGTCTCCTGACCACTCGCAGTGTCCCACACCTTCACTGTCCGATCGAAGCTTGCCGACACCAGCCGTTTGCCGTCCGGGCTAAACGCCACGCTATGGACATTATCGGCGTGCCCTTTCAACGTGAGCATCTCTTGGCCGTTTGTAGCATCCCACACTTTCACCGTCCTATCGTAGCTTGCCGACGCCAGCCGTTTGCCATCCGGGCTGAATGCCACGCTCGCGACTGTTGCGGTATGCCCTCTCAATGTGAACGTCTCCCGACCATTCGTGGCGTTCCATACCTTCACTGTCCGATCCGAGCTTGCCGACGCCAGCCGTTTGCCATCCCGGCTGAACACCACGCTCTCGACCCCGCTGGCGTGCCCTTTCAACGTGAGCGTCGCATGACCACTCGTAATGTCCCACACCTTCACCGTCCGATCCGAGCTTGCCGACGCCAACCGTTTGCCATCCGGGCTGAATGCCACGCTCCTTGCCATGTTGGTGTGCTCATTTAACGTAAGCAAATCGCTGTGGCAGAGACGGTCGAGATAGAACCATTCAAAGCCGCGCAAATCCGGCTGGCCGGGTTTCGGTCGGTGTTGTTCAAGCAACTCCAGAACACGACCCGTATTCGCATCATCCCATGCGGCTTTGGCCAGATTCATGTGAGCGATGTAGAGCAAGCGGCTGGCGCGGTCGGCCTCTGCTTGTGCAATAGTGGCTTGCTGGTCAGCACGCTGTTTTTCCGTGTTGGCTTTGTCGCGCTCCTGTCTGGCATTCGCTTCGGATGCTTCGGCCTGCGTCAGAGCCGTTTCTGTCTTCGCCTTGGCTGCCTCGGTTTCGCGTAGTGCCGTGTAGGCCCGCTTCCAGCCGCGGTGCGCCGCTTGTGCCGCATCCTCCCACGCCCGGAATGTTTCCCGCTCGCGGAGCAGCGAGATTGCAGCGACCGACACGCCAATCACGAGCGCCGCCACCACCGCCGTCCCGGCGGTGAAGGCCAGCCGGTGCCGTCGCGCCATTTTCTGGAGCAGATAAAGCGCGCTCGGCGGGCGGGCGACAATCGGCTGGCTGTCGAGGTGCCGCTGGATGTCCGCCGCCAGCCCGCTGGCGCTCTCGTAACGGCGGGTGCGATCCTTGTCCAGACACTTCATCACCACCCAGTCGAGATCGCCGCGCACGGTGTGGACGAGCTTCGGCGCCTCGGTGTGGCGTTGCGCGGCGACGGTGTTGAGGTCGGCGTTCGCCAGCGTGTTCAGCCGCGTCGAGGGCTTGAGCGGCTCCTGTTCGCGCAGCGTCTTGCGGATGCCGTCGAGACCGGAGTTAATCAGTTGCTCCGCGTCAAACGGCGTCGCACCGGTGAGCAGTTCGTAGAGCAGCACGCCCAGCGAGTAGATGTCGCTGCGCGTGTCAATGTCCACGCCGCTCATCTCCGCCTGCTCCGGACTCATGTAGGCCGGCGTGCCGATGAACTGCTCGAACGCGGTGAACAGCGTCTTGTCCGTGAGTCGCTGCTGGTTGGTCGCCTTGGCGATGCCGAAGTCAATGACCTTGGGCACGGGCTTCCCGTCAATCATCGTCACGAGGACGTTCGAGGGCTTGAGGTCGCGGTGGATGATGGCCTTCTGGTGCGCGTGCTGGATGGCGGAGCAGACCTGCATGAACAGGTCGAGCCGTTCGCGCGTGGAAAGTTTTTGCTGGTCGCAGAACTCCGTGATGCGCGTGCCGCGCACGAGTTCCATTACGAAGTAAGGCCGGCCGGTGTCCGTCGCGCCCGCGTCGAGCACGCGGGCGATGTTCGGGTGATCCATCATCGCCAGCGCCTGCCGCTCGGCCTCGAAGCGCGCGACGACCTGCTTGGTGTCCATGCCGAGCTTGATGACCTTGAGGGCCACACGGCGGCGCACCGGCTCCTCCTGCTCGGCCATGTAGACCACGCCACAGCCGCCCTCGCCGATTTGCTGGAGGAGCTTGTAGTGGCCAATCTTGTCGCCGGCTTTTTCCGTCACGGGCGTCGCCAGCGTGCCGGTGGGGCCGAACCCCGGCGGGCGGTCGAGGACGTTTTCCGGCGCGTCGAGGTTGCGGAGCAGCGCCTCGACGCGGGTGCGGAGGGCGGCGTCTCCGGCGCACTCGCGGTCGAGGTAGGCCGCGCGTTCGGCGGGCGGAAGTTCAGCAGCGGCGGCAAAGAGGGTTGCCTCGCGCGAGGGATCCGGGTTCATAGGTTGAAATTCATGCTATCCACCCTTAATGCGAGATTTCGAGCCAAAAACTGCCACGGGAAAATGGAAAATCGGGCAGCCCACATTCCGCTCGCCAACCCCGGCGGACGCGGCGATGCTCGCGGCATTGTTCCCGGCCATGAACGCGACTCCGTCCAAAATCATCCGCCGCACGCACATGTATCTGGCGCTGTTCCTCACGCCGTGGATGATCATCTACGCCTTGAGCGGGCTGGTGCTGAACCACGGCCAGGCCGTGCGCGCACTTTACGGCGGGAACTTTGCCAAGTTCGAGAAAGTCGGGGAGCGCGAATACACCGCCGCCTTTTCCGCCGATGCCGACGTGAAGATGATCGGCGCGCAAATCCTCGAACACCTCGGCCTCGCCGGCACGTTCAACGTGCAGGGCGGGCCGAATCAGCCGAAGCTCGTCATCAACCGAAACGCCGCGTTCGCGATTCACCGCATCACTTATTTCCGCAAGGAAAACCGGTTGCTCATCGAGAAGCAGCCGTTCACCGCGCCGGCGTTTGTGAACCGCGCGCACTTCCGGCACGGCTACGGGCAGCCGTTCCTATCCTTGAAAATCTGGGCCGTCGCCGTGGATCTCGTCATCGTCGCGATGATGTTCTGGATCGCGTCGGGCCTCTGGATGTGGTGGGAGATCAGGCCGGCGCGCGCGTGGGGCGCGGCTTTTGCGCTCGTTGGCCTTGGAGTGTTCGGAGTTTTGCTCGCCACCATCTGACGCGCCGCCGCCATGACCAACTGGAACCTCCTCTTTCGCCGGATGCACCTCTACCTGGGGATGCTGCTGATCCCGTGGGTGATGATTTACGCGCTGTCCACCGTGTTGTTCAACCACCACGGCTGGTTTGAAAAATTCCGCGCCACGGAACCGCAGTGGCTGCCGCTCTGGGAAAAGGACTGCGCGCTCGACGTGCCGCCGGGCAACGACCGCCTGCGCGACACGGCGCAGCGGATTCTGTCGGAGAACGGATTGAGCGGCGCGTTCGGTGTGCAGCGCCAGGGCCAGCGGCTCACCATCAACGTCCAGAACTTCTGGCAGCCGAAGCGGCTCACCTACGACCTCGAAAAGAAAAAACTGCGGGCCGAGCAGAAGAAGTTCGCGTGGCCCGAACTGCTCACGCGGCTCCACTTCCGCACCGGCTACGGGCAGCCGGGTTTTCTCAACAATCTCTGGGCGGTGATCGTGGACGTGTTCTGCGTCACGATGCTCGTCTGGATCGGCACGGGGCTTTACCTCTGGTGGAAGCTGGCGATGACGCGCACGTGGGGCTTCATCACCATCGGAGCCGGGGCAGCCAGCATTCTGCTGCTGCTCTTCACGCTTTAACCGGAGCGATGCCGCTGAAAACACGACCTATGGTTTTTTGGCTGCGCGGCTCTTGGGGTTTTCCGGCGGGCGCTTTTCTGCCGGCGTGACGGTCAGCGTGGCGCGTGGCTGCCAGGCGTGCTCTTTCACGTCCACTGTCAGGGTGCGCGGCAGCAGTTGCACGCCGTGGCCGAAGAGGTTCAGCGTCACCGTGCCCGGCAGCCACATCAAGTCGTCGAAGACCCACTGACCGAACGGCGGCGGCTTGGCCGGCGTGTCGAACACCACGGTCGCAGGCCGGAAGCTGGCGGGAAGCTGCTCTCCGGCGAAGATGATTTTGAACTCTTCCACGCCCAGCTTCGCGTGCCGGATGATGACGGCGGGCGTGCCGTTCGTCTCCGCGGTGAAGCTCACCTGCCACGGCCCGCGGCGCAGGCGCAGATGACGGTCGCAGCCGTAGGCGACGACATACAGCGTCACCGCCATGAGGAAGGCGAGCGCCACGTGTTTCAAAATTCCGCTCTGCATCCGGCGAAGCTTCGGGCGCGGCGCGGGGCTGTCAAGCGCGGTTCGCGGCGGTTGACTTCGCGGGCGGGCGTTTTACGATGCGTGCGTTCCCGCAGCCGCGAGTCACGACGCGTTCCGCCGCGCAACTTTTTTGCGCGAGTGGTTATTATCTGGCACGCAGCCGGATTCCGGTTTGGGAAACGCATGACCATTGTGGGGCGAAAAATCCTCGGCGCGCTGGGCCTCGCCGGCCTGGCGGTGGCGGGCTGTTCGACGGCGCATTACAAGGAGTCGGCGGACAGGGCGGCGGCACGGGTCTTCGCGCAGAAAACTTCCATGGTGCCGAACATGGCCGGGCGCTTCAGCATCGAGCAGACGAACCAGCTCTCGCTCGACGCGCTGCCGCTCGTGTCCGCGCCGGACGAGTCGCTCGGCCCGGACGCGGCGGCGGAACGCGGCGCGCGCGTCATCTCGCTCGAAGCGGCGCTCGATCTCGCGGTGAAACACGGGCGCACCTATCAAAACAGCAAGGAGCAGCTCTATCTCGACGCGCTGGCGCTGGCGCTGACGCGGCACCGGTTCACGCCGATTTTTTCCGGGAACGCGCGGACGGACTATCAGGTCACCACCGAGGCCGTGACCGTGACCGTGGACGCGCTGACCGGCCAGCCGGAAACTGTCGGCGGCATCGCGTTGCGGGAGGAGCAGCGCGTCGCCAGCCAGGGCAGCCTGGGCGCGAGCCTGCTGGCGCGCACAGGGGCGCGGATTGCCACCTCGTTCACGACGGATTTTCTGCGCTACCTGTCGGGCGACCCGCGGGCCGTGACGTCCTCGCAACTGGGCGCCACACTCACCCAGCCGCTGTGGCGCGGGGCGGGCTACAAGGCGACGATGGAAAACCTCACGCAGGCCGAGCGGACGTTCCTTTACAAGCTGCGGGACTTCAGCCGGTTCAAGCGCGACTTCACCGTGCAGATTGCCACGGCCTACTACGGCGTGCTGCAAAACCGCGACGCGGTGCGGAACAGTTGGCGTGGGTTGCAAAACTTCCGTCGCAACGTCGAGCGCGAAAAGGCGCTGGCCGACGAGGGGCGCAAGACGCAGGAGTCGTTGAGCCTGCTCAAGCAGAGCGAATTGAGCACGGAGACCGCGTGGATCAACGCGGCGCGCGCCTACAAGCAGGCGCTCGACCAGTTCAAGATTCAACTCGGCCTCTCCACCGACGTTCACATCGTGCTCGATGACCGCGAGCTGGCGCAGTTGCAAATCGTGCATCCCGATTTGAGCGCCGAGGACGCCCAGCTGGTGGCGTTGGCGACGCGGCTCGACCTCTACAACTTCCGCGACCAGACGAATGACACGCGGCGCCGCATCGAGCTCGCCGCCAACGGCCTCAAGCCGCAGGTGGATTTGGTCGCGTCGGCGGGCATCAACAGCGCGTCCGGCACGAGCACGGGTTTCCAGCCGCCGGATCCCAACCGCTATCACTGGAGCGCGGGGTTGAACCTCGATCTGCCGTTCGAGCGCACCGCCGAACGGAACAACTACCGCGCCGCGCTCATTTTATACGAGCAGTCCATCCGGCAGCTTTCGCAGAAGGAGGACGAGGTGAAACTGCAGGTTCGCAACGACTGGCGCGGCCTTGACCAGGCGCGGCGCAACTACGAGAGCGCGAAGCTGGGCGTCGAGTTGAGCCTGCGGCGCGTCGAGGAGCAGGAGCTGCGCGCGCAGATTGGCCGGGGCACGGCGCGCGACCAGGTGGACGCGCAGAACGACCTCATCACGCAGAAGAACCAGCTCACGCAGGCGCTCGTCGCGCACACCATCGCGCGGCTTCAGTTCTGGAACGACATGGGGATTCTCTACATCAAGGACAACGGCCAGTGGGAGGAATTGAAGGATGCCAAACCGAACTAAACTCATCCGCTGGGCCATCGCCACCGCCGTCTTGCTCGTCGTGGTGTTCGCGTGGCAGCACGCAACGCGCCCGGCGGCGGCAGGCAAAAGCGCGACGTTCGCGGCGCGGCGCGGCCCGCTGGAGATCAACGTGCTGCAGGGCGGCGCGGTCGAGGCGCTCGAATCGCAGGCGGTGAAGTGCGAGGTGCGCGGCTATCCGGGCGTGAAGATTTTGAAAATCGTCGAGGAGGGCTACCAGGTCACCGACGAGGACGTGAAGACGAACCGGGTGCTGGTGGAACTCGACTCGTCCGATCTCAAAAAACAGATCACGCAGCAGGAAATCACCTTCGAGTCCACCGCCGCCACGCTCACGGACGCGCGGCAGGCCTACGACATCCAGCTCAACCAGAACATCAGTGACGTGAGCGCGGCGTGGCAGAAGGCGCGGTTCGCGCGGATGGATTTCGACAAGTTCATGGGCGCGACGGCGACGCGGGAAATCATCACCAAGCTCGGCCTGCCGGACGAGCTGGACGCGACCATCCCCACCGCGCCGCCGAAGCCTTCCCTCGAACCAGCGGGCGCGACCAACACCACGGCGACGAATGCCAGCGCGGCGTCCGCCATTTCCGCGCTGCCGCCCGCCGAGCAGCCGCGGCGCTTCAACATTGATTTTGCGAAATACGCCGACCCGGAACTGCTCGGCGACGGCGAGGCGAAGCAGAAAATCCGCAAGCTGGAGGACGAACTGAAGCTGGCGCTCAAGGATTACAGCCAGACCAAGGGCAAGCTCGAAGGCTCGCAGCGGCTGCACGCGAAGGGATTCATGACCAAGTCGGAGCTGGAACTGGACGAGTATTGGCACGACTCCAGCCGGCTCAAGGTGGCGAGCGCGGAGACGGCGCAGGCGCTGTTCCTGAAATACGAGTTCCCCAAATCGTGCGAGGAGTCGTTGTCCAAATTCGCCGAGGCCGTGCGCGAACTGGATCGTGCGCGCAAGGGTGCGGTGTCCAAGCTGGCGCAGGCCGAGGCGAAGTGGAAATCCGCCGAGGGCCGCTACAACCTCGAAGTGCGCCAGCGCAAGGACCTGCTCGAACAGCTCGACAAATGCACCATCCGCGCCAAGCGCACCGGCCTCGTCGTTTATGGCGCGGGCAACATGGAGCAGTATTATTTCGGCGGCCAAGAGCAGGTGCGCGAGGGCGCGGTCGTGCGCGAGCAGCAGCCGATTCTCACCATCCCCGACATGACGAAGATGGCCGTCAAAGTCCGCATCCACGAAACTTACATCAAGAAGGTGCAGAAGGGATTGAAGGTGCGGATTACCATCGAGGCGTTTCCCGATAAGAAACTCGAAGGCGAAGTCAGCAAGGTCGGCGTGCTGCCCGATTCGCGCAATATGTGGATGAACCCCGACATGAAGCTCTACGTGACCACCATCACCATCAACGGCATCCACGACTGGCTCAAGCCGGGCATGAGCACCAAGGTGGAAATCCTCGTGAAGACGTTGCCGGATGTCGTCTATGTGCCGATTCAAGCGGTGACGCCCGTGGAGGGAAAACACTTCTGCCTCGTGGACAAAGGCTCGCCGCAGGAGCGCCGCGAAGTGGAAGTCGGCGAGTTCAACGACGAGTTCATCGAAATCAAACACGGCTTGTCCGAAGGCGAGAAAGTCGTCCTGCGCGCGCCGGAAGCGAGCGAGAAAGAGGCGGCGAAGGACAAAGAAAACGCCCAGCCCGACACCAAGGAAGCGGACAAGCCCCAGCCGCCGAAGAAGTAATTTCCCCCTATTCTCCATTCCCCATTCTCCATTCCTCATACTCCATTCCTCATACTCCATTCCTCATACTCGAAATTGAGCACGCCCATTGTCCAGTTCGCGGATGTCCGCAAGACCTACCAGATGGGGCCGGTTACGGTGGAGGCGTTGCGCGGCGTGTCGCTCGCGTTCGGCGAGGGCGAGTATGTCAGCATCATGGGGCCGTCGGGCTGCGGCAAATCCACGATGCTCAACCTGCTCGGCTGTCTGGACCGGCCCACGAGCGGCCGCTATCTGCTCGGCGGCGAGGATATTTCGCAGATGGAGGACGAAGCGCTTTCCGCCGTGCGCGGCGCGCAGTTGGGTTTTATTTTTCAATCCTACAACCTCATCCAGCAGCTCACCGTGCAGGAGAACATTGCTGTGCCGCTCTACTATCAGGACTGCCCGGAGGAGGAGT
>JACRJY010000042.1 GCA_016235585.1 Verrucomicrobiota bacterium | reverse complement strand
GGGGGGGGGGGGGGGGCCCCAGAGCGTGGTTGGATCATCAAGCCCAGTTGGGAAATCAAACGAACCTGCTCACCCCTCACCCTCAATCCCTCTCCCCTCCGAGGGGAGAGGGAGAAGCGGCGGATGTCGTTGATCCAATTCGCACCGCCTTCACGCCGATGTCGTTCGTATCCTCGACGGAACCAATCAGTCCGCCGCCGTCGTAGGCGATGTTGAACTTGCGCGGCAAATCGTAGAACGCGCGGTCGTTGATGATGGTTTGCCCCAGTCTCTGGACGAACGGCAGCACGTCAATCAGCTCCACCGGGTCAATGCCCGCCGTCGGATTGGCGGTGAGGTTGCGGATGTTGTCCGCGCCCGCGCCGCGCGTGTGCAGGCCGACGGCCTGGATGCGGCGGAGGAATTCCGGCGCGTCCTTCGGCTGGATGAGGCGCATCTGGAAATTCGCGCGCGTGGTGATCTGCACATAGCCGCTGGTGAGATCCTGCGCGGCGCGCGCAAGTTCGCGGAGCTGGTGCGTCGTGACCACGCCGCCGGGAATCCGCAGCCGCGCCATGAACGCGTCCTTCATCGGCGAGAGGAAGAACAGCCCGTTCCATTTGAAGCGGAAAATGTCCTCCTTGTCCGGTGCCTTGTTGCCGGCGGCGTTCTCGACGATCTGCTCGTAGGCGTCGAGCGGATGCAGCTCGCGTTTGATGCGCTCCTCAAGGATCAAGTCTTCCTTCGGCGCGGGCGCGGGCTCGACATCACTGAACCGCTGGCCGCGCGCCGCCACGCCGGCGAACAGGCCGGCCAGATACTCCTTTTGCTCCGGCGTGAACCCGGCGCTGGCGGGTGGCTCTGGAAGGGTGCTGTTCATTCAATACACATCGCGCTGGTAGCGCTTGTCGGATTTCAGCTTGGCGACATAAGCCTTCGCGGCCTCCGCGCCCTTGCCACCGGCGGTTTCCACAATCTTGTGCAACGCGGCGTCCACGTCCTTCGCCATGCGGCTCGCGTCGCCGCAGACGTAGAAGTGCGCGCCCGCCTCGAGCCACGACCACAGTTCCGCCGCGTGCTCCATCATGCGATCCTGCACGTAGATTTTCTGCTCTTGGTCGCGCGAGAACGCGAGATCGAGACGCGCGAGCAAACCCGACTTCTGCCACGAGGCGAGCTGCTCCTCGTAAAGGAAATCCGCTGCGCGCTTCTGGTCGCCGAAGAACAGCCAGTTTTTCCCTTTCGCGTCGGTGGCCTGCCGCTCTTCCAGAAACGCGCGGAACGGCGCAATGCCCGTGCCCGGCCCGACCATGATCATTGGCGTGCCACCATTGGCCGGTGGCTTGAAGCCGTGCGACGGCTGCACGAATACTTTCACGAAATTCGTGTCGCCGACGCGATCCGCGAGGAACGTGGAGGCGACGCCTTTGCGCTCACGCCCGTGGCTTTCGTAACGCACCGCGCCCACCGTGAGATGCACCTCGCCCGGATGCGCCTTGGGCGAGGACGAGATCGAATAGAGCCGGGGCACGAGTCTTTTCAAGAGGCTGACAAACTCCGCGGCCGGCATGGGCGCGGGCAGCAGGTGCAGCAGGTCAATGACGTGCCGGCCCCAGAGCCACTTCTTCAACTCGTCGCGCTTCTCCGGCGCGAGCAGCGGCGCGAGTTCGCTGGCCGGCGCGGCCCTGGCCACGGCGGCGAGCATTTCTGGTGACGGCTTGGTGATGTCGAGGTGGTGCGTCAGCGCCTCGCGCAGCGACATGATATTGTCGCCGAACTTCACGTTCTCGTCGGGGCTGGCCTTGAGCGCCGCCACGACTTCTTCCACCAGCTCAGGACAGTTCACTGGCACGACGCCGAGCGCATCGCCCGCCTCGTAAGTCAGGCCGCTGCCGTTGAGCGCGATCTCGTAGTGGCGGACTTCCTTGCCTGAACCGGGCTGGTTGAGCAGGACGTTCTTGAGTAACTTGGCGGGAAAGGGATTGGATTTGCCGTATTGTGGTAGTGGGACAGGCGTCTCGCCTGTCCTAACGGCGGACGTCTCGCCCGTGTTGAGGAAATCACTTCCGTTCGTCTGCGACTGGACATTGGCGGGCGCGCCACTGGACAGGCGAGACGCCTGTCCCACTAGCGTTTTCCACAGACCATCAATCCACACATTCGCCGCCGCCTCGTAATCCACGTCGCACTCGCCGCGCGGGGCGAGGCGTTTTGCGCCGAGGGCTTCGAGGCGGGCGTCAAACTTCTTCGAGGCGCCGCAGAAGTCGGAATAGTTTTTGTCGCCGAGGCCGAGCACGGCGAAATTCAGGTTCTCCAGGCGAGGCGCAGTGTCGGCGTTGAGCCACGACCAGAAATTCACCGCGTTGTCCGGCGGATCGCCGTCGCCCCAGGTGCTGGTGATGATGACCGCCTTGCCGCCCGCCGCGAGGCTGGCCTGCTCGCAATCATTCAGCGCGAGGATTTTTGGCGCGAAGCCGCGCGACTGCGAATCCTTCGCGAGCTTTTTCGCCAGCCCTTCCGCGCTGCCGGTCTGTGAGCCGAAGAGAATCAGCAGCGGCTCGGCGCTCGCGGCGGGCGCGCCGTTGAGCTGCGGCGCAGGCTGGCCGTTCGCGGGCATCTGCGAAAAAATCCCGGCGAGAAAGCCGTTGAGCCACGCGCGCTGCTCGGCGTTGAACGGGGCGGTTTCGGGAATGTGAGGAATGCCGGCCATGCGTTCAGGGGCTGGCTTTTTGCCAGCCGAGTTTCGGCGCGTTGTAGATGGACAGAAACACCGCCTCGGCGGCGCTCTGGTTGATTGCGCCGTGGACTTCGCCCGGGCTGGCCACGTCAATCTCGCCCGCCCGGATGGTGCGCCGCCGCCCGTTGCCGAGATAGTAGGTGAGTTCGCCGCGCAGCATCACCCACGTATCCTGGCCGTCCGGGTGAGTGTGGGCGGGAACTTCCTGGCCGGGCCGCACGCCCCACACGGCAATGCTCGAATGCGGGGTGATGGCAACCTCCGTGACAACCGCCTTCTCGTCGGAAAAACGAACCATTTGTTCGGCGTTAAACAGGCGCTCGCTCATAACGACTTCTTTTCAATTTTCTCCAGCCGCACGGCGCAGTATTTGTAGCTGGGCTGGCGCGAGTGCGGGTCGAACTCGGCGCGCGTCAGCCGGTTCGTCACGTCATAGTGCATCGGCACGAACACCTGGCCGGCCCGCACCGTGGGCGTGACGACGGCGGTGCACTCGGCGCGCGCGCGCCGCGAGACGACGGCCACGGTCGTGTTCGGCTCGATGCGCAGCCGCGCCGCGTCGTCCGGGCTGATCTCCACGTAGGGATTCGCGGGATACAGCGTGCGCAGCACGGCGGACTTGGCCGTGCGCGTGTTCGTGTGCCATTGCGCGCTGGTGCCGCGCCCCGTGAGCATCACCAGCGGAAACTCGCCGTCCACCGGCTCGGCCATGCGCCGCGGCGGGTCGAACAGGAATTTGGCCCTGCCGTCGGCGTGGAAGAATTTCCCGTCCGCAAAGAGGCGGCGCTCCTGAAGGTATGAATTATGAGGTAGGAGGTATGAAACAGGATCGGCGTGAGTGTCCTTCATACCTCCTACCTCATAATTCATACCTTCTGTCAGCGGCCACTGAATCCCGCCTGCCGCATCCAACTGCCGGTAGTCCTCGATGCCGGTGATGTCGCATGGCTGGCCAGCGGAGAGTTTTTTCAGGACTTGAAACGCGGCCTGCGGTGAAGTCCATTGCGTGAACATCTCCGCGCAGCCCCAGTATTCGGCCACGAGGCGGAAGATGTTGAAGTCGCTCAACGCCTGGCCGGGCGCGCGCGAAACTTTTTTAACATGACCGAAGCGCCGTTCGCTGTTGATGAACGTGCCTTCCTTCTCGCCCCAGCCGGCGGCGGGCAGAATCAGGTGCGCGTGCCGCGCCGTGTCGGTCGTCGTGAACATGTCCTGCACGACGAGGAATTCGAGCTGGTCGAGCGCGCCGGTGGCGCGGGCGGAATCAATCCACGAGTGCGCCGTGTTCGTCGCGATGACCCACAGGCCCTTGATCTTCCCCTCGGCGACGGCCTCCAAAATCTGATCGTAAGCCAGCGAGTTCTTCGCCGGAATGCGCTCGACGGGGAGGTGCAGCAGTTGCGCGACCTCGGCGCGATGTTCGGCGTTCAGGAAATCGCGCCCGCCCAGCAGGCCCGAGGCGTTGGCGTAGAGGCGCGAGCCCATCGCGTTGCACTGGCCGGTGACGGAGTTCGGGCCGGTGCCGGGTCGTCCGATGTTGCCGGTCATCAGCGCGAGATTGATGATCGCCTGCGCGGTGCGGACGGCCTCGTGGCTTTGGTTCACGCCCATCGTCCACCAAAAGCTCACGGCCTTGCGCGTGCCGATGGTTTCGGCGAAACGGAAAAGCTGCCCCACCGTCAGCCCGGTTTCCGCCGCGACCATGTCCGGCGTGAACGGGCGCACGAATTCGGCAAACTCCGCAAAGCCCGTCGTGTGCTGCTCGATGAACGCGCGGTCGAGCCAGTGGTTTTGCACCAGCAGGTTTGCCACGCCGTAGAGCAGCGTGAGGTCGGACTTGGGCGCGAGCGCGAGATGCTGCGTCGCGTTCATCGCCGTCTCGGTGCGTCGCGGATCCACGACGATGATTTCGGGGTTCTTTTTGTTGCGGAGCACGCGCTGCCACAGGATCGGGTGCGCGATGCAGAGGTTTGAGCCGAGGAAAACCAGCGCGTCCGACTCCTCGAAGTCCGCGTAGGTGTAGGGCGGCGCGTCGAAGCCGAAGCTCTGCTTGTAGGCGACGTGGCTCGTGGCCATGCACTGGCGCGTGTTCGAGTCGCCGTGCAGCGCGCCCATGCCGAATTTCCAGAGCGCGCCGAGAAACGCCATCTCCTCGGTGCAAATCTGGCCGGTGCTCAAGAACGCCACGCTCTCCGGCCCGTGCTGGTCCATCAGCGCGCGGAACTTGAGCGTGAAAACCTGCATCGCCTCGTCCCAGTCCACGGGTTCGAGCTTGCCGGTTTTCGGATTGCGCAGGAGCGGCTGCGTCGCGCGGTCGGGCGCGGCCAGCGGCGTGAGCGCCTCCCAGCCTTTCGGGCAGGCCATGCCGAGGTTCACCGGATAATCGGCGGTGGGCGTGAGGTTCACGGCCATGCCCGATTGCAGATGCACATCGAGCGAACAGCCCGTGGAACAGAAGCCGCAGATCGAGCGCGTCGTGGCGTCGGGCTGCAGGCGCGCGGGAACTTTGCCGAGGCCGAACTCGCCCGGATGCAGCATGAGATCCTGCGTCAGCGGGCCGGTCCACTGGCGGAGGAGGGAATTGGAACGCCGAGGGTCGAGAGTCGAGGGTCGAACGCCAGTCGGCGCGCGCCCGGCTGCCGGCTCTCGACCCTTGGCCCCCGGCCCTCGACTATCGAAGTTCGTCTTCATGCGTTCCCGCCTCCCGGCATTTTCGGCGCGACTTCGGCGACGAAAAACAAATGGCGCTCGATCAATTCCCCCGCCAGACAGAGCACGAGCGCGGCCACCGCGAGCGGGGCGAAGCCATTCGCGCCGCCGAGCAGCAGCGCGGGGAAAACAATCCCGCCGATCAGCGCGCACGCGACGCGCACGCGCGAAACGAAGCCAAACCGCCCGGAGAGCAGCAGCGCGGTCTTGTTCAGCGCTGTGAGCTGCGGTGATTGCTCATCCACCAGAAACCGGAACACGCGGTTTTCCGCCGCCAGCTTCAACACCCCGCCCGCTGCCGCCAGCGCCACGGCGGCGGCAACCGAAATTGAACCGGCGGGCGACAGCACCGCCAGCACCAGCGCGCCCGTTCCGCCGAGCAGGAGCGCGGTGCCGAAGAATTTTCCGAACGTCATCGGCGCGCTCCAAAACGGGCGGCGGGTGTCCACGTAAATCATGGCCGAACACGCCACGGCGACGAGGCCGAGCAGTGCGGCGAGAAGGGCGGTCAGCGGATGAAGGATGACGGCGTGCGCGCCGAGCGCGGCGGGAAACGCCCCGAACGCGATCAGTTCGCGGCTCAACCACGATTTGCGCCAGCCGAGAAAACTGCGCCACGCCTTGAGCGGCTGCCCCAGGTGCAGCGTGCCCGCGACCACGCCGATCAGCGTGGCGGCCAGCGCGGCGAGCGTGAGCACGCGTGAACGTCCGGCGTCGAGCGCCCCGGCCAGCGCGAGGCCCGCGCCAAGTTGCGAGAAGACGAGCATGAGCGTGAGCGGCACGTGGGCTTTCGCCGGACGCACCTCGTGCGCGTCGGCGGCTTCGAGATGGACGGGCAGCGAGCGTTGCGAGACGTAGCGCGTGGTGGGCAGCGTGATCGCGGGATTGGGCGAGTCGGGGAGGAAAAGGTTCGCGGAGGGGAAAAGGGGAAAAGGAGAAAGGGAGGATTCGCCCGCGCGTTTGTTCTCCTTTTCTCCCTTTCTCCTCTGCTCCTTTTCCACGTTCAGCGTCGGAGTGCCGCGATACTTGCCGCGAATCTTTTGCTGCTCGACCACGGTGATGCTGATGGCCTCGTTCGGACAGGCCTGCACGCACGCGGGCGCTTCGCCGACCGCGAGGCGCGAACTGCACATGTCGCATTTCCGCACGATGCCGCGCACCTTCGAGTATTGCGGCACTTCGTAGGGGCATTTCATCACGCAATACTGGCAGCCGATGCACTGGTCATCGAGGTGCTTGACGATGCCGGTGACGGGATCCTTGTCGTAGGCGAGCACCGGGCAGCCGGTGAGGCAGCCGGGATCCACGCAATGATGGCAGGCGGTGGTGACAATCTGTTTGACCGGCGCGCGCCAGTCGGTCGAAGTGAGCGCGCCGACGCTGCGCCAGGTTTCGTCGTCGTCGAGGCCGTTGAGCGAGTGGCACGCGGTGACGCAGGCCTTGCAGCCGCTGCATTGGTCGAGATCCACCTCGAAGGCGTATTGCTGGCCGGGCGCAGGCGCGGACGCGGGGAGCAGGTCGCGATAGCGGCGGTTGCGGACTTCGTGCGCGTCGTGCGTGCGGGAAAATTCCTCCACCGCCGTCAGCTCGCGCTGCTCGGCGAGCAGCGCGTCAATCAGCGTGCGCGAATCGTCGGCTCCGGCAGTGGGTTCTGCGGGGGATGGATTTCGGGCCGGGGCAGCGGACGGCGGCGTGTCCAAAAGCGGGGTCATCGGGCAGCTTTCGTCACGTCGAGCCGTGCCCAGATCGTGAAGTTCATGTCGAAATGAAGGAACAAACTCACGGGGGCCGTCCCGTGTCCCGCTCGCCGAAATTCTTTTGCCTTGTGCATGGGGGCTTCTCAAAGCGGCGGTGGTGCCAAAGCCGTGGTGGTGGCCGTGAATAGTTTTCATCGGAACGATGAATCGCCTACAAAAGGCTGGCGGCGCTCGTTTTCACGGTGCGTCCGCGCCGGGCGGCGGGATTGGAAACGGTTTCACCGGCGCGGAACGGTCGCACGGACGCAAACCGGCCCTGTCCAAGTTTGCACAGGGCGGACGCAAACGAACAACGGCGATGGGCGGCTCGGCCCTGTTCAGAATTTCACGTTGATTTGCACGTAGAACCAGTCGGCGTCGGCGGATCCGAAGCCCGGAGCGCTCCAGGTCTGCTTGACATAGTCGCCGGTAAAGAAATGGCCGTAACCCGCTTCCAGGGCGGTGAATTTATTGACGGCGAAACCGGCGACCACGTTCAGTTCGCTCCCCACGAAGCTGCTGTAGCCGGGATTGCGTCCGAAGCCGGTGCCTTGGGCGGCGGGGGCCTGATAGGCGGTGGCCCCGCCGCGGGCGACGCCGCCCTTGTTGTAAAAATTGTCCGCTGAATCCGCGAGCCAGAAGAGGTGGCCTTCGACTGCGAGGGAGAGACGGGGCGTGGGCTTGATTTGGAAGATGCTGCGGACATCATGAATGTTCTGCCAGGAGGCGAAATCCATGTAGCCCTCGAACTTGTGCCCGGTGGGATACAGCTGATCAAAAGTTTCATGCGTGCCATCGGTGGGGTCGCTGTCTCCGGAGGCGTAGGCGTATTCCAGCGCGAGTCGCGGAGTGCCGAACGTGTCCGGAAACGTGTAGCCGACATTGGCAGCGAAAGCGTGGGCACGATGGTCTTCACGCGCCGTGGCAACCGTCGGCTTCCAGTTGCCGAACTGATACGCGCCCTCGACGGTGTAGTCGAAATTGCCGAAATCTCCGGGGTTCGACTTGAACCGCGCGCCAAGGGTGTAGATGTCGCGCGCCGCGGACGACGCCGTTTGAAAGGGCGCGAACGCCCCCGGATTGGCCGTGGCGCTGCCAATGCCCTCGTTGCGCGCGAAGAAATAAACCTCGGTCAGGTTCTTCGGAATCTCCTTGGTTGAAAGGTGAAGGCCGGAGAAGACGTTGTAGTCGTTCCACATGTTGAAGTTGTTGTCGTCCGGCAAGACGATTTTGCTGGTGAAACCCTCGGCGGTGAACCATTCGGTCTGCCCGCGCAGCTTCACCGCATCAAAGACACGCCCGATGTTGTTCCACGCGAACGCGCCGACGAGCCGTTCGTCGCCGTAGCTCAACTCCTGGCGGCCCGCCTTGAGCGAGACGGGAAACTCCTTGTGGTTGCCGAGCGTGAAATAGGCCTGGTGCAATTCCGCCGGCCCGTCGGACTCGAAGTTGGGGGATCGATCATCACTTGTGGTGGAGCTGCTCCGGCCCTC
>JACRJY010000038.1 GCA_016235585.1 Verrucomicrobiota bacterium | reverse complement strand
GCGCGTGGCGTCTCGCCCGCTGTTTTCGGCGTCGCGCCGAAAACTTCCCCGCTGCGGCCGGACAAATCTTTGCGTTTGCCGAGGATGCGCCAAGAGCCCGTCGGCGAGACGCCGACGGGTGCGACCGGGACGGTCGCGCTCCCCATTTCAACCGCATCATTCCGGTTGAGAATTATGTCTTTGACCCACACGGCCTGCGCTCCAGCGATAAAATGAACTGGCCCCTGCTCCAAAACAGCCTGCTCATCAGCGCAACGGCGACGCTGCTGGCGCTGGCGCTTGGTTTGGGCGTGGCGCTGTGGCTCGCGATTTTGCCGGCGCGCTGGCAGCGCGTGGTCTTGGTGCTCACCATCGTCGCGCTGGCGCTGCCGCCGTTTCTCGTCGTCAATTGCTGGCTGAATTATCTCGGCCAGACTGGCGCGTGGCGGCGCTGGCTGCCGGTGAATCTTTTTTCACTCGGCGGCACGGTCTGGCTGCTCGCGCTGCTGCTCTGGCCCGTGAGTGCGCTGGCCGTGTTCGGCGCGTGGCGTCGGATTCCGCCGACACTGTTGGAGAGCGACTCCGCTCTGCGCGGCGGGCTGCTGCTGCGCTGGCTGCTGCTGCCGCTCGCACGCGGCGCGCTGGCAACGGCGGCGGCGCTGACCTTCGTGCTCGCGCTGAACAACTTCGCCGTCCCGGCAATTTTGCAGACGAGAGTTTTCCCCGCCGAACTCTGGGTGAGCTTCAATACCACATTCGACTACGCGGCGGCACTGCACCTCTGCTGGCCGCTCGTGTGCGGACCGTTGTTGCTGGTCTGGCTTCTGCGGCACCGCGCTGTCGCGTGGCCCGCAACGGCGAACGGCGCGGACAACACCGCCCTGCGCCGGCAACTCGGCGCACGCTGGCGAATCGCCGTGACAATCCTCGGCGTGGCGACACTCGCGCTGTCCGTCGGATTGCCGCTGGCGGACTTGCTGGCCTCCAGCCGCATTTGGGCCGCGCTGCCCGGCGCGCTTGCGGCGGGACAGAGTGCGCTTTGGCAGTCGTTTGTCTTTGCGGCAGTGACGGCCACGCTGACAGTTTTGTTCGGACTCGCAACGTGGCGGTGGCGATTGGGTGCATGGCTCTGGCTGCCATTTCTCGTGCCGGGCGTGCTGCTGGGCATCGGCTGGATTTGGCTTTTGAACCGCCCGCCGTTCATCGCGTTTTACCAGAGCGTCGGCGTTGTGCTGCTGGCGTTGACGGTGCGTTATCTCGCGATTGGCTGGAACGGCGTGGCGCACGCGCGGCGCGCGGTGGACCGCGACCTCGCCGACCTCGCGCGGCTCGACGGCGCGTCGCGCTGGGAGACGTGGCGGCACGTCGTGTGGCCGCAGTGCGGGCCGCAGCTCGCGGCGGCGTGGTATGTCGTCTACCTGCTGTGCCTGTGGGATGTCGAATCGCTCGTGGTGATCGTGCCGCCCGGCACGGAGACGGTCGCGCTGCGGATTTTCAACCTGCTGCACTATGGCCACAACGCACAGGTGGACGCGCTGTGTTTCCTGCTGCTCGCGCTGGCGCTGCTGCCGCTGGGAATGTTTTGGCTGGCTCGCGCGAAACAATTTCGTTTCTTGAAGCCGACTTTGGCTTTTGCGCTTCTCGCCGTCGCAGCAAACGGCTGCCGTCCGGCGAACGAAGGCGAAGCGCCGGTTCAAAGCAAATTTTTCAGCCGCGTGAAAATCATCGGCAGCCGGGGCGCGGGCGCGGGGCAGTTCAACAAGCCGCGCTCCGTCGCCGTGGACGCGCGCGACAACCTCTTCGTCGCGGACATGACGGGGCGCGTGCAGAAGTTTTCGCCCGACGGCGCGTTCCTCGCGAGCTTCCAGATGGAGCAGACGGACAAGGGACGACCCAAGGGAATGTGCCGCGACGCGGCGGGCAACATCGTCGTCGTCGAACCGCACTACGCGCGGGTGAACCACTTTTCGCCGGATTTGAAAATCATCCGCCATTGGGGCGAACACGGCACCAACGCGGGCCAGCTCTCGTTCCCGCGCGCGGCAGCGGTGAATACGCGCGGCGAAATCTACGTGAGCGAATACATGACCGTCGAGCGCGTGCAGCGCTTCTCGGCGAACGGGGAAAGGTTTCTCGGCGCGTTCGGTAAACCCGGACGCAGCGAGGGTGAGTTTGACCGTGCGGAGGGAATTGGCGTGGATGCGCAGGGCCGCGTTTATGTGGCCGACTCGTGCAATCACCGCGTGCAGGTGTTCACCGGCGAGGGAAAGTTTCTTGGCGCACTCGGCAAGGCCGGCGCGGGGCGCGGTGAAATGAGTTATCCCTACGACGTGCAGGTGGACGCAGCGGGGAACATTTTCGTCTGTGAGTTCGGCAACAGCCGCATTCAGGTTTTTAACGCGAGCCGCGAGCCGCTGGAAATTCTCGGCGGCCCCGGCGGCGCGGCGGGGCAGTTCAGCAATCCATGGGGCATCGCGCTGGACTCGAAGGGCAATCTCTACGTCGCGGACTCGGTGAACCATCGGGTGCAGAAATTTCTGCGGCGCGCGAGCGGAGGAGAAGGCTGATGTTCATCCAGTTTTCCCATCCGCTTTACCTGTTGTTGCTGCCACCGGCGGTCGCGTGGGTGTGGTGGCTCGCGCGGACTTCCGACGTGCAACTCGGCCCGTGGCGGCGGCGCACTGCACTCGCGGGGCGGCTGGTCGTGGTGACGGCGCTCGTGCTGGCCGTCGCGGGCGCGCAATGGCGACGGCCATTGGATGGCATGAATGTGTTTTACGTGCTCGACCGTTCAGCGAGCATTCCCCCGTCGCAGCTCGAATGGTCGCGCGACTACGTGAATCGCAGCGCCGCCGCGAAGGAAAAACCCGACAAGGCGGGTGTGCTCGTGTTCGGCACGGACGCGGCCATCGAGTCGTCGCCGAACGCGGTGGTGGACTTGGCGAAAATCGAGGCGGTCGTCAGCCCCGAAAACACCGACATCGCCGCCGCCCTTCGGCTCGCGACGGCGGCGCTGCCGGAGCACGGCCAGAAGCGGCTGCTGCTTGTGTCCGACGGGAATGAAAATTTCGGCGACGCGCTGACCGCCGTGCAGGCGGCGCGGCAGCTTGGCGTCACGCTCGACGTGCTGGCGCTCGGCGCGGCGCGCGGGCGCGACGTGGCGGTGCAGCGGCTGGCGATTCCCTCGGCGGTGAAGCACGACCAGCCGTTCGAGGTGAAAATTTTCCTCAACGCCGACCAGCCGCAGTCAGCCACGGTGCGGCTGTATCGCAACGACGCGTTTCTCGGCGAGCAGAAGGTGAATTTGTCCGCCGGGAAAAACCTGTTCACATTCCCGCAGCGGCTGGCGGAGGCGGGCTTCTACCGTTACCAGGCCGTGGTCGAGGCGACGGGCGACACCGTGCCGCAGAACAACCGCGCCGAGAGTTTTGTGAACGTGCGCGGCGATGCGCGCGTGCTGCTCGTCGCGGACAGCCCGGCGCAAAACGCGCCGCTCGCCGCCGCGTTGCGACAGGCGCGGCTGGAGGTAAAGGCCGTGGAGGCGCGCAATTTTCCCGGCACGCTCGCCGAGTTGCAGAGCTACGATTCCATCTTTCTCGTCAATGTCGCGGCGGGCGACCTTGGTCTCGACGGCATGAGGCTCATCGAAAGCGCGGTGCGCGACTTCGGCGTCGGCCTCGTGTGCGTCGGCGGCGACCAGGCTTATGCGGCGGGCGGTTATCGTGGCACGCCGCTGGAGGCCGCGCTGCCGGTGGAGATGGAGTTGGACAGCAAAAAAGTCCTGCCCAAGGGCGCGTTGGCGCTCGTCGTTCACGCGACGGAATTTCCGAACGGCAACAAGTGGGCGCGCGACATCGCCTTCGCCGCGCTGGACGCACTTGGCCCACAGGACGAGATGGGCGTCATCTTGTGGGACGGCAAGGAGAAATGGCTCTTTGAACTCGCGGTGGTCGGCGACAAAAAGGCGATGGGCAAAGAAATTTCCAACATGAACCCCGGCGACATGGTGAGCTTCGAGGGGCCGATGAAACGGGCGCATGAAGCATTGAAAAAATCCAACGCCAACCTCAAGCACATGGTCGTCTTCAGCGACGGCGATCCTTCCGCGCCATCGGACGCGCTGCTCAAGGCCATCGCCGACGACCGCATCACGATCAGCTCGGTGATGATCGGCGGGCACGTGACGCCGGAGACGATGATCGCGATGGCCGAGGCGGGGCGCGGGCGGTTTTACGACGTGCAGTCGCCGGATCAACTGCCGCAGATTTTCACCAAGGAGGCGGCGGTGATTTTGAAGTCGGCGATTTTTGAATCACCGTTCGCGCCGCGGCTGGTTTCATCCACCGAGCCGGTGCGCGGCATCGGCGCGGAGGAGATTCCGCCGATGCTCGGCTACGTTGCCACCAAACCGAAGGGCCGCGCCGAGGTGCCGCTGTTGACCGACAAGGGCGACCCGCTGCTCGCGCACTGGCAATACGGCCTGGGCCGCGCGGTGGCGTTCACGTCCGACGCGAAGGCGAAGTGGGCGCGCGCGTGGATGGACTGGCCGAAATACCGGCAGTTCTGGGCGCAGACGGCGCAGTGGAGTTTGCGGCGCGCGGACAACGCGGATTTGACGCCAGAACTTTCCGTGGACAAGGGAGAGGGGCTGCTCGGCGTCGAGGCGCTGGACGCGCAGGGGAATTACCGCAACTTCCTCGACCTGCGCGCGGCGGTCGTGGATCCGAAGGGCCGGCAGCAGACCGTCGCGCTGGAGCAGACGGGGCCGGGGCATTACGAGGCGCGCTTTCCGATGAAGGAGCCGGGCGCGTATCTCGTGAACCTGCTCGACCTCAAGGACGGCAAGGTGCGCGGCTCGCAGGCCGTCGGCGCGAGCGTGAACTATTCGCCGGAATTCAACGCGACGGAACCGAACTTCGCCCTGCTCCAGCGCCTCGCCGAGGCCGGTGGCGGGCGTGTGCTCAAGCCGGAAGACCCAAAGCGCGACAATCCGTTCGCGCATGACCGCGTGAAAACTTTCCAGCCGCAGGACTGGTGGGAATGGCTGCTGAAACTTGGCATCGTGCTGTTCACGCTCGACGTGGGCGTGCGACGCATCCAGCTAGACCGCGAAGAATGGGCGCGGGCCGTGGCGTATCTTCGGCGGCGAGTGTTTTTCTGGCGGCGCGAGTTGGTGCCGGTGGAAGCCGAGGAATCCCTCGCCGCGCTGCTCGCCCGGCGTGAACAGGTGCGCGCCGTCCAGACCGCGCCCGCCCGCGAGGTGGACGTGCGTGCAATCAAGCCCGGAGAAATCGCAACGCCCGCCGCCGCGCCGCTGGCTGTTGCGGCCACCACAAAACCGATTGAAGAAAGCTCCACCGCGCTAACGAAGCCCGTTGCCGAAGCTCCGCCCGTGAGCACGACGAGCCAGTTGCTCGAAGCCAAGCGCCGCGCGCAGCAGCAGCGGAAGAGGAAGCCATGACTGCAAAATAAGAAGAGCCGGACAGCTTCAAGCCGTCCGGCCCTGTTGAAAAATATCCGCTCGAAACTCGAAGGCGGATCAGTTGTTGCCGCGCTTCTTCTTCGCCGCGTCGCCGCCGCCCAGGCGTCCGCCGAGTGCCGCCCGTGACTTCTCCCACTTCTCAAACTGCTCCTTGTTGAGGATTTCCTTCATCTTCGCGGTCATCGTTTCCTGAAGTTTTTGAAACTTCTCCCGCCGCTCCTCGGGCGAGGCGTCGCGCAATCCCTGCATCGCCTGCCCCTGCTCTTTCATGGCCGCCTCCACTTTTTCCTTCTGCTCCGGGGTCAGGTTGAGTTCCTCCAGCGCCTTCTGAATTTGCTCACGGCCACCGGCCAGGCCGCCCGCGCCGGGGCCGGAGGCGCGGCTCTTTTCCCACTTGGTGAACTGCTCGGCAGTCAGCACTTCCTTCATCTTGGCAGACATGGCCTCCTGAAACTCTTGGAACTTCTTTGCCTTGTCCTCGCGCGGGGTGCTCTGATCCTCGCGGAGCGCGCGCAGTTTCTCGCCATTCTCGCGCATGAACTCCTGAAGCTTGCTCTTTTGATCCTCGTTCAGGTTCAGTTCTTCGAGGCCGCCGCCGAAGCGTCCTCCGGCGGCACCCGCGCCACCTTTGCGCGCCTTGCCGGCGGCGTCGGCGGCATTGGCGAAGGGAGTGAGGGCCAGGGCCAGCAGGGCGGCCAGGATAATCGTCTTGTTTGTCATAATTGTTCTGCGGTTGCGGCCGGGGGTTCAACTCCGGCCTTTGTTTGGTTAACCGGGTCAATTGACGCCGCTCCCGGCATCCCCGTTACACGGCTTTGCAGAACGTTTTGCAGCAACGCCTCTCAAATCGAGACCTCTGCAAAACGTAGTGGGACAGGCATCTTGCCTGTCCAGAACGGGTTGTTTTGGATCAAACTGGACAGGCTGGAAGCCTGTCCCACTACCTTGCGGCACTTTTGCCGAGGTCTCAAATCATCATTGCAGCGATGGTTCCGCGCGTGTTGCCGTCAGATCGATTGTCCGCCTGGAGGAACGGTTTTCCCTCCTTCGCGCTTGCCATCGCCGGGGGGAATGCCGATATTGCGCCCACTCCGGCGGGCTCGCCCTTGGATGTCCGCCCCGTGAACATGAGCCGGGTGCGATTGCAGGTTATTTATTCGGGCCGCGTGCAGGGCGTCGGGTTCCGCTACACGGTCAAGTCGCTCGCGCCGGGTTACGAGCTGTCCGGCGTGGTGCGGAACCTCGCCGATGGCCGGGTGGAGCTGCTCGTGGAAGGTGAGAAGCCTGAACTGGAAGCCTTCCAGCAGGCCGTGCGCGAGTCGGGTTTGCAGAGATTTATTGAAAATGAACATTCAACCTGGAGTTCCGCGCCGGGCGGGTTTCGTGGTTTTGAAATTGTCCGCTAGACTTTGAACGCCGCCAGATGAAATACGCCATCATCGCCGACATTCACGCCAACCTCGAGGCGCTGAAGGTCGTGCTCAACGACGCCAATGAGCAGCAGTGCACGCACTACGCCTGCCTCGGCGACGTCGTGGGCTACAACGCCAACCCCAAGGAATGCCTCGACCTCATCCGCACCATGGCCATGCCCTGCGTGAAGGGCAACCACGACGAATACTGCTCCGTCAACGCCACGCTCGAGGGCTTCAACCCCCACGCCGCCGAGGCCGTCAACTGGACCCGCCAGCAGCTCTCCGAGGAGGACGCCCAGTGGCTGCGCGACCTGCGCTACATCCGGCTCGTTTCCAACTTCGCCATCGTCCACGCCACGCTCGACGGCCCGCAGCGCTGGGGCTACGTGTTCGACAAGCTCGCCGCCGCCGCCAGCTTCACCTACCAGAACACCAGCGTCTGCTTCTTCGGCCACACGCACGTCCCCGTCGCCTTTGTGAAGGACAGCCAGGTGCGCGGCGGCACCTACTCGAAGTTCAAGGTGGAGCTCGGGAAGAAGTATTTCGTCAACGTCGGCAGCGTCGGCCAGCCGCGCGACGGCAACCCCAAGGCCGCCTACGTGATTTACGACCTGAACGACGCGACCATCGAGCTGCGCCGGCTGGACTACGACATCGCGCTGGCGCAGGCGAAAATCCGCGCCGCCGGCCTGCCGGAGCGGCTTGCCGACCGGCTCTCCTACGGCAAATAGGAAAGCTGGATATGCGCGGAAAGGGTGCGGCGTTTGGTGTCCACGCTTCCGCGTGCCCCCGCCCGCCAAACCCCCTGAAGGGTGGACCCCGAACGCCCCAATCACAGGTGAAAGCAGCCCGTTTGTTTTCTGATTCCGCCGGGCAATCGGAACCGCCACGCTTTTGAAAGTTCTCATCCTCAAGCCGAGTTCGCTGGGCGATGTCATCCACGCCCTGCCGCTCCTGCGGCTGCTCAAGCTCCACCGCCCCGGCGCGCACGTCTCCTGGTGGCTCGCGAGCGAACTCACGCCGCTGCTCGAAAACGATCCCGACCTCGCGGAAATCATCCCCTTCGACCGCCGCCGCTGGCGCTCGCCAGTTCACTGGCCGGAACTGTTCGCCGGCATTCTGCAAATGCGTCGGCAGCGGTTCGACTGGGTGATTGACCTGCAAGGTCTGGCTCGCAGCGGCACGTTTGCGTGGCTCGCCAACGGCGGCTTGAGCATCGGCCTCGACACAGGCCGCGAGGGTGCGCACGGATTTTACGACCTCGCCGTGCCGCGCCCCAGCTACGGCTGCCACGCCGTGGACTGGTATCTCGACGTGCTGCGGCGGCTCGGCGTGCCCACGCATGGCGCGTTCACCTGGCTCCCGCCGCGCGGGCAGGTCGCCGCCAAACTGCGCCGCAAATGGAGCGCGGACGGCAAACGCTGGCTCGCCCTCTGCCCCGGCGCGCGCTGGGACAACAAGCGCTGGCCGCTGGAGCACTTCGCGGAACTCATCAAAATCATTTCCCGCGAGCAGCCGCAGTTTCATTTCGCCATCCTCGGCGGCGCGGACGACTTTGCGCTCGGCGCGGCGCTGGCGCAGGTGGATTCCGGGCGCGTGCTCAACCTGGCGGGAAAAACCTCGCTGCCGGAAATGATCGAGTGGGTTCGCCTCGCCGAGCTGACCGTGACGAACGACACCGGGCCGATGCACGTGGCCGCCGCGCTCGGCAAGCCCGTCATCGCGATCTTCGGCCCCACCGACCCGCGCCGCACCGGGCCGTATGGGCAGGTGGAGCGGGCGCTGCGGGTTCCGCTGCCGTGCGCGCCGTGCCTGAAGGGGAGCTGCGATTTTGAGAAGCCGCTGGCGTGCCTGCGCGGCATTTCGCCGGAGAACGTCGCGGCGGAAATTGGCCGCCGGCTGGAAGCGGCGCGGATTTGCGCCTGTTGAGCGGGAGCGGCGGAGCGCCCGGCTTTGCCGACCCTTTTCGCCTTGGGAAAGTGCTTTACACCCGCCCCCGCGATCCCTAGGCTCGCCCCCCTGTTATAGAAACGAAGAACTATGGAAGCCAAAACGAAGGCCAAGTATATCGCCGATTTCCGGGTCCACGAAAAGGACACCGGCTCGGCGGATGTGCAGGTGGCGCTGCTCACGGAGCGCATCAACCATCTCACGCAGCATCTGCAGACCAACCTCAAGGATCACAGCTCGCGTCGCGGGCTGCTGGTCATGGTCGGACAGCGCCGGCGGTTGCTGGACTATCTGCACACGACCAGCCCCGGCCGCTATCAGGCGGTGACGAAGAAGCTCAAGCTCCGCAAGTAGGCGGACGGAGCGGTTTTCCCACCGCGTGACTTCGGCAAATTTCATTTCTCGTTTCCCAGGACGGCGCGGCCAACGCGGCTCCGCACCGTCCTTTCACATTACCAACGCCGCACAAGCAATGGCCCGTTGACGAGGGGAAATTTCATTCAGCGCCTGCGAACAGGCGTTCAATGAAGTTCCTCCGGCGTCGGCGGGCCGCGAAAGAAAACAAGTCCTATGTCAGTAAGCGTATCGGCCCAGGTCGGGTCCAGTTCCATCATCATCGAAACCGGCAAGCTCGCCAAACAGGCCGACGGTGCCGTCACCGTCCGGCTCGGCGAAACCATCATCATCACCGCCGCCGTCGCCTCGAACAAAATCAAGCCCGGGCAGGATTGGTTCCCGCTCACGGTGGATTACCGCGAGAAGGCCGCCGCCTGCGGCAAGTTCCCCGGCAGCTACTTCAAACGCGAAGGCCGCCCGTCGGAGAAGGAAATCCTCACCTGCCGCCTCACGGACCGGCCCATCCGCCCGCTCTTCACCAAGGGCATGCTCAACGAGGTCCAGGTGCAGACCATCCTCTTGAGCACCGACGGCGAGAACGATCCGGACATCCTCTCCATCAACGGCGCGAGCGCCGCGCTGATGGTCAGCGACATCCCGTGGGACGGCCCGCTCGGCGCGGTGCGCGTTGGTCGCGTTGGCGGCCAGTTCGTCGCCAACCCCACGCACGCCCAGCAGGCCGAGAGCGATCTCGATCTCGTCTATGTCGGCAGCGACAAGGACGTGGTGATGATCGAGGGCGCGGCCAAGGAAATCTCCGAGGCCGACTTCAACGCCGCGCTGCGTTTCGCCCACGACGCCTGCCAGCCCATTATCGCCGCGCAGAAGGAACTCGCCGCGAAGGCCGGCAAGAAGAAGCGCGAATTCAAGCTCTTCGTCGTGCCCGATGACGTCCTCGCCGAGGCCAAGGCGCTCGCCGGTGATCGGATGCTCCCCGCGCTGCTCACCCCGGGCAAACTCGCCCGCGAAACCGCGTGCAAAGAAATCCAGACCGAGGTCGGCGCGAAGCTCGTCGAGAAACACGGCGCGGAAAAAGTCACCGACTTCGTCATCAGCCAGGCGTTTTACTACATCCAGAAGGAAGCCGTCCGTGATTTGATCATGGAAAAGGGCAAGCGCCTCGATGGCCGCGGCTGCGATCAGCTTCGCGCCTTGAGCAGCGAAGTCGGCCTGCTGCCGCGCGCCCACGGCTCGGCGGTGTTCGTCCGTGGCGAAACGCAGGCGGTCGCCCTCGCCACCCTCGGCACCACCGAGGACGCGCAGGAGTTCGACGCCTGGACCGGCGGCAAGAACAAGAAGCATTTCCTCCTGCACTACAACTTCCCGAACTTCTCCGTCGGCGAGACGGGCCGCATCATGGGCCCCGGTCGCCGCGAGATCGGCCACGGCGCGCTTGCCGAGCGTTCGCTCGAGCCGATGGTGCCGTTCGCGGATTTCCCGTATGCCATCCGCGTCACCAGCGAGATCATGGAGTCCAACGGCTCCACCTCGATGGCCTCCATCTGCGCCGGCACGCTTGCGCTCATGGATGCCGGTGTGCCGCTCATCCGGCCCGTCGCGGGCATCAGCATCGGCCTCTGCTCCATCACCGACGACAAGGATCAGGTTTCCGACTACCGCCTGCTCACCGACATCATCGGCTGGGAGGACGCGTTCGGCGACATGGACTGCAAGTTCGCCGGCACCACCGCTGGCATCACGGGCTT